>CP003801.1:1057595-1410127 GCA_000299115.1 alpha proteobacterium HIMB59 | reverse complement strand
AATTATTCACAATATAATCCACAGCTCATGAAATGGACCAAAAACAGTTGGAGAAGCTATGAGGCAAAACAAATGCCTACTTATTCTGATGAGAAAAAGCTTAATGGCGTTCTTGATAATTTATCCTCAATGCCGCCACTTATTTTCGCTGGAGAAACTAGATCACTCAAATCCCAGATTCATCAGGTCCAAAAAGGAGAGGCTTTTTACTTACAGGGTGGTGACTGTGCTGAAAGTTTTAGCGAATTAAATCCTAATACTATAAGAGATACTTTTAAACTTTTACTTCAAATGTCTGTGGTATTAACTTTTGCTACCAATACACCAGTTGTCAAGTTAGGAAGAATTGGTGGCCAATTTGCTAAACCTCGAAGCTCAGATTTTGAAGAAAAAGATGGTTTAAAATTACCTAGTTACAGAGGAGATATTATTAATTCATTCGAATTTACAAAAGAGTCTCGTGAACCAGATCCACAAAGAATGATGCAAGCTTACAATCATTCGGCTTCGACTTTGAACTTATTAAGAGCTTTTGCGCAAGGTGGTTTTGCAAGTTTAACTCAGTTAAATAAATGGAATTTAGATTTTGCGAGTAATTTTGAGTCAACTCAAAAATATAAGTTAATTTCTCAAAAAATTGAAGAAAGTATCAATTTTATGAATGCTTGTGGAATTAATGAAAATAATACTCGAGAACTTCGTGAGACTGATTTTTATACAAGCCATGAAGCTTTACTTTTACCCTATGAAGAGGCTTTTACACGAATAGATAGTACAACTGGTGACTGGTACAATGTAAATTCACATTTTCTTTGGGTAGGTGACAGAACTAGAGACCCAGATGGGGCCCATATACATTATCTAAGTGGGATTAAAAATCCTCTCGGTTTAAAAGTTGGCCCATCTACAAACATTGATGATTTACAGAAAAATATTGAGATTCTTAATCCTGAAAATGAGGGAGGCAGATTAACCTTGATAGTCAGAATGGGCGCTGAAAAAATTCAGTCAACCTTTCCAAACTTACTAAAAGAAATTGATAAATTAGGTCTTAATTTAACTTGGGTTTGTGATCCAATGCATGGAAATACTTCAACTAGTAATTCTGGATATAAGACTAGAGCAACAGATAATATTTTAAGTGAAATTAAATCATTCTTTGAGATTCATCAGTCTCAAGGAAGCATACCTGGTGGTGTACACTTGGAACTCACAGGCCTAAATGTTACAGAGTGCGTTGGAGGACCTGAAGACATCAAAGATGAAAATTTGGGAGATAGATATCATACTTTCTGTGATCCAAGACTTAACGTAAATCAATCACTAGAGTTATCATTTTTATTAGCAGATTTACTATCCAACGGTGATACCCTGTAGTTTTTTTATTCAATATGAATAACAAAACTAAGAAAGATTTTATTAAATCCTACACCGATAATTATTTTCTAAAATCTAAACAGATAATAAAAAAATATGGGGACGTAGATGTTACTTATGCTGTTTTCATCAGAAGACCAGGCATAGTAGCTTTGAAGTTAGCAATTGATTGGATAAAATCAGTAGCTAAGGATAGAAAAATAAAAATTCAAACCAATACACCATTCAAAGAGGGTGAATATTTTGGTGCCGGAGAACCAATTCTTTATATCAAAGGATCATTTCAGCATATAGTTGATCTTGAAACTCTTTTTTTACAAAAGATTGGTCCCGCTTGCATAGCGGCTGCAAATGCTTATCAAATGTGTATTGATCTTCCAAAAACTTCTTTTATAGCTATGGATGCAAGACATTGTGCCGGTTCTGAAATGTCTGAATTAATGTCTTATGCTGCTTCTGTTGGTTCAAAGGCTGCAAAAAAAAATAAATCACTTGGTTTTGTGGGTACCTCTATAGCTGCAACTTCTCATTATTTTCCCTCAAATAAAGCTTTAGGAACCATGCCTCATGCGATAATTGGTTATGCAGGTTCAACATTAGAGGCGGTAAAAATGTTTCATCAAACTTTTCCGAAAAATGATTTAGTAGTACTGCCAGATTATTTTGGAAAAGAAATTACTGACTCAATTCAAGTATGTAATTACTTTGATAATTTATCTAAAAAAGGAAAAGTATTTATTAGATTAGATACACCAAGTGGAAGATATATTGAGGGATTGGATACGGCAAAGTCCTATGAAGTGCTTGAAAAGTTTGCACCGGGATCAATTAAGGAATATCGTTCGGATGATGAACTGAAACATCTTGTAGGACCAGGTGTTTCAGCTTCAGCAATATGGCATCTTAGATCCCAGCTTGATAAGTTTGGTTTTAAAAAGGTAAAGATTATTGCCTCGAGTGGTTTTACAAATGACAAATGTAAAGCTATGGCTTTAGCCAAGACACCTATAGATATAATTGGAACAGGTAGTTATTTGCCAGAAAAATGGTCTGAGACTTACGCTACTGCAGATATAATTAAATATGGAAAAACACCCAGAGTAAAGGTATCTAGAGAGTATCTACTTAAAAAATTAAAATGATAACTACAAGATTTGCACCTAGTCCAACTGGAAATCTCCATTTAGGAAACCTAAGATCATGTTTTTTGAATTGGATTTATGCCAAAAAAAATAATGGTAAATTTATTCTTAGATACGATGATACCGATCAAGAAAGAAGTAAGGAAGAGTTTGTTCTCTCTATAGCATCAGATTTAAAATGGTTAAACATAGATTATGATGAAACTTTCTTTCAAAGTAAAAGAGTTGATCGTTATAATCAAATCTTTGATCAACTCATTTCTAAAAAAATAGTCTATCCTTGTTTTGAGTCTAATGAGGATCTTGAAATAAAAAAAAAATTACAATTAAAAGCAGGTAAGCCGCCTATTTATGACAGAGAAGCCTTAAATTTAACTAAGGAAGAAATTGAAACACAAATATTGTCTGGCAAGAGACCTTACTGGAGATTTAAATTATCCCAAAATAAAATTCAATGGAATGATTTAGTGAAAGGTAAAACTGAGGTAGATTTATCCTCTCAATCTGATCCTGTGTTAAGGAGAGCAGATGGAAGTTATTTGTATCACTTCCCAAGTGTTGTTGATGATATAGATATGGAAATTACTCATATAATAAGAGGCGAAGATCATTTATCAAATTCCGCAGTACATGTCGAAATATTTCAAAGTTTAGATGCAAAAGTTCCTAGCTTTGGGCATAACCCATTAATGCTAAATGAAGATGGAACTAAATTAAGCAAAAGAAATGTAGACTCAATTTCTATTAAAAAATTCAAAGAAGCAGGATATTCAACTGAAAGTATACTTTCTTATTTATATTCAGTAGGGTTGAATGCAGACTATAGCTTTAAAGAAATATCTCAAAATAATTATGTTGATTTTGATTTATCAAAAATATCTAAAAATCTTCCTAAATTAGATTTATCTAAAATTGATCATTTTCAAAAATTGGCACTCAGAGCGTTGAGCCTAAATGAATTATTAAATGAATTTAAAAATTTAATTGATTTTGAAATTAAAGAGAATGAATGGAATTTAATTAAAAACAATGTTGAAAAATTCTCTGATATTCTTGAATTTTTAGAAATCATTAGAAGAAATAGAATTGAAATTAGTCCTTCAGATGATTTTGTTAATTTGTTACTTGAGAACATTAACAAATTTGATGGTTTAGAATTTGAAGAATATACCAATTTACTTGGTCAATTAGACTCTAATCTTTCAAAAAAAGATATATTTATGAATACCAGATACCTTCTTACCGGCAATAATAATGGACCTTCAGTTAAAAACTTATTTGAATATTATGGCATTAATCAAATTAAAAATTATTTAAATGACTTTAAAACTCTTTAATACACTCACTAAAACTAAAGAAGACTTTAACCCTATCAATCATAAATCAATTAAGATGTATGCTTGTGGCCCAACTCTTTACAATAATCCCCATATAGGAAATTTTAGACCTATAATTGTTTTTGATATTTTGTTTAGAGTGCTTCAATTAAAATTTGGAGAGGGGAATGTGACTTACGTGAGGAATATTACTGATATTGATGACAAAATAATCAATAAGGCAAATGAACTTAAGATTTCTACTAAACAGCTAGTTGAACAAACTCAAAAAGTTTATCATGAAGATTTAAACTCTCTCTCAATCTTAGAACCAACACACGAACCAAAAGCAACTGAATATATTTCTAAAATGATAGAAATGATCACAAGTTTAATTGAAAAAGAATATGCTTATGTCTCTGCAAATCATGTTTTATTTGAGTCAAAAAAATTTGATAAATATGGGGCTTTGTCAAAACTTTCTCTTAAAGATATTATTACTGGGGCAAGAGTAGAGGTAGCAGAATATAAAAAAAATCCAGAAGATTTTGTTTTGTGGAAACCTTCAAAAGAAAATGAGCCTTATTGGGAAAGCCCGTGGGGCAAAGGCAGACCTGGATGGCATATTGAGTGTTCAGCCATGATTGCAGAATTATTGGGACCTACAATTGATATTCATGCAGGTGGTCTTGACTTGATTTTTCCTCATCATGAAAATGAAATAGCTCAATCATGTTGTTACCATGATAGGAATATGGCTAATTATTGGCTTCACAATGGATTCATAAATTTTGATGGAGAGAAGATGTCGAAATCTCTTGGCAACATAACTATTATGAATGAACTTCTAGATCATCACGATCCCGTCTCAATCAAATACGCTATCCTGACAACGCACTATAGACAGCCTATTGATTTTTCAAACGACTTGTTAAAATATTCTTCAAATATTGTCTCAAAATGGAGAGATTTTGTGAAGAAATCGTCCAATAATCATTTGGATCAAGATTTTTTAAAGGCTTTGGAAGACGATTTAAACACCCCACAAGCTTTAATGAGATTACAACAAATTTTTAATGACCTCAAAAAAACACCAGAAGACGAAGAGCTTTCTAATTTTTTTAACAATGGATTGTCTATTTTAGGGTTGGTGCCTCATTTTCAAGAAATAGAATTAAAACTTGATAATGATGATATTGAAAATATGATAGCCCGCCGAGCTGATGCAAAGTCTAATAAAAATTTTGAGTTAGCCGACCAGATTAGAGACGAGCTCTTAGATAATGGAATTATTTTAGAAGATACAAAAAGCGGGACAAAATGGAAGAAAGCGTAAATCCAAATAAAATATTTTTCTTTGACACTACTCTTAGAGATGGCCAGCAAACTACTGGTGTTGATTTTTCGGTAGATGATAAGATTAAATTTTCTTCAGCTTTAGACGAACTAGGAATTGATTATGTAGAGGGTGGATGGCCAGGATCTAACCCTACAGATGATAAGTTTTTTCAATCAACTTTAAATCTAAAGAATTCAAATTTAGTCGCTTTTGGAATGACCAGGAGACCTTCTACAAGCGCATCTAATGATCCTGGTTTAAATAGTTTAATCAATACCAATGTCGGCCATATATGTATTGTAGGTAAATCTTCGGCTTATCAAGTGGAAAAAGCTCTAGGCATTTCTAAAGAAGACAATCTCCAAATGATTGGTGAAAGTATTCAATACATTAACGAAAAGGGTATTGAGGCAATGTATGATGCAGAGCATTTTTTTGATGGATATAAATTAGATCCCGAATTTGCTATGAATTGCTTACTGGAGGCTTATAAAAATAACGCCAGATGGATAGTACTCTGTGATACCAATGGCGGAACATTGCCTCACGAAGTAGAAAAAATTGTCTCTGAAGTGATCAAGAAAATTCCAGGAGAAAGACTAGGAATACATGCCCATAATGATACTGAAAATGCTGTCGCCAATTCTTTAGCAGCTGTCAGAGGAGGTGTTCGACAAGTCCAAGGAACAATTAATGGTCTTGGTGAGAGATGTGGAAATGCAAATTTAGTCTCAGTCATACCTTCTATTTTATTAAAAACTGATTTTGAATCCTCTATTCCTAGAGAAAATTTGACTTTACTAAAGAAAACATCTCTTTTATTAGATGAACTCTTAAATAGAACCCCTAATAGTCAACAACCTTATGTGGGCGAGAATGCTTTTTCTCATAAAGGGGGTCTTCATGTATCTGCAATTAATAAAGATCCAAAAACTTATGAGCATATAGATCCTCAATTAGTAGGTAACACCAGAAAAATCGTTATTTCAGATCAATCTGGTCGTTCAAATATTACATCCCTTTTGAATACAGTTGGCATTAACCCCGATGATCATAAGGATAAGTTAGACTTACTTTTGCAGAACGTTAAAGAAAGAGAGTTTCAAGGATACGCTTTTGATCAGGCTCTTGCGAGTTTTGAGATTTTAGCTAGAGAAACACTTTTTGGTTTACCAAATTATTTTGAATTAGTTAGATTTAAAGTCATAGATGATAGAAGATGGAATGCCAGAGGGGACTTAGTTACAGAGTCTGAAGCAACTGTCAGAATTATTGTCAATAAAGAAGAATACATGAATGTTGAGATTGGAAATGGTCCAGTTAATGCTCTCGATAAAGCCTTAAGAAAATCTCTGATGGGATTTTACCCAGCTTTAGAAGATTTAGAACTTACTGATTTTAAAGTAAGAATTCTATCTTCTGAAAAAGGTACTGATGCGATAGTAAGAGTTATTATTGAGTCTAAAGATAAAGAAGGTAATTTTTGGACCACGGTAGGGGTTTCTACTAATATTATTGATGCATCTTATAATGCATTAAGAGAAAGTTTAATTTTTAAACTAATTAAAACTTCTTGAAAAAAAAAATTCAATTTCTTTTTAACAAACCGCAACTATCTGAAAATATAGGTATGTCCATCCGATCTCTAGGGTGTTTTGGTTTTGAGGAGGTTGGTCTAGTGAGTCCAAAAAAACCATGGCCAAATGATAAAGGAATTAGGTCTTCAAAGCATTTTGAGTCAATAGCCAAAAAAGTTAAAACATTCAATTCAATTCCTGAAGCAATAGCTAAATCAGATTTAGTTATAGCCACCTCAGTACGAAAAAGGGAGCTAAATATCCCTTTAATTAACATTGAGGAAGTTGATAAATCAAAAGCTAAAAAAATGACTATTTTGTTTGGACAAGAAAATAACGGCTTAAGCAATAAAGAAATATCGTATGCTAACTATATCTTGACCATTCCCACTCAAAAGGGCAAATCTCTTAATTTATCGCACTCCGTTGCAGTTGTGGCTTATATGCTAAGTAGATCTAGAAAAATAGATGAAGAAACAATTTTGCAGAGTGGCCTAAAACCTCAAGAAACTGAAAAATTCATTAGTTATTTGATGCAGCTATTAGAAAATCGTCGATTTACAACAATTAAGGCAAAAACCCAGAATCTAGAACTATCTCTCAGAAATTTTCTCAAAACATCCAATATTGATCAAAAAATGCTAAAAACAGCCTATGGTGTCATAAAATTTCTTACAAAATAAATTGACTTAAAATACGAAATCTATATAAAACACCAATTCATGACAAAAAGATTATCTTCAAAGCATAAAATTGATAGAAGACTTGGTCTAAATTTATGGGGTAGACCAAAAAGTCCTTTTAATAGAAGGCCTTATGGACCCGGTCAACACGGTCAAGCAAGAAAAAGAAAACTATCTGATTTTGGGGTTCAGCTTGCTGCAAAGCAAAAGCTAAAAAAATACTATGGAGATATCACTGAAAAGCAGTTTTTAAAAATTTATCAAGAAGCGTCAAGAAAAAGAGGTGATACTAGCCAAATTTTAATTGAACTTCTTGAGAGACGTCTTGATGCTGTTGTATTCAGACTTAAATTTGCTCCTACCGTTTTTGCTGCAAGGCAATTAGTAAATCATGGACATGTCATGGTTAATGGTAAAGTAGTAGATAAAAAATCTTATCAAGTAAAAGACGGTGACGAAATTTCTCTACAACAAGAAAGCCAAAACATCCCTATGATTATTCAAACACTAAGTTCAAATGAAAGAGATGTACCTGAATATTTGCAATTAGAAATATCTAAATGTTTAGGTAAGTTTATCCGAGGTCCTCAACTTACTGATGTACCTTATCCGGTTCAAATGGAACCAAATCTAGTAGTAGAATTTTACTCTAGATAAAAATTTTAGCCTATTTCTGTTTTAATTCCTCTTGTATTGAATAACTCAATTAGTTCTCCAGACTCAGCCATTTCCTTCATAATATCACAACCACCAACAAATTCTTTTTTGATATATAGCTGAGGTATTGTAGGCCAATTTGAGAAAACTTTAATTCCCTCTCGAATTGATTCATCATCTAAAACATTACAATGCCCAAAATCCACTCCGCATTTCTTTAGTATAGCACTGGCGACGGAGGAAAAACCACACATAGGAAAATCAGGATTTCCTTTCATAAAAAGAAATACGTCATTCTCCCCAATCATCTTTTCAATATTTTCTTTAGTTGCATTGTCTAATTCCATTAAATTGTTCCTTTCGTTTTAAGTTGCATAGCGTGTAATTCTGAGTCCATTAATCCTTCTAAAGACTGATAAACTAATTGATGTTGTTGGATTCTTGAAAGACCATTAAATTTTGAACTTTCTATCGTTACTGAGTAGTGATTATTATCTCCAGCGAGGTCTTCTACCAAAATTTTAGATTCTGGAAATTTATTAGCTATCAAACTTTCTAATTTTTTTTGTTCAATTGGCATTTAATTAATTATTTTTTTAAAATTATTATTATATTTTTCCAACATATCAGAATATTCAAATTTTTTGGAATTTATTTCAAAAGTATTTAATTTTACATGCCCTATAGATAAATAATTAATTTGATTTTGATTTAGCATTGAAAAAACTTCCTCTTTATTTTTTGGGTTAATAGCTAATATATATCCTGCAGAGTACTCACAGAAAATATCTTTTTCCTCATTGATCTCTATGGAAAAACCAAGATTTTTTTGAGTCATTTTTATTAAAGACATAAATACACCACCTCTTGAAATATCATTGGAAGATTGAATAAGATTTTTTTCAGCTGCTTCTTGAATAAATTTAGCAGTTTTAATTTCTAAATTGATTTCAGGCGCTAACAGTTCATTAAAATCACAAATTGAATTTGTAATTTTTTGATCCTGAAGAAAATAGGGGCTAAAGTCAGCGCCCAGACTTTTGCCTAGGAGGATTAATTCATCATTTTCTCCAATAAATTTATTTTGTAATAGGTTTTTCCAATTCGAATTACAACCAACCATACCAATTACGGGAGTAGGGTTGATGGGTCTATCATTTGTTTGATTATAAAGGGAAACATTTCCAGATACGATCGGTGTATCTAATTTTTTCGCTATATCAGATAAACCACTTATTGATAAAACTATTTCTCCCATAATATTTGGATCAAGAGGGCTCGCAAAATTTAGATTATTCGTAATTGCCATGGGTTTAATATTAGAGGCAACAAGGTTTCTATATGCCTCCAAAACTGTATAAATCATACCTTTCTCAGGATTAATACGAATGTAAAGAGGATTACAGTCAGTAGTGGCACCTATAGCCTTTTCTGTGTTATGGATCTTGACTATTCCTGCGGATTGACCAGGCTCTTTAATAGTATCCCCCATAACTGTAGAGTCATACTGGTTGTACACCCAACTCTTATCTAAATAATTCAAATTATTCATATAATTTGAAATCATTTTTTCGATATCTAATTTAGATGTATCAAAATTTCTTTTTTTTCTTTTCTTTGGAAGGGAAAATTCTCGATCATACTCAGGGGCATCATCAACAATTATATTGACAGGTAAATCTACAACAATTTTTTCATTAGAAGAAAATACTACTCTTTTAGTATTTGTTATTTCTCCTATAACTTCATAGTCTATTTGCCACTTTTTGAGTATCTCTCTAATTTTTTCATTATTATCTTTGTCTATAACAGCTAGCATTCTTTCTTGGCTCTCTGATAGTAAAATCTCATAAGGGGTCAGGGGTTGACGTAAGGGCACCTTATCTAGGTTTATTTGAACACCGACATTTCCTTTAGAGGCCATCTCAACAGAAGAGGAAGTTATGCCAGCCGCACCCATATCTTGCATAGACTCAATTAGACCTGAGGACATTAATTCAAGACAGCCTTCCATTAATAGTTTCTCCATGAAAGGGTCCCCAACTTGCACTGAAGGTCTTTTTTCATCTTCATCATCTTCAGAGAAAACATCAGATGCCATACTGGCGCCATGGATCCCATCTTTTCCGGTTTTTGAACCAATATAGACAATTAAACCGCCAATAGTTTTAGGTTTAGAGTAAAATATTGAGTCGTTTTTAACATGGCCTATAGCCATTGCATTAACTAGATTATTAAAATCGTAAGTTTTATCGAATTCACATTCACCGCCAATATTGGGGATACCGATGCAATTTCCATAGTGCCCAATGCCATGAACAACACCATTTAATAAATATTTTGTCTTATCTGAGGATATTTCTCCGAATCGAATTGAGTCCAAAGTAGCTATAGGTCTAGCGCCCATAGTAAAAATATCTCTTAAAATTCCACCTACGCCAGTTGCTGAGCCGTTGAAGGGTTCTATGTAGCTGGGATGATTATGACTTTCAATTTTGAAAGCAATACAATCATTGTCTTTTACATCAATGATTCCCGCATTTTCACCAGGGCCTTGTATAACTATCTCATTATTAGTAGGTAACTTTTTCAACCATTTCTTAGAAGTTTTATAACAACAATGTTCATTCCACATAGCAGAGAAAATTCCTAGTTCCTCGATAGTTAAATCTCTTTTTAAATAATCTTTAATTACTTGAAATTCATCTAGAGTCAGACCGTGCTGTAAAATTAATTCATCATTCATGATAAGATCGACTCAATAATTTTTTTTCCATCTTTTGAGGCATGAAAGTCTTGATAAGCCCTCTCAGGGTGAGGCATCATTCCTAAGATATTTTTATTTTTATTTGTAATACCAGCAATATTATCCAAAGATCCATTAATATTAGCATCATCAATCTGGTATTCACCTCTGCAGTACTCAAAAGCTATAAGGCCCTCATCTTGCAAGTAGCTTAATGTTTCTTGATCGCAATAAAAGTTCCCTTCATTATGGGCAACTGGGATCTGTAGCACTTCATTATCTTTGATATTGCAATTAAATTTATTATCGAATTTTTTTTTTATATGACAGTTTTTACCTAAAAATTTTATAGATTCATTCTGAATTAAAGCGCCTTTTAGTAAACCAATTTCAGTTAGTATTTGGAAACCATTGCAGATACCTAAAAGATATCTTCCATTATTAGCATGATCAATGACATCATCAATGATATTGCTTTTTGAGGCCATTGCTCCTGAGCGAAGATAATCACCAAAGCTAAAACCTCCTGGGAGTATGACTAGATCTACCTTAGGTAGGGATGGCTCTTCATGCCAGATATTCAATACCTCTCCATGAGTTAAATCTCTTAGATACGTTAGGGCATCTCTATCACAATTTGATCCAGGAAAAGTGATGACGGCTGATTTAAAGCTCATCCAAGTACTTCGTACTCTTCAATAATTTCATTAACTAATAATTTTTTGCATGCAGCATCAATTTTTTTAGATCTTTCCTCTTCATTAAGACTGTCAGGGAGATCGATTTCAATTAATTTACCTTGCCTAATATTGCTAAAATCCTCAAAACCTAAACTTTTTAGTGATTGTTCAATTACTTTACCCTGAGGTTCGAGTATTTGGTTTTTGAGTCTAATAAGGATTTTAATTCTCATTATGATTTTATATTTAACCGTTCTAGTACCTCTTGGTAGGCACCCTCAACATCACCCAAATCTCTTCGAAAACGATCTTTATCCAATTTCTTGTTAGTTTTTAAATCCCATAAACGGCATGTATCAGGTGAAATTTCATCAGCAAGAATGACTTCTTTTGTTTTTTTGCAGATTCCAAACTCTAATTTGAAGTCAATTAAGTTAATACCAATAGAGTAGAAAATACCTCTTAGAATATCGTTAATTCTAAGTGAGTATTCATCTATCAATTCTAATTCATCAAATGAGCAGAGCCCTATATTTAAAATATGCTCAGAGCTGATGTGTGGATCCCCGAGTTCATCTGATTTTAGACAATACTCAATCAATGTATCATTAAGAGGGGTGCCTTCTTTGACACCAAACTTTTTTGATAACGATCCAGCAAAATAATTTCTTACTAAAACTTCAACTGGAATAATTTCTACTTTCTTTAAAAGTTGAGATTTTTTATCTAGCTTTTTAAGAAAGTGAGTTGGAATATTGCAGTTATTTAGTACATCAAATAAATAAGAGGAGATCGAGTTATTTATAATACCTTTATTTTTAATAGATCCTTTTTTGAGATTATTGAAGGCAGTAGCATCATCTTTATAAGTAGCTACTACTTGGTTAGGTGATTTAGCATAGATAATTTTTGCTTTTCCTTCATATAATTTTTTCATTTTGGAAGCCATTTAAATAACCCTTTTAAAGATCAAATCAACATTTTTAAATAGATTGTTGTTAGTAAAAATAAGATCAATTTTTCTTGATAAATTAAATTTTGATAATGTTGGGTGGGCGAGTAAATTTATTCTAAACTCAGTTTTTTCATTCCAAGTTTTAAGCGCACATTCTTGAACTATTTTATAGGCATCCTCTCTTGAAACCCCATTTTCAATTAGGAAAATAAGAACGTTTTGAGAGAAGGGGAGGCCTTTAAGCAATTCAACGTTTAAAAGCATATTATTTTTGTGAACAACAAGATTATTAATAATATTAATCATTCTCTGAACAGCAAAATCAAGTGTAATGGTTGCATTGGGTGCATTAATTCTTTCAACACTTGAATGGCTAATATCTCGCTCATGCCAAGTTGTGATATTTTCAAGAGCTGGAATTACAAGGGATCTGATGACTTTCGCTAGTCCAGAAACATTTTCTGATAAGATAGGATTTTTTTTATGAGGCATTGCTGAGCTACCTTTTTGCCCTTTTCCAAAACCCTCTTCAACTTCAAGCACTTCTGTTCTTTGTAAGTGTCTAATTTCAGTTGCGAGTCGTTCTAAAGAACTAGCAATTAATGAAAAAACACTAAAAAGCTCTGCATGTCGGTCTCGTGGAATAATTTGTGTGGATACAGGTTCAATTGAAAACTTTAATTTCTTAGCAACTATTTTTTCAACTCTTTGGTCAATATTAGAATATGTGCCTATGGGACCCGACATTTGAATAGTTTGAATTTGATTGATCGCTCTGTTTAACCTATCCAAGTTTCTTTTATTTTCCTCGAAATATCCAAGGATCTTTAGACCAAAAGTAGTTGTTTCGGCATGAATACCATGACTTCGTCCAATACAAACAGTATGCTTATGTTTGAAAGCAAGTTTTTTTAAAGCTTTGCCATAATCCTCCAAGCCTTTTTTAATAATATTGCTTGCTTGGCTGAGCTGAATAGAAAAAGATGTATCTAAAATATCACTAGATGTCAGACCTTTATGAATAAATCTAGACTCTGGCCCTACATATTTTGCAACATTTGTTAAAAAAGCAATAACATCATGCTTCGTTTTCTTTTCAATTTGTTCAATTTCTCTGACTTTGAATTTAGCTTTTTTTTTAATTTTAGAGGTTGTTCCTTTTGGAATTTGACCTAATTGCTCCATTGCTGAAGAGGCAAGAATTTCAATATCAAGCCATATTTGAAACTTATTTTGATCTTCCCAAATATCTTTTAGTATTTTTCTTGAGTATCTTGGTATCAATTGTAAAAAACCCCATTTGGAGACTCTGTCAGAATCTCAATCTTATCACCATTTATATATACCGTATGTTCGTATTGAGCGCTAAGTGTTTTATCTTTTGTCACAGCTGTCCATCCATCATTAAGTATTTTTGAGTGATATTTGCCAGCATTAATCATAGGTTCAACAGTAAAAATCATGCCATCAACAAACTTAATATCATCGTAATCTTTGTCATAGTAATGCAGGATGCTAGGATTCTCGTGAAAGTTTAGACCAACTCCATGACCACAGAAGTCTCTTACTACACTAAAATTATTAGGATGAGCTATTTCTTCAATTTTTTTACCAATAAGGCTTATTGAAGAACCGACTTTTATTACTTTCAAACTTTCAATTAAACAGGTGTGGGTAATGTTACAAATATTCTGTGCTTTGACAGAAATATTTCCAACTTTATACATTCTCGAAGAGTCACCATGCCAGCCATCAATAATTGTAGTCACATCAACATTGAGAATATCTCCTTCTTCAAGTTTGCGATTTTTAGAGGGAATGCCGTGACAAATAACACGGTTTAATGAAGTGCAAGTAGATTTTGGGAAGCCACGATAAAAAAGAGGAGCAGGAAAACCTCCTAATTTTTTTATTCTATCAAGACAAAAATTATCAATTTCATCAGTGGTAATCCCTACAGCAATTAGATGATTTAATTCATCTAAAATTGTAGCAGAAATTTTACTAGCTTCTCGGCAAGAATTTATTTCACTTGGTTTGTAAGTTTTAATTTTCATTAATATTAATTTGTTGTATCACATTAATTCCTTTCTTTGACACCTCGCAGGAAAATGCAATAAATTTCACACCATTATTTTTGGCTATGATTGAATTTTTATAATATTCCTCATCAATATCTTTGGCTATAGAAAACATTTCTACATCTTTGCGTTGGATTAAATAAACAAGATAGCAATCGTTTCCTTGTTTTGACATTTCTGCTAATTCAATTAAGTGTTTAGATCCTCGAGTGGTTTTGGCATCTGGAAATTCAGATAGACCATTTAGTCTAGATAGGGTGACTGATTTTACTTCTATAAAACAATTTTTTCCTTTTGGATTGTCTATAAAAATATCTACTCTAGAATTTTTACCATATTTAACCTCTGTTTTAATTTCGCCTTGAAGATGATTTAATATTTTTTTTTCTTTAATTGCCTCGTAAATTATTCCATTTGGTAAAGATGTGTTAATTCCAACATAGACACCTTTATGTTTGATGGCCTCCAATCTATATTTCAATTTCGCCTTAGGGTTATCAACTTTAGCTACCAATACTCTAGCTTTTTCACTCAACATTCCTTTTAAAGAACCTGTATTTGGGCAGTATGTTGTTATGATATTCCCGTCAATTATTACATCTACAAAAAAACGCTTATAGCGTTTTAGAAAAAAACCCTCTAATATTTTTTCTTTAAATTTCATTTATGGTTAAAAATAACATTAAAAATGCATGTCTTGTAGTTATAGGTAACGAGATTTTAACAGGAAGAACGCAAGATAAAAATATAAATCATATAGCAAAAGAGTTATTTAAAGTTGGTATTTTATTAAATTATGTTTGTGTCATACCAGATATTCAAAAAACAATTGTAAAAGAAATTCGTAGGTTAAAGAAAGATTTTGATTATGTAATAACTACAGGAGGTATCGGACCTACTCACGATGATATTACAGCTAAGTCTATATCAATTGCCGTTAAGCGAGAATACAAACTTCATCAAGGAGCATTTAAAGAGTTAATTAAATACTATAAAAAAATTAAATCAGAATTAACAGATGCTAGAAAAAAAATGGCCTATATGCCATCAGGTTCAAAATTAATAAAAAATAAAGTTAGCGGAGCTCCAGGATTTAGCATTGAGAATATTTATGTCTTCGCTGGTATACCTTCAATTGTAGAAGCGATGATGAGAGAATTTGTTAAATCAATTAATAATAAAAATAAGTTTTATAGCTCATCTATCATTACTAAATTATTTGAAAGTAAAATTGCAAATATTCTTGCTATTGCAGAAAAAAATTTTACCGATGTCTCAATCGGCAGCTATCCTATTTTTGATGGCAAACCAAGAGGAGTAGAGATTGTTATTAGTTCTTTAGCTAATAAGAAAAATGCTCAAAAAGCTAAAAAATTTATACAAAAAGAAATAAACAAAATTATTTAAGAATTATTAAATTTAATATAAAACAATAGGTCTCTTGGCGGAGTAGCTCAGTTGGTTAGAGCGGTGGAATCATAATCCATGTGTCGGGGGTTCGAATCCCTCCTCCGCTACCATTTTATTTTAAAGTTATTTTTTCACTTAATTTAAAAAATCATCTATATTAAGTAAATGTGTGGAATAGTTGCTATAATTAATAATTATAATCCAGTACCTGAAAACCAAAATTTTCTTAAATATATTAGTCATAGGGGAAGGGATGGTTTGAATTATGAAGAAAATAATAAATTTTTTTTTGGCCATTCTCTTTTTAAGTCAACAGACGCAAATTTATCGTCAAAATTTCAGCCTTTAAAATCTTTAAAATCAAATAACACAATTATTTTTAATGGAGATATCTATAATTTTAGAGAATTAAGATCTAAATATTTAAACAATTATAAATTCGTCTCCAATAGCGATACTGAGGTTTTACTATATTTGTATGAAAAATTTGGTAAAAATTTTCTATCATATTTAGTTGGAGATTTTTCTTTAATTATACATGATTACAACTCCAAAAAATATTTAGTAGCCAGAGATAGATTTGGAGTAAAACCACTTTTTTATGTAAAGCTTAAAAAGCAATATTTTTTTTCTTCTGAAATAAAAGCTTTAAAAAGTTTTTTGAATAATAAAGTAAATTTTTTTCCAAACCAAGAAATGGCAAAGTGTTTTTTAGATTATAACTATAAACCACTTGCACATCAAACTTATATAAAAAACATTGAAACCCTAGAACCATCTTCTGTAATGATTATTTCTGAAGATGGAAATTTAATTGAAAATTATAACTATTGGTTTAATAATCCCG
Source organism: alpha proteobacterium HIMB59 (assembly GCA_000299115.1). Classification (NCBI taxonomy): domain Bacteria; kingdom Pseudomonadati; phylum Pseudomonadota; class Alphaproteobacteria; order Candidatus Pelagibacterales; family Candidatus Pelagibacteraceae; species alpha proteobacterium HIMB59. The sequence continues at coordinate 1,393,317 of CP003801.1, read as the reverse complement.
AAAGTTTTTATGCATTCAACAAAAACAATTTAGATATTTATGAGTTAATTCAAGACTCAGTTTCTCTAAGATCAGAATCGATTTATGATAGATATTCATTGTTCTTATCTGGTGGGTTTGACTCATCTACGGTACTTAATTATTTATCAAAAAATGAAAATAAAAAAATTACAACATATTCTTTTGTAGAAGAAAAAAATACTTTAGAGAATAAAAATATTCAATATTTTATTGAAAAATTTAAAGGTCGTAACATCAAATCTATCTTAATTTCACAAGATGATATTGACTATCATCAAGAGCTAGACTCAATATTAAAAATTATTGACTGTCCCTTGCCTGACTTCTCGTTTATTGCCAGCTTCTATTTTACACGCATGAGCAAAGAAAATAATGATAAAATCATATTTAAAGGAGATGGAGGAGATGAGATATTCTGTGGATATCAAAAACATATTTATGCCTATTTAGCTTTTTTGCTTAAAGATAGAAAATTTCAGAAATATTTTGAGTCTCTCAGTAAATTTAAAAATTTTAATAATAAAAATATATATTTTTATCTACTAGCATCATTATATGAATATTTACCAAATTATCTAAAAAATTTTAAAAATAATTTGGCCTTTTCTCAAAAGAATGATTTTTATGTTAACCCAATTAAGAATATTAATTTTTATAAAAATTTTTCAAAAGATATTTTTTTAAATGTATATTTTAATTTTATTTATAATTGGATGACTCCGTATGTAACTGATATCGAGGATAAAGTTACAAGTTATTTTAATGTCCTATATAGAGCTCCATTGACTGACCATAGATTAGTAGAGTCAGTTTTAAGCGAAAATTTTAAAAATATTTTTGATTATGGAACTAAAAGTATTTTAAAAACAAATACTAATATAAAATTTCCAAATTCCATAAAAAAGGAAAATGAAAAAAGACATTTTCCAGGAGGATTGCAAAGTTATATTAATCAAAATTCCTCAAATATGCTGGAATTTATGAACGACACAATTGCAAATATAGATTTTATTGATAAAAAAAATTTTTAGATACTAATTTAAAAAATTTGAAAAATAAAAATTTCTTTGATTTTTTTCGATCTTTTTCATATTTAAAATGGCATTATCATAACTTTAATTAATAATTGTAATTTATTTATAATTAGAATAACTTCACTATCATCATGTCGCGGGGTAGAGCAGCTTGGTAGCTCGTCAGGCTCATAACCTGAAGGTCGTAGGTTCAAATCCTACCCCCGCAACCAGTATTTCTAAAAATAATTTTAAAGTTTTTTTTTTCTTATGCTCTGCTTTTTTTATTGTCAATTTATGCTTAAAAGTATTTTTAATTGGTTTTCATCCTAATACAGATCAAATAGCAATAATCAAATGGATCAATGATTCTTCAAAAAACATATTAAATTTTGATATTTATGGAAACTTTATTTATCACTATCTGCTTGGTCTATATGGGAATTTTACTTATTTTTTTATGTCTACTATATTTATTATTAATGTTCCATTTTCATTAATTTTTAAAGATTATAATATCATACATTTTTCAGTAATCGTTCTCTTTTGCTATGCAATTTTTTCTTTTATTGCTTTAGTGATATTTGATGAATTAACTAATAAATATAATCTAAGTAAATTTAAAAAAATTGTTTCTAGTATAATAATTTTATTATTTTTATATTTTTCCTATCATTCATTTTATTTCCCTCAATCTGCAGGGCACCATATATTTGGTATCTTTTTTTTATATTTTTTTATTTTGTATAACCTCAGAAAAGAAAATATATTTTTAAAAAATGAGAATTTTAATTTCTATTTTCTATATATTCTGACTATTTTTTCAAATTATACGAATGTATTTATATTATTAACATATTTTTTTTTCTTAGAGATTTATCAATTTATTTATCATAAAAAACTAATCATAAATAAAAGTAAGATTATTTTTATTATTCTGAATATTGTCATATTGTTTTTTACATTAATTTTAATTTATTTTTATAATAAGCTTAAACCAGGAGAAGCGGGTTATATTGTATCAAAATACGGCGGTCTATCATTTGGTCAATTTTCAAATTTTTTTTCAAATTATTTTTCTTTATTTTCAAATTTAATTCTAATAATTTTTGATGGTTATGGTGTACTATTATTTATATCAATTGTTCCCCTTTTTTATTTAATTGATTTTAGAATTAAAATTTTTTTTATAGCCTTAATTTTTCTTTTTGTATCTTTCCCAGCCTTTTTAAATTCTTATCAAAGAACATTTATTTATTTGATGCCTATCATGTTGATTTTTTCTATGTACATAGTTTTTAGAATTAAGAGTTTAAAAAAATTTTTTTTGATTTTATCATTTATATTAATTCCAAATTTTATATGGGGATTTTATCCAATTATTGAAAAAAATAGTTTAAAAAGAAATATTAATTTTGAAATACAGGCTATTTCATTAATTGGCGATACTCTTAATTGTGTAGACCAAATCTCCAGCTATATTGACAATAATTTTAATACAATCTTTCTTGAAAATAACATTAGAGATTTATTTGCAGTTCAAAATAAAAGTTTGAATATGACTAAAACATCTACTAGGTTATCTGTAAATCGAATTTTAAGTCAAAATACTGACAAATATTTTTTAATTAATAATGTCTCAAAAAATAGTGTAGAGAATATTCGCTACTACATCGTAAGAGGATTAAATCAAAAAGGTGTTCACAAAGAAAATGAATTAGAGATAAAAAATCTTGCTATAACTTTTTTTAAATATTTTGGTGTAAATCATAAAAAAATGATAACCATTCATTCATGTGAAACTTATAATTCTAATTATGATGAGATTAGACTGTATAGATTTGAAAATTGACTCATTTAAAATCATCATATTTGTTTTTGATTTCTTTTAATGACTCTAATCGAATTAATTGATTAATTTTTTTGTCTAAATCTTTAATTTTTGAATAATTTAAAAAAGAAAGATAAAATAAAATAATAATTGAAATTATATTCACAAAATCTTTAAATGAATATCCTAAAACACTATAAAAAATTTTATCAACTGAGGAAGGTCTCAGAGACACAAATATTACAAAACTGAAAATAATTAGTATTACAGCCATCTCAAAAAGATTGATAACTTTTTTTTTGTAGCTTAAATAAAAGTTACTTAAGAGTAGAAGAGTTAAAGCTATAGATATAAAACTTAAAAAAAAATTCATTTTAAAAATATTCTCCAATAAATAATCATAAGCAATAGATAAATTCCTTGAAGAAAATTCATACCCTTACTTTTATCATGAAAAATTGTTTTAATATTTTTTTGCCCATAATTTAATTTAAGTTTTTTAAATGAAAGTGTCATTTTAGCATCAAAGAAATAATGCTGGCCAAAACTAAGGTCCCAATCAAATTTGGGCATTATTTCCTTTTTTAAAATTCGCATACCACACTGTACGTCTTTAATTTTTAAATTAAAAAGAATTAAACAAAGGTAGCTATATAATTTATTGCCTATAATTCTTACTAATGGCATATTTTTATCAAAAGATCTAGATCCGACAACAACATCATAATTATTTTCAACTACATAATAGTACATCTCCAATAAATCAAAAGGATCGTGTTGAAGGTCACCATCTATATATGCAATGTATTTTATATAATTTAAAGTTTGAGAATACATTGCTGCAGTTTTCATTGATTCTGCTTTTCCAATATTTATTGGATGATGAATTATTGTGATGTCAAAGTTTTTACAGATATTTACAGAATTATCGATAGAACCATTGTCAATTACAATGATATGTTTAAATAATTTTATTAATTGGTTTAGAAGTTTTCCAATATATTTTTCCTCATTATATATTGGTATTGCAACAAGAACATCATCTATTAATTTTTGCGAGCGTTTCAAGAGTATCAACACTAAACCATTTTTTGGGTTTTACATCAGATAAATATAGCATATTTTTTTTTATTAATTCTTCCCAAAGAAATTTAAAATCAGATTTTGATTTAGTAACTTGATTAATTTTATAGGGATTAATAATTTGTATTCCTGAAGAATATAAATTAGTTCTTATTCTCCTTGATAGTTTAGAAATTATATTATTTGAAGCTTTTATATAATCACCATCAATTCCATTAATTGGCCTGACCCCAACTATCATGACTGGAGGAGAATTGTGCTTTAGATAATTTTTAAAAAGTGCTTGATAGTCAAGTTTAGTAACATTATCACAGGTCATAACTAATACAGGTTCATCTAAATTTTTAAATAAACTATTGTAAACCCACCAACAGTTACCCTTACCTTCAGTATTAATGATTGAGTGAATTTTATAGTCAAGAACATGGTTAGAAAGTTCTTTTTTTTTATACCCTACGGTAATACAAATTTTACTTATTTCTTTAGATATTTCACTAATACCTTTTGATATTAGGCTAGTTTCATAAATTGGCATTAATGCTTTTGGAATAAAATTGCTGAATGGCATAAGTCTCATACCCCTACCAGCAGCCATTATTACTGCATACTGAATTTTTTTTTTATTATTTGAGTCCAAAATCAATCAATTTTTTTATTTCTTTCTTATTGAGACTTTTAGCATTTTCTGATGAGACTATCTTTTTTAATGGGTTTTTAGCTTTTTTATCGAAATCGATAAAATAGTATTTGATACCATTGATGATTTTCGAATATGTATAATCAAGTTCTTCTTTACCTATTAGGTATTCATCATATCTCTCACCCGGTCTTTCATTTGAATACATGTAACTTCCACCATAATAATTTATCCATACTTCCAACAAATCTTTTACTTTTGCTGATTTCATCTCTCGTGAAATTATTTTGCCTGAATATTTATTTGAATTATCTAAAGCAAACTCTACTAAGGATACAGCATCATCAATAGTAAAAAAAAATCTTCTCATGTGAGGTCCGGTACTTATGATTTTTTTATTTTTTTGGAACATATCTTTCCAAACTGGCAAAACAGACTTAGTTGACCATGCTACATTTCCATATCTAACACAAAGAAAAATTGTATTCTTTGAGTTTGATCTAATGAAAAGCCTTTCCATGATAGATTTGGACAATCCATAGGTATTTTTTATTGGTGGTGATGCTTTATCAGTTGAAATACCAATTACTTTTTTCACACCAAAATTTATAGACTCTCTAACTATATTAGCTGATCCATTCACATTTATGTCAATGCATTCGAGGGGAAATTTCTCAGATAGATCAACAAATTTTGTTGCGGCTGCATGGATAACTATATCGGGTTTGGCAAAATTGAAAACATCTCTTACAGACTTTGAAGAGCTTACATCTAATGGGACAGTAAGGCATCCAGTTGTATTTTGAGCCTCTTGATTTAGTTTATTATTTCTTGCGCCTAAAATAATATTATATTTCTTTTTAAGTTTTTTGCTTAAATTTATTCCAAGAAATCCTGATCCACCAGTTATTAGTAAATTTTTTTTCATAGTTTCTTATTTCTTTAAATGATTAAAAAAATAATATACTCCATAAACTATAAACTTAAATGATAAAATTTGCTTTATTAGGCTGTGGTAGAATATCGAGTCGTCATGCTGAGCTTCTGTCCAGTGGTCAAATTAAAAATGCAAAATTAATTGCAGTATGTGATAAAGAAAAACATAAAGCTGATTTTTTATCAAAAAAATATCATTGTAAATCTTATCAAAATATAACTGAAATGATGGAAGAAAATGAAATAGACATTGTTTCTGTGTTAACTGAAAGTGGCAATCATTGTAAGCATGCGATTGAATTATCAAAATTTAATGTTCATGTAATTGTAGAAAAACCGATGGCCTTAAAAGTTAGTGATGCGAAAAAAATGATTAAAATATTTCAAAGTAAAAAATTAAAATTATTCGTAGTTAAACAAAATAGATTCAATCCTGCTGTCTTAAAATTAAAAAAAGCATTAATAAATAAATCTCTTGGAAAAATTTTTTTGGGTACGATTAGAGTTAGATGGAAAAGAGACAATGATTATTATTTGAAAGATAAATGGAGAGGTTCTTGGCAACTCGATGGTGGGGTTTTAGCCAATCAAGCAATTCACCATATAGACTTATTAGAATGGATGGTAGGAGATGTAAAAAGCGTGTATGCAAAAAGTATAAATGCATCAGCACGCATTGAAGCTGAGGATACTGCCATTGTTATTTTAAAATTTAAAAATGGCGCATTAGGTTTAATTGAGGCTACCACTGCTACAAGACCAAGAGATTTAGAGGGTTCTATTTCAATTTTAGGATCAAAAGGTACAGTAGAGTTAGGTGGCTTTGCGGTAAATGAAATAAAAAATTGGTTTGTTACTAAAAATAAAAAAACAGACAGAGTTAATTTAAAGAAATACCTTACTTTACCCCCAAATGTCTATGGTTTTGGCCATAAAAGTTTTTATGAAAATGTAATTAAATCAATGAAAGGCAAAGTTAACCAAGTAACTTTTGGCAAAGATGGAATTAAATCTCTTATTCTTGTTAATGCTATCTATAAATCTATAGAGTTAAATAAAGAGGTTTACATCGGGAACGGAAATCACAAATCCAAGCTAGGAAAATAAAATAAGTCAATAATTTCAACGTAAAATTTTTATTATTTTTATTAATTATAATTTGACAAAATCAGAAGAAAGTGTAGATATACTCCTACTTTATTCGACTCATTGGGCCATTTATTGTGCACCAGTGATTCTTGCTCTTTATTTTTAGTAAATATGAAATGAATAGACGGTGGGTTTATAACGTTGAATTTCGGTGAAGTGAGTGTTTTTAAAAAAATACTTGCTCGATATTCGGCGTCTAACCTACGTCAATTTAAAACTTTGTTTTTTATGAGTAGGTAATTCAACTTAAGAGTTTGATTATGGCTCAGAACGAACGCTTGCTGCATGCTTTATACATGCAAGTCGAACGAAGGCCCTAGCTTGCTAGGTGTCCTTAGTGGCGCACGGGTGAGTAACACGTGGGAACATACCTCATAGTACGGAATAACTGCGGGAAACTGTAGCTAATACCGTATATTCCAGAAATGGGAAAGATTTATCGCTATGAGATTGGCCCGCGCAAGATTAGCTTGTTGGTAAGGTAACGGCTTACCAAGGCTCCGATCTTTAGCTGGTTTGAGAGGATGATCAGCCACACTGGGACTGAGACACGGCCCAGACTCCTACGGGAGGCAGCAGTAGGGAATATTGGACAATGGGGGAAACCCTGATCCAGCAATGCAGCGTGAGTGACGAAGGCCTTAGGGTTGTAAAACTCTTTCATCGGTGAGGATAATGACAGTAGCCGAAGAAGAAGGACCGGCTAATTCCGTGCCAGCAGCCGCGGTAATACGGAAGGTCCTAGCGTTGTTCGGAATTACTGGGCGTAAAGCGCATGTAGGCGGAACAAAAAGTTAGAAGTGAAATCCCTGGGCTCAACCTAGGAATTGCTTTTAAAACTTTTGTTCTGGAATTCAGGAGAGGAAAATGGAATTTCCAGTGTAGAGGTGAAATTCGTAGATATTGGAAGGAACACCAGTGGCGAAGGCGATTTTCTGGACTGATATTGACGCTGAGATGCGAAGGCATGGGTAGCAAACGGGATTAGATACCCCGGTAGTCCATGCAGTAAACGATGGGTGCTAGTCGTCGGACTTTTGTTCGGTGTCGTAGCTAACGCGTTAAGCACCCCGCCTGGGGAGTACGGTCGCAAGATTAAAACTCAAATAAATTGACGGGGACCCGCACAAGCAGTGGAGCATGTGGTTTAATTCGACGCAACGCGAAGAACCTTACCAGCGTTTGACATGGGAAGTGCCGGTTACAGAATGGTAATCTTCAGTTCGGCTGGCTTCCGCACAGGTGCTGCATGGCTGTCGTCAGCTCGTGTCGTGAGATGTTGGGTTAAGTCCCGCAACGAGCGCAACCCTTATCGTTAGTTACTAACAGTTCGGCTGAGGACTCTAGCGAAACTGCCGGTGATAAGCCGGAGGAAGGTGGGGATGACGTCAAGTCCTCATGGCCCTTACACGCTGGGCTACACACGTGCTACAATGGTAACTACAACGGGACGCAATACCGCGAGGTGGAGCAAATCCCCAAAAGTTATCTCAGTTCGGATTGCACTCTGCAACTCGAGTGCATGAAGTTGGAATTGCTAGTAATCGCGGATCAGCATGCCGCGGTGAATACGTTCCCGGGTCTTGTACACACCGCCCGTCACACCATGAGAGTTGGTTTTATCTTAAGTCAGTGCGCTAACCTTCGGGAGGCAGCTGCCCACGGTACGGCCAGCGATTGGGGTGAAGTCGTAACAAGGTAGCCGTAGGGGAACCTGCGGCTGGATCACCTCCTTTCTAAAGGAAAAAAAACTTTGAACTCAGTGTACGTTCAAAGTAACCACCGTCTATTTGTTTTGCTTTTTTCAACTATGTTGATAAAGGGCATTAATTGGGCGTGTAGCTCAGTTGGTTAGAGCGCGCGCTTGATAAGCGTGAGGTCGGAGGTTCAAGTCCTCCCTCGCCCACCAACACCGTTGGGGGATTAGCTCAGCTGGGAGAGCGCCTGATTTGCATTCAGGAGGTCAGCGGTTCGATCCCGCTATCCTCCACCAACATCTTTAAAATCGTAAATATGTAAGCTGATAATAACGAACGACTTTGCACGAGTTGTTCGTTAAAACACAAATAATAACAACAAATAACTACAAAAAGTTATTAACAAACACAAACTTTTCACTGTGTGTTAATAATTCAAGCGCGTAAGAGCATTTGGTGGATGCCTTGGCATAAAGAGGCGATGAAGGACGTGATAGACTGCGATAAGCTCGGGCTTGCTGTCAATAAGCTTAACCCGAGATTTCCGAATGGGGAAACCCGATTACTTATAAGTGAATACATAGCTTATAAGGGCGAACCTAGGGAACTGAAACATCTAAGTACCTAGAGGAAAAGATATTCCGTTAGTAGTGGCGAGCGAACGCGGACCAGGCCAGTGCTACTTTTTACTAAACCAGAACTGTATGGAAAGGCAGGCCATAGTGAGTGATAGCCTCGTATGGGTAGATAGTAAAAACTAGACATGAGTAGGGCGGGACACGTGAAATCCTGTCTGAATATAGGAAGACCACTTCCTAAGCCTAAATACTACTTTATGACCGATAGTGAACCAGTACCGTGAGGGAAAGGCGAAAAGAACCCCTAGCAGGGGAGTGAAATAGAACCTGAAACCGGATGCTTACAAGCAGTTGGAGCCTCTTTGTGAGGTGACAGCGTACCTTTTGTATAATGGGTCAGCGACTTAATCTCATTAGCAAGCTTAAGCCATTTAGGTGTAGGCGAAGCGAAAGCGAGTCTGAATAGGGCGATTTAGTTAATGGGATTAGACTCGAAACCGGGTGATCTAGTCATGAGCAGGTTGAAAGTGAAGTAAAATTCACCGGAGGACCGAACCCACTAGCGTTGAAAAGCTACGGGATGACTTGTGATTAGGGGTGAAAGGCCAACCAAACTCGGAAATAGCTAGTTCTCCGCGAAAACTATTTAGGTAGTGCGTCGTGTGAATCTTGTCGGGGGTAGAGCACTGAATGGGCTAGGGGGAAGCAATTCCTACCAAACCTAATCAAACTCCGAATACCGATAAGTCTGCACGGCAGACAGTCCATGGGTGCTAAGGTCCTTGGACGAGAGGGAAACAGCCCAGATCAACAGCTAAGGTCCCCAAATAATGATTAAGTGTGAAAGGGAGTGGGAACTCCAAGACAGCCAGGAGGTTGGCTTAGAAGCAGCCATCCTTTAAAGAAAGCGTAACAGCTCACTGGTCTAATTAAGAGATCCTGCACCGAAAATGTAACGGGGCTCAAATCATTTACCGAAGCTTTGACAATTACTTTTAGTAATTGGGTAGCGGAGCGTTCTGTAAGCCTGTGAAGGTGATGCGTAAGCATTGCTGGAGGTATCAGAAGTGCGAATGCTGACATGAGTAACGATAAGAAATGTGAAAGACATTTCCGCCGAAATCCTAAGGTTTCCTGCGTAAAGCTAATCTGCGCAGGGTTAGTCGGCCCCTAAGGCGAGGGCGAAAGCCGTAGTCGATGGGAAGCAGGTTAATATTCCTGCACCAGCTGGTAGTGACGGATGAAGTAAATTGTAAGTTCTTACTGGATTGAACTTGCAGTGAATTTGTCCCTGGAAATAGCTCCAGCATTAGACCGTACCAAAACCGACACAGGTAGGAAGGTAGAGTATACCAAGGCGCTTGAGAGAACTATGTTGAAGGAACTCGGCAAATTACACTTGTAACTTCGGGATAAAAGTGACCTGCTATTGGGCAACCAGTAGGAGGTGGCACAGAAGAGGGGGTAGCGACTGTTTACTAAAAACATAGCACTATGCAAAGTCGAGAGACGACGTATATGGTGTGACGCCTGCCCGGTGCCGGAAGGTTAATAGGAGGGGTGCAAGCTCCGAATTGAAGCCCCGGTGAACGGCGGCCGTAACTATAACGGTCCTAAGGTAGCGAAATTCCTTGTCGGGTAAGTTCCGACCTGCACGAATGGCGTAACGATTTCCCCACTGTCTCCAACATAGACTCAGTGAAATTGAATTCTCGGTTAAGATGCCGAGTAACCGTGGTTAGACGGAAAGACCCCGTGCACCTTTACTGCAGCTTTGTATTGGTATTAGGGGACAGATGTGTAGCATAGGTGGGAGACTTTGAAGGATTGGCGCTAGCCAGTCTGGAGTCGCCAGTGAAATACCACTCTTCTGTTCCTTGATGCCTAACCATACACCGTTATCCGGTGTTGGGACCATGCATGGTGGGCAGTTTGACTGGGGCGGTCGCCTCCCAAAGAGTAACGGAGGCGCGCGATGGTAGGCTCAGAACGCTTGGAAACCGTTCGTCGAGTGCAATGGCATAAGCCTGCCTGACTGCGAGACCCACAAGTCGAGCAGAGACGAAAGTCGGTCATAGTGATCCGGTGGCACTTCGTGGAAGGGCCATCGCTCAACGGATAAAAGGTACGCCGGGGATAACAGGCTGATCTCTCCCAAGAGTCCATATCGACGGGGAGGTTTGGCACCTCGATGTCGGCTCATCGCATCCTGGGGCTGAAGCAGGTCCCAAGGGTTTGGCTGTTCGCCAATTAAAGCGGTACGCGAGCTGGGTTTAGAACGTCGTGAGACAGTTCGGTCCCTATCTGCCATGGTTGTGGAAGCTTGAGAGGATCTGCCCTTAGTACGAGAGGACCGGGGTGGACGTACCTCTGGTGTACCTATTGTAGCGCCAGCTGCATCGTAGGGTAGCTATGTACGGAATGGATAACCGCTGAAAGCATCTAAGCGGGAAGCCAACCTCAAAACTAGGCTTCGTTATAGGATCGTGGAAGACTACCACGTTGATAGGCTGGGTGTGGAAGTGTGGTAACACATGAAGCTAACCAGTACTAATAATCCAATGCTTGAATTATAATACACAGCGAAAAGTTTTAACTACAATGTTATAAAAAGTTTGTGGCGGTCATAGCGGAGTGAAAAAACCCGATCCCATTTCGAACTCGGTCGTGAAGGCCTCCAGCGCCGATGGTACTTAGTCTTAAGGCTTGGGAGAGTAGGACGCCGCCTATTTTAATTATCGCTTACATACTTACAATTATCTTGATGAGACTTTAATTTTTACATGTATATTTAATAGCTATGAACGTAGGTTTTGTTGGTATAGGAAAATTAGGTAGAGATGTTGCCGAAACAATGGCAAATAAGCATAATGTTGTTGGGTACGATATAAGAGAAGTTGAAACTACTATACCTACAACAAATAACCTATCAGAGGCTGTTAAAAATAAAGATTTCGTTTTTATAGCTGTTCCCACACCTCATGATCCTGACTATGATGGAAAATTTCCAACAAGTCATTTAATACCAAAGGATTTTGAATATAGTATTTTACTAGATATAACAAAAAAAGTATCTGAGTTGACTGATGAAAAAACTCTTATTGTGCTTATATCTACAGTTTTACCAGGAACTATTAGAAGACTAGTAAAGCCTATATTAAATAACAAAAGATTTATTTATAACCCCTACCTTATAGCACAAGGAACTGTTAAATGGGATTTTTTAAACCCTGAAATGATTATCATAGGCAATGAAAACGCACAAGAAGATGGTGATGTCAAAAAACTTTTCGAATTTTATAAAACTATGATTTCTAATCCAAGGATTGAATTCGGCACATGGGAAGAGGCAGAGTCAATAAAAATTTTTTATAATACATTCATTACAACAAAGTTATGTCTTGTAAATATGATTCAGGATGTATCGGAAAAGGTTAGAAACATTAATGTAGATATTGTAACAAATGCATTAAAAAATTCGACTATGAGAATAATGGGTCCAAGTTATATGAAAGCTGGTTTTGGCGATGGCGGGGGATGTCATCCAAGAGACAACATAGCCCTAAGGTGGTTAGCCAAAGAATATGATATTGGCTATGATCTTTTTTCCTCAATTATGTTATCACGTGAAGTTCAAGCAAAAAATATGGCCGTCAGATGCCTAGAATATAATAAGAATGTTGTTATATTAGGCAAATCATTCAAACCTGGGCTAAAAGATCAAGATGAAGGTTCACCTTCAATTTTAGTTGGATGGTATATTGAGAATTTATCAAAAAACAAAATCAAAGTTTTTTATGATATTGAGCCTAATAAAAACGAAAGCTTTGTTTATTTGATTCATGACAATATTACTTTTAAAGATCATCAATTTAATCAGGAAAGTATAATTATTGATCCGTATAGAGAGCTAAGAAGTTCAAGGAAAGATTTAACAATAGTACATTACGGAAATACTAGAACTCTATAAATTTCTTATTATACAAGAAACAAAGTCTAATGAATATGCATATAAGTGCCTTAATTTAATAGAACTATCAGTATTTTTTCTTTCAACATAATGACAATGAGTCTCATGAATATCATAACCTCTCTTAAGAAAGAATAAAATATTTTCCAAATGTTGAATAGGACTATCAAAATTTCTTTTTGTTTTAAGTAAATCTTTTAAAGACTCAGTTTTATATATTCTATAAGAGTTACTATAGTCAGTTATTTTTTCAGAAAAAAGCGTCCTACAAATTTTTGAGTATAGATAACTAATTACTTTTCTTAAAATAGTCCTTCCTTCGTTTTTTGAATTTTTCAAATATTTTGAAAAAATTATTACATCCCCCTTTTTTTTAGTTAGATAATTTAGGCCTCGATTGAGATCTTTGGGATGTTGAGCTAAATCTATATCCATTTCAACTACATAATTACAATTAATGTTTTTTGTTAACCAAATAAAACCCTTCCATGAAGATTTGCACCTAGTTGATATTTGTTTATTTTTTTTGAATTTTAGGATTTTGTAATCTTTTCCATTAAAATATTTATCAATCTGAAGTGAAGTTAAATTATTTTTACTATCATCAACAAAGAGAAAAAATTTTTTTGATTTGCTATTGATTTTTTGAAAAGCATCATAAAAATCTTTTATATTTTTTTCTTCGTGAAAGGTTGGTACTAGAACCGATAACTCAAAATATTTTTCTAATTTTTTTTGCATAATGAGTAATCTTTCTCATATTTACGATTTAATAATTTATTTACTTTACTAATATCAAATTCAAAAGAATAAGTAATACAATCAAGTTTCAAAATATATTCATTAACCACCTTACCTCTTTCAATTATAATAAAATTAATGGGCTCTAATTCTGATAAATAATCAAAGAATAATTCTGTTTTAATATCAAAAAAAAGATTTTTAGTGATTGGTTTATAATCATCTATTAAATAAATCCAAGGCGCACTACCGATTACTGTCAAATTATTTAAATTTTTATCTAAAATATTTGATTGAACATTATTATAAAGTTTAGCTTTAGTTTCACTTATTAAAATATCACCAAATCTTGTATTAATTTCTGTTTTTTTTGTAAATAGCGATCCATCCCTGTATTGAAAAAAAATTGATTGATAAAAAATAAAAATAAACATAACTAAAAAAAAAAGTTTAAATTTTAAAATTTTGAATTTATCTTTTTCTAATAATATGAAACTAGAAATTAGCGGTATTGCTATAATTGAAATTTTAGTTAGTGAATTTCCACTTACAAAAGATAATATTATTATACCAAGTAGTCCATATTCAAAAATTAAATTAACTGATTTTAAATTAGATCCATTGTTAGTATTAAAACTGAGTAAGTAAAGTTGTATAAGAGCTAAACCCGATACATAAATATAATACTTCGAAAAGATAACAAAAACTATTATCGTAAACAACAGAAATTCAATTTGGTGATAAAATCGAATAAGAATTTTTTTTATTTTTAACTCTTCATTAAATTTTATTATTAAATAGCACAAACAAATGCTGAATAATAAAAGCAACTGTTTTGGTTTTCCTAGTATAAGCAAGTTACTCATTTCACTACTTTGAGATAATGATATAACTAGTTCATTGAATGATATAATTTTAAAATAGAAAATAATTAGTGAAATAACTAATGTTAATAAGATTACTAATGTATAAAAATTAATTAACTTTTTTTTATTTATATTAAAGCTTAATACAATAAAGAAAAAAATCCCAAATATGGGATGAGACAGCCCTGCTATAATTGTTAAAAAAGTAGAATTTAGAGTATTTATCTTATTTTGTGTTATTAAGATAAAAAAATAAAAAAATAATAAAGACAGAATAGAGTCATATGTAAAAAAAAATATATCTTTGCTTATTGAAAAAAATGGCATCGATAATACAAAAAAAAGTAAAAAATAATCAATTTTGATATATTTTTTTAAATAGAAGAATAAATAGTAAAATAAGCTTATAAGAGATGCTAAGTATAATGATTTATTAATTATTATAAAATTTGTTATCAAAAAATCTTGATCAATTAGATATATTAATTTTAAAAGAGGGTATAATATAAAAAAATAAACTTGATGGATATTATAGTCATAACCAAAATATTTATCTTCTGTAACTAAGTAATATAATTTTATGAATTTTTGAGACTCATCAGTTAAGTCAAAATGCGAAAGCATTTTTGCCATTAAAATTATCAGAAAAATTATATTAATTAATATAAAAAATAATTCTTTTATATTTTCCTTTTTCAACAGTAAGTACATGTCAGTTTTGAAATATTAAAATATGTGTTTTTTTTTGCTTTAATATATAAATAAAATGTATGAATCAAACTAATAAAATTGCTGTAATCGGTGATATCATAGCTGATGAATATATTATTGGTTCTTCTGATAGATTGAGCCCTGAACATCCTTCTCCAGTCATTAAAGATATAAAATCGGAAATTCGTTGTGGGGGAGCGGCCAATGTTGCTGTTTGTCTATCTGAATTAACTAAAGATATTGATATTTTTTTAACTAGAACAAATGACAGCTATATGACTAAAGTACTATCTATTTTAAAAAAAAAAAAATCAAATTTTATTTTGAAAAAGCAATTAATTATAGAACTACTGTCAAAAAAAGAATTTATGTTGATAAAAGTCAGATTGTAAGAATTGATAATGACATCAAATTTGACCAAAAGATTGCAGATAAAATACTTAATAAACTTTTTTATAAAATTGATAAATATAATTTCTTAATTATTTCAGATTATGGGAAAGGACAGATAAGTCCATTTATAAAACAAATCATAAAAAAAGGTAATACTCATAAACTAAAAACTATTATTGACCCCTATGGGAAGGATTGGAGAAACTATAAACACTCTTATTGTTTGACTCCAAATAAAAAGGAACTCGAGGGTGTAGTTGGCAAAATTTCATCAAAAGCAGATTTAATTAAAAAATCAAAAAAATTATTAAATGATTTGAAACTAAGTTGTCTTTTAGTAACTCTTGGCAGTGAAGGAATGTTTCTCATGAAAAAAAATCAAAAATATATTTTTTTAGACGCTATAGTGAAACAGGTTTTTGATGTAACAGGTGCAGGTGATACAGTTTGTGCTGCTTTCACTTTTTTCTTATCAATGGGTTTTGATGAAGACAAAGCAATGTTCTACGCTAACCAATTTGCATCTTTATCAGTAATAAAATTTGGGGTCTCCCCAGTGAGTATCAAAGAATATTATGATAACTTTATTAAATTAAATGATCACAATAAAATAATCAAAAATAAGAATAATTTAATAAACTTAATTACATTATACAAATCTTTAAAATTAAATATTGTCTTTACCAACGGTTGTTTTGATATCATACACGCAGGTCATGTAAAATATCTTGAGAGTTCAAAAAATATGGGTGATATATTAATAGTTGCTGTTAACTCTGATAATTCTATAAAGAAACTAAAAGGTGAAAATAGGCCCATAAATAAATTGGATAATAGAATAAAAATTCTTGCCTCTTTTAGTTTTATTGATCAAATAATAGTATTTGATGATCTCACTCCGATTAAACTAATAGAGGAAATAAGCCCAAATATAATAACAAAAGGTAATGGTTACAAAAAAAATCAAGTAGTAGGTTATAAGTATCTTTTAAAAAGTGGAGGTAAAGTTAAAATTATTAATACCAAAATTGATATCTCTTCAACTAAAATATTAAAGCGTTTAAAATGATTATAGTTACTGGTGGCGCAGGCTTTATTGGGTCTAATTTAATTGAAGGCCTCAATAAAATTGGTATCGAAGACATTATTCTGGTAGATGATGTTAAAACAGCAAATAGAAAAAATATTAAAAATCTTATTTATAAGAAACAATATTCAATTAAAGAATTAATTAGACGAATTAATAAAAATCAGATTGGAAATATTGATTGTATTTTTCATCAGGGCGCCTGTTCTAATACTTTAGAGAGTAGAGTCGATTATATTTTAGAGAATAATTTTTATTACTCAAAAAAGTTATTAGATTTTTCAATAAAAAAAAATATTAAATTCATATATGCATCATCAGCTTCAGTATATGGAAGATCAATTGACACTACAGAAAAAATAGAAAATGAAAACCCTTTAAATCTTTATGCTATTTCAAAACTATTATTTGATAATTATGTTAGATCTAAACTAAATTCCAAAAATCAAATAACCGGCTTAAGATATTTTAATGTTTATGGAAAAAATGAATCCCATAAGAATAATATGGCAAGTGTTATCTTTCATTTTAGCGAACAATTAAAAAATACTAATGAGGTAAAAATATTTGGAAATTCTTTAGGTTATAAAAATGGTGAGCACAAAAGAGACTTTATTCATGTAGATGATGTTATTTCAGTGAACTTGTGGTTTTTAAAAGTAAAAAAATCAGGTATTTTTAACGTTGGAACAGGCAAAGCTGTAAGTTTTAATAAAGTAGCAAAAATCTTATCAAAAGATTTTACGAAATCCAAAATTTCTTATATTCCTTTTCCTAAAAAATTATTAAAATTTTATCAACCTTACACAAAAGCTAAAATTAACAGTCTTAAAACAATTGGATATAAAAAAAAATTTATAAATTTAAAGGAGGGTGTATCAAAATACTTTTATGAAAATTAAAATTGAAAATAAATTTTTAGAAATTGAAATTCAAGAAAGCTTAAAAATTAAAAATAAACTTCTTTTTGACATCTCTCTTAATCAGGCATTTTATGAGTCCATAAATATAGTTGTTTCAGCTCTTAGGAAGAAAAATAAAATTATGCTTGTTGGAAATGGCGGCTCAGCTGCTGATGCACAACATTTTGCATCTGAAATTTGTTCAAAATTTGAAAAGAAAAGAAAACACTTACCCGCTATAGCATTAACCACTGACACATCTGTTATTACCTCATTAGGAAATGACTTTGGTTTTAATTACATTTTCTCAAAACAAATTGAAGCTTTAGCAGATAAGGGAGATATACTGATAGCTTTTACTACTAGTTGTAAAAGTAAAAATATCATTAATGCTTTGAAATTAGCTAAAAGTAAAAAATTAAAAGTTATTTTATTTTGTGGCAAATATATTCCCAATAATATTTTAAAGTATGTAGATTCAATTTTATCAATAAAATCTTTATCAGTTCCTAGAATTCAAGAAAATCATATCTTTCTTTACCATAGCATGTGTAAAATTATAGATAAAAACTTTTAATTTGACCAATTGAGAATTTCATTTCAAAATTTTATCCTATCAACTTTAATTAAACTTACATTCAAAAGTAAAAAAAATTTTAGTTATAAAAAAATAATTATTCATAGGGTAGGTTCAATTGGAGATACTGTAGTATCTCTTCCGGCTATTTTTTCTTTAAAAGAAAAATTTCCTGAATCTAAAATTTTTATTTTATTTTGTAATGATCATTTATCTTTTAATAGTATAAAAAAACTTACTTCAAACTATATTGATGGTTATTATGAATATTCTCTTAAAAGTAAAAAAATAAATAATTTTATAAATATTTTAAAAGAAATAAGAAAACAAAAATTCGATTTATGGTTGTCTCTACCACAAGACTTATCGAATTTCAGACAAGAATTTAGAAATATTTTGTTTGCTTCAATTTCTTCATCAAAATCAATTTTTGGATTTAGAGTTAATATAGATAAAAAAACTATAAGAGATAGTAAATTAGATTTACACGAAAATGAGAAGATTAGACTTTTGAATATAGTCCAAGAATTATCATCTTCAAAATTGTTAAATAAATTACCATCTAAACAATATATAGATATTAGTAAAATTAATTTTTCTAAAGATTATTTTAAGTCTAAAAATATCTTTAATAATAAACTTTTAGTTATTTGTATTGGTTCTAATCGATTACCTAATAAATGGAATTATGTTAACTATCAATTCATAATTAAAAAATGGATATTAAATGAAGGTTCCGTTGTTTTATTAGGTGGCAAGAATGAACTAGATTATTCAAAAAAAATTAGTGAAGGTATTGATTCTACTTTGTTTAATAATTTTGTAGGTCTTTGTGATATTTATGACTCAACATTATTTTTAAGTAAAGCTTATTTAGTTTTAGGGAACGATACAGGTATGATGCATATAGCTGATCTTATTTATTTGAATATAGTTTCAATCTTTTCTTCTCGCGATTTTAAAGGAAAATGGTACCCAACAAATTCTTCGAGTGATGTTTTTAGACCTAATATTGAATGTAGTTGTTTTCTCAAGAATGAGTGCTTTGAAAGATGTATTAATTTAAACAAAAAAGAAGATGTTTGGGAATTCATTAAAAAAAAATACTTATAAAACTCTTTTAAGTTTTCTTTTTATCCCAAACTTATATTTATTGATATGGATGAATAATAAATCTAAATAACTTAATTTAAAAAATTTTCTATTAATAAATAAAATGCTTCCATTATTTCTAGAGAACTTGATTTTTATAAAATTATTTTCATCAAAAATTTTAAAAATATTTTTAATTGCCTGGTCGTACCTATTATCATTCACTAAAAAATCATGAAATTCTATACATATTTGGTACGTACATTCAGATAAAAATTTGATTAGTTTTTTATCTAATATTTCGAACTCTTTGCCTTCTATGTCTATTTTTAGGATATAAACGTATTTTTTTTCCAAATTATATTTCTTATAATAATCTTCTAGAGTAATTGTTTCTACTTCAATAAAATCTTCTTCACTTTCTTTGAAGATTGTTGATGATGAACCAGAATCTCTTTTATTTAAATAGAGTCTTTCATAAGTTCCAGAAGTCTTTGATATTAAAAAGTTATCTGTAATAATTTTTTTATCATAATTGATAACTTCCTTATTAGCTTCCACGCCATAGAAAGTTGCCTTGTCATTAAAGAATTTTTGTAGTTCATCACAAAAAGAACCATAATTTAATCCTAAATCAACAATATTTAAGTCATGTTTTATACAATCATCATATAAATAATAATGTAAATCTTCAGTTTTTTTTGTGTGTATCATGTTGATTTAAAATTATTTTCATTTTATCTAATTTTTGAATAAATATATATATCATCAAACTTTTTAATAAAATTAAAGTTTTTAAGATAAATATTCATTATTTCTTCAATATCTTTTTTTGAATATTCAAAAATATGTAAAATAATATATTCAGAATTATTAATTAACTCTAATTGTTCGTCTTGATATTTTTTCTTATTGTTAAAATTTTTTGAAAAGATATTTTCATTTACTATTCTAGTAAATGGATATTTATTATTAAAATCTCTCCCATCCAAAAAAAATAAAAGTTGTAAATGATGTCCAAAAATAAAAAAATTATTATCTAAATAATTTTGATTATTTAAAAATAATAGTTGAGATTTTATTTTTGGTAATACTTCCTCCATATTATTTGAATTTACATAATTAAAGTGAATTTGATCAGCTCTTGAGATTTTAAATTTATTTGAGGAGTATAGAGGTTCAATAACCTTACTTTGATCGTTTATCATTTTTTTTAAAGGGTAAAATTCGTTAAAAAAAAGCACAATAAATATAAATACTAATAGAGATGAAAAGATTAAATGATATTTTTCTTTTATTTTTTTTTCTATTACAAAAGTAAAAATCAAGGGAAGATATATAATAATTGTTAAATATCCTCTGCCTAAATATGAAGCGAAAATAGTATGTGAAATTAATAAAAAAAATAAAATATTTTTTTTGTCAACTTGCTTATTGAACAAAATTACATATGCAAAATAATAAAATATTTGAAGTGTAAAATTAAGTATTGAAAAATTTAAGCCCAAATCCCAAAATCTTATATTCAAAGGAAAAAATATTGTCTCTATAATTTTGTAAAATGAATAATTAGATCCTATTTCTTTATTTGCAAAGGGAATATTGGGATCTATTGTTACAAAACGCCCATGCACATATCCAAAATATTCTCTAAAAAAATCAATGCCGTATATCAAAGATATTAAGATTGAAAAAAAAATAAATATAAATAGATTTTGAAAAAAAAATTCTAAAATTTTCTTAAATTCAATTTGTTTTTTTAGAAGGTCTGAAAATATTATAATTGTAAGAGCAATAGATGTAGCTACAAATATTTGCAATTTCAATAAAAACAAAGAATACAATAATAAAGCAATTACTAAAAAATTTTTTTTCAAGTAGCTATGTAAAATAATTAAACTCAATGTAAAGCCCAAATGATCCCAATAAAAAACGCCCATAAAATTAGAAAAATAAATACCCGATAGTGTAAATGATAAAATTTGTATTTTTTTTGAATTACTAAACTCTTTTGTTATCATCAAGCAAATCAATGCAAAAACTAGAGTATTTGAAAAAAATAAGATGTTATGAATAAGCCTTGGAGAGTCAAAAAATAATCCAAATAACTTTATGATAAATGGAAAGAGGTAAGAGCTATGTGGAATCCATTCATCAATTAAACTTTTTTCTAAAGATCTATAAATTTGATGAAATGCTAAAAGGCTATCATAGCCCCCTATATTCAATAATGATAAAATATTAAGAGGTAAGATTATTATTGTATATATTAATATTAAATATACTTTCATAAAAATTAAAATATTATAGTTTTCACTTTTAATCTAAATATAAATGAAGAATTATTTTATCACTGGAGCATGTGGTTTTATTGGCTTTAATTTAAGCCTCAGATTATTAAAAAATAAAAATATTAATATCATTGCCATTGATAATCTCAGTAGATTTGGTTCTTCAAAAAATTACAATACCCTTAAAAAATATAAAAATTTTCATTTTTATAAAGTTGATGTTTCAAATTTAAAAAAACTTGAAAAAATTTTCCAAGTTCATAAACCAGATATTTTATGTCATTTGGCAGCCCAAGTAGCTGTTACATTAAGCTATAGTGATCCTATAAATGATTTTAATACCAATGCACTTGGAAGTCTTAACTTATTATTCTTAGCTCATAAGTATAATAAAAATTGTTACTGTTTATACTCTTCAACAAATAAAGTGTATGGAAATAAAAATTTCACAAATCCTGTTAATATTAAAACCTTATCTGACCCTTATACTCCATATGGAGTTAGTAAACATATAGGTGATTTATATTTTAAGGAATTTTCTTCAAAGGAATTTAATCTTAGAACATGTGTTTTAAAACAATCCTGTATTTATGGCCCAAATCAATTTGGTATTGAAGATCAAGGATGGTTAATATGGTTTTTATATAAAAATATTTTTAATAAAAAATTAAATATCTATGGAAATGGAAAACAAATTAGAGATTTACTATATATTGATGATTTGATTGATTTATATTTAATCTTGATTAAAAAAAAAGTGGTTGGTAGTTACCCTGTTGGGGGTGGAATTAAAAATAGCCTATCTCTAAATGAGGCGATTGAGTTAATAGAAAATCTTACAAATCATAAATATCAGGAAATAAATTACTCAAACAAAAGATCTGGCGATCAAGATTTTTTTGTCTCTGATAACAATTGGGCAAAATATAAAGGAATAAACTGGTTTCCAAAAATATCACCATCTGAAGGCTTAAAAAAAATGTTATATTGGATTGAAGGAAATAAAAAATTATTATCAAAAATTTATGATAAAAAGCTTTGATATAGGTTTTATTTTATTTGCTTACAATGAGGAAAAAAATTTAACAATTCTTTTAGAGCGAATTATAGACACTCTTAAGTTTAATAAAAAAGTCAAAAAAGTATTTATTTCAATTTGTATTCAAGGCAATTATGACTCTGTAAAAGAAATTAAGAATCTTAAATCTAAATATACTGAAGAAGTTAAGTTTAATATTTCATATATCTACTTTAAACAACCATTAGGAATTAAAAAAGCTTTTCAGAAATCATATGAAAATTTACCAAAAAACATAGAGAATTTTATAACTATGGATTGTGATTTAAATCATGACCCAAGAGAATTGAATAAATTACTAGAAAAATTTAGTGAAGGATTTGATATTGTGATTGGCTCTAGATATTGTGAAGGCGGTAAAATTATTGGAATGCCTTATTGGAAGAAATCTCTTTCAGTTTTATTTAATAAATTTATTTCACTTATATTAAAATTTCCAGTTATTGATAAAACTTCAGGTTTTAGAATTATTAAACATAAAGAATTAAACAAAATAATTCAAAATACTAACTCTAGTGGGTTCCCTTTTTACTCTGAATTTTTAATGATTTTAAAAAATCAAGATAAAAAAATAGTTGAAGTTCCTATTACCTTTAAAAAAAGAGTTACTGGCGTTTCAAAAATGAGGATTATGAAAACAATATTTGACTATTTATATCTCTTTTATTTAATAATATTCAAAATAAAAAAATAAAATGAAAAAAAATATACCTTTAGTAAATTTAACAAAAATGCACGATTTTCTATCAACGAAAATAAATTTAGAAATTAAAAAAGTTATTAAATCAAATAATTTTCTAAATCATGAAATAATAAACAAACTTGAGAATAAATTTGCTAAATTAAACCAGTCAAAATATTGTGTTGCTGTATCTAGCGGAACCTCCGCTTTATCTTTAGCCTTAGAGGCATCAGGAATAGGTGTAGACCACGAAGTTATTACCACTACAAATAGCTTTTTTTCAACATACGAGTCTATTATACATGTTGGTGCTAGGCCCATAGTGATTGACGTTAATGATAGTGATTTATCTTTAGATGCTAATTTAATTGAGAGATATATCACAAAAAAAACAAAGGCCATAATCCCTGTACACATTTATGGCAAACCCGTTGATATGAATAAAATTCTTAAAATTTCTAAAAAATATAAACTATTAATTATTGAGGATTGCGCACAGTCTCATTTTGCTAAATATAATAAAAAATTTGTAGGAAATTTTTCATTAGCTTCTGCTTATAGTTTTTATCCTGGAAAAAATATTGGAGGTTTTGGAGATGCTGGGTGCGTTGTCACAAACAACAAAAAAGTCTATAAAAAAATTAAAAGTTTAAGAGATCATGGCAGGGTAGATAAATATAAACATCAATATGTTGGGTATAATTATAGAATAGATGCAGTACAAGCTGCAGTTATTCATCTTAAGCTAAATTATATTTTTAAATGGAATAAACATAGAAAAGAACTGGCACGAGTATATACCCAAGAATTAAAAAAAGTAAAAGATTTAATACTTTTTGATTACACTAACAAAAATATTGAGAATGTTTTTCATCTATTTGTAGTCAGTGTGAAGAGAAATAGTTTAAGAAACTCTCTAATTAATTTTCTAAAAATAAATGGTATATCAGCCGGTATTCATTATCCTATCCCCATTCATCTTCAACCACCCGTTTTAAAAAAAATAAATAGAGGTAAATTTCCAGTAATGAATTATTATAAAGATAAAATTCTTTCACTTCCTATTTGCCCATTTACGTCAAAAAACGATGTAAAGTATGTAACTTCAAAAATTATTAAATTTTTTAATACTAAATCTTAGATGATAGTATTTTGATCAATTTAGAAACACTTTTTTCCCAAGAAAATTTATTCTTAGCATACAAAGATAAACTTTTTTTATTTTTAACAATAAGTTGTAAATTTTTTGAAAATTCAGATAGATGATCTGCGATGTAGTCTATGGATAAGTTATCTAATACAACACCATGACTTCTATCTTCTATAAAATGTGAACCTCCAGAATTTTTACTACATAAAATAGGAAGCCCAGAAGCCATAGCCTCACCAAGAACCTTGGCAAATCCCTCTTCTATAGCGGGCAAACATAATAAATGGCATTTGGAATACAATTGATACAATTTACGATTATCAATTTTGCCAATGTAAATTATATCTTCTTCTTTAAGGTAATTATGAAATTTCTCTTTAACTGTGAAATCTATTGTCCCCGCAATGATCAATTCTGTATTTTTATTTCTAATTTTTTTATATGCCTCTAGTAATTTAATAGCACCTTTTCTTAGAGAAAAGTTGCCTACGAATAAAAACCTGAATTTATTATCAAAGATTTCAAATTTTTCATCATATTTAAATCTATGAACATCTATACCAGAATGATTTAATATTAATTTGTTTTCATTAATTCCATTTTCAATATAGCTGTCATAAGTATGATCAGAAGTGCAAACAATATAGTCCGCACTACCAATTTCTTTGATGTATTTTTCCTCCATCAGTGGATTAACTATTTTATTTTCATCGTATCCGATATTTATTAACAATTTTTTTTTAGAGTGTATGTGCATAGAAGCACTGTGAAATACTTTTAATGTATTTGAAGATAGGGAATTAAAAGTATTTAGGCACATTCCACCATTGCCATAAAATACATCAATATTTTTATCAATTATTTTTGATATTTTTTGGTCAAATAAATCAGAAATTTCAAAATCATATTTTGAAAAATAAAAGTTTTTACTCCATAGATAGTCGTTAAATCTTGATAGTAATTCATAAATTAAAAAGTTTTCAAATTTTTCATTAGGTATTTGATATTTAAGTATTTCAAATTTAGGGTAAGTGGAATAAAGTTTTTTTAAATGGCCAGTAATAGATAATTCTTTACAAATGTCAAATATCTCATATCTATGAAGTACTGATGTCGAAAGAGTGAACATTATTAATGAAACATATATTTAATTATAGATTTTCTATAGTAAAAAAAATTTTTATTTATGAGAATATTTTCAAGAATTTTAATTACGGTTTTTCGACTAATATCTTAAATAATTTATTTAAAATTTTACAAGTCTTTTTATTTACTAATTTTTTTACAAATCAAGATTACGCTTTATGGATTATATGTTTTAGTTTTATATCTTTTTTTTCACTTATGGACTTTGGACTGAGTTCCTATTTGAGTAATTCTTTAATAAAAATAAATTACTCAAAAAATAGGGAAAAATTTATTGAGTATATTTCAATAGGAAAATCTATATTAATTTATTCAATTTTATTTTTTTCTACTATTATATGTATTTTTATATTTTCTTCTAATTTAGAAAAAATATTTGACCTTGAAAATTCTCAAGTTAGTCAATTTATTTATATGTCAATTATTTTATTAATTGGCCTATCAGTAAACTCATATCTTGGGTTATATTTTGCAATACTAAGAGCATTAGACAAAATGCATATTGGTTTAAAAATCAACTTTTTAATAATAATAGCACAAATAATACTATTTATAGTATTATGTTTTTTTGAAAATTTAATTTTACTCTCTTTAACTTTAAGTATTCCCTATATTCTTGGTATTTTACCATATAAAAAAATTATTTCTAAAGAACTTCAGAATGAGAAATTTATATTCAATTTAAATCCAAAAAAAAATTATTTTAAAGAATTATTTATAGGTTCTGTTTCATTTTTTATTATCACTATTTCTCATGCTTTGATGAATTTTATTCCAATATATTTTTTGAAAAAATTTTATGATGATGAATTTTTAATTTATTTTTTTATTTATAAGAGTTTATTTATGTTGGCCGTTCAACTATTGAATATTATTTATTATTCATTCTCACCCAAAATGAATCAATTGTATTTCGGTATTAAAAATAAAGATTTTGATAAGTTATTTAAGAACTTATTTCTTATTTCAATTACGTTTATATTTTTATTTTTATTTTTTAATTATTTTTTTGGAAATCTTATTTTATCTGTTTGGACCAATGATAAAGTAAAATTCAATATTACAATTTTTTCAATATTCTCTGTATTTTTAGTAATTAGAGTCTCATGGACATTTATTATAAATATATTTCAATCTTTGAATTTTGTTAGTTTAACAAGTTTATTTTATCTTTTATTTAACTTGTGTTTATTCATATTTTTATATTTTTATATAGTAAATTATGATTTTATTTATAGTCTAAAGTTTATAGTGGCTTCGGAATTTATCTTATTTTTACTTTTGTTATTTTTAATTTATCATTATTTCAAAGCTATAAAACTTAGTTACTTTTTTTTATTAATTATAAATTTTATATCATTATTTGTTTTAGCTAAGATATGAAAAATATCTTACTAATTGGAGAGACAGATAATATTAATTCTACCACTATAGAAATAAAAGATGCCTTTGAAAAATTAGGGTATCATGTTACATCTTTCAATTTTAGATCAATTTCAAAAAAGTTTTCTGTTTTTAATTCCAAAGATAGATTTTTAGATTTTTTCTTTAAAAAACTTAATAAAATTGGATTTAGTTTTTTTTACTATAATCTTTTGGGTCGATATAAAATGACTAAAGAACTTCTTAAATATAAATTTGAAAATTTTGATTTTGTTTTATTTACTAAATGCGAATTTATAAATCCTAAAACTTTTAAAATTATAAAAAAATATACTCCGGTATATTATTATTTTTTTGACTCCATGAAGGAAATATCAAATTATCGTTTATATAATCATTTTAACTATTCCTCTAAATCTTTTGTTGTATCAAAAATTATGTCTGAAGTATTATCTTCACATAAAAAAATCAATAAATTAATTTTTTATTGCCCTCAGGGAGTCGATATAAAAAAATGGAAAATCAATAATAATTTACCTAAGATTTACGACATAGTTTTCATTGGTTCTCGAAATGCCTATCGTGATAAGTATATTAACTATTTAAAAAAAAATGGTATTGAAATTATCTGTTATGGTTTGGGATATAGAAATGGCGAAGTTTATAATGAGGATTTAAATAAAATTTATCAAAAATCAAAAATTGCATTAAATTTTACAAGAGATCGAATTAGTTTTTCAATTAGAGTTTATCAAATCATCTCATCAGGTTGTTTTGTTTTGTCCTCTAAATCAGAAGAATTAAATAGAATATTCAATAGAGGAAAACATTTTGATGACTTCGACTCTCCTAAAGAGTGTTTAAAAAAAATTAAATTCTATCTTGAGAGTGATAATTCCAGAAATTCAATAGTTATTAATTCATACAATAAGGTTATTAAAACTTTTAACTGGGAAAAAATTCTTAAGGTATTTGATGGTAAAAAATTTTAATAAAACATTACTAGCTATTAGTCTGCTATTTGTTCCAATTTATGTCTCATTAATATTTTCAATTCTTAATTTTAAAATAAATGGATATTATTTTGAAAATTATTTTCTTAAAATCCCTTATCGTGATTACTATGCTAATGATTATTATTTATTAGTAGCTAGTTTAATTTTTATTATTCTTTCAACACTAAGTCTAATTTTTTTTTTATTCTTTACTATTAAGATTTTAAAAATTAAATTTTATAAAATTCAAAATTACGAGATATTAACCAAAGATATTTATTTTAGAATAATTTTATTTTTAATCTTAATTAATAAAATTTTTATTTTATTTTCTCAATGTAATGTGATCAATAAATACTCACAAATATTTTATCTAATTGGATCATTCGATTATATTATTTTCTATATAGTTTTTGGAATAGTTAATAAATTGAAATTAAAAAATAATTTTATTACATATTTTTTTATATTATTTAATTTACTAATTTTACTTCAGGTATTCCTTGGCTCAATTTATGATTTAGCTTCATACATGTTAATTATTATTTTTTTTCTTTTATTAGAGGAAAATAATAAAATTAAAAAAATAATAATTTACTCTACATTTTTATTTATCATTTTTCTTATATCTTTCCTAATTAGAGATTATTTAAGATCCACCTCAATAATTAAAAGTGATAAATTTATTTGTTCAAAAGAAAAATATTTAACAAGTTATGATTACGCTATTTCGAGTTTAGATAATTTTAATTGTGATAATATTTCTGTTGGTTCATATTGTAAAAAATATCTAAGTGATAAGAAGTTTATTTATAAAGAAAGTAATAAAGTAAATAATTTTAATAATATTGATTTAAGTTCATTTAATTTAGATAAATTTAGTAATAATTTTTTATCCAGATATGATTTTTTAAGAGAATTAAATAATTACAATATTTTTTTTCATGAAAATAATTCATATTATTTATTGGGGGATACTTATAAAAATCTTTTTTTTAAATTTGTACCTAGGTTTATTTTCCCCAATAAACCAACTGAAAAATTTGGAGGAAGTTTACCAAAAAAATATGGTTTAATGAGGTATGAATCCTCACATTCAAGACCTATTAATTTTTTTGCTGAGTCATTCGTGAATTTTTCTTATTATGGTTTTATTATATCACCTTTAATATTTACCCTTTTTTTATTTCCTTATCTTTTTATTATTAAATTTTTTAGAAATTATAATTTTGTACTTGTGCCAATATTATTTTGCATTTTTAATTTTCAAAATAATTTGTCTCTAGCTGTTGGTCATATTTACTATTTATTATTTTTAATTATTTCTTTTTTATATCTATGTAAATACAAAAAACTAAAATGAATTTTAGATTTTTTTTTTCAAAAATAATTTCTTTAATACCTTTTTTTCCATTCAAGATAAGTATAATTCGTAGAATTTATAATCCTGATAAAATTTTTCATGGAAAGTATAAAAACGTTGAAAAAATTATAAAAATTAATCAAGCTAAATTTCTTTGTAATACTTCATCTTATATAGAATGGGGCATGATATTCTTCAAGGGTCACGAAATTGCACTTTTAAGATTTTTTCAAAATTTAATTAAGTCAAATAATTTTAATTTATTTTTAGATATTGGTGCTAATATTGGATATTTTTCATTACCTATTTCCTATAAGATTGAAACTTTGTCATTTGAACCCTTCCCAAATAATTTTGAAAAATTAAATATTAATTGCTCTATCAACAATAGTAATATTAAAACCTATAATTTTGGTCTATCAAATAAAAACAAACGTGAAAAAATATTTTTTTCTAACAATTCTCCAAATCTTGGAAATATTTCTTTAAGTCCAGATAAATATTTTAATTTAGATAAATTTAAAATTATAAATTTAAAAATTTTTGATGATTATTTTGATTATTTTGGTCAAAATATTCTAATTAAAATTGATACCGAAGGTCATGAACTTAATGTTTTAAAGGGCATGAAAAAAATTCTAAAAAATAATAATTGTTTCATTTATATAGAGTGCATTTCAGAGGAGACTGTAACCTTTTTTAAAAAAATTAATTATAATTATTTTTTTATCAAAGACGATTTATATAATGTCATAACATTGTCTGACAATTTTAATGGACATGTTATAGCTTCTAATTATAGTTTTCATAATTCTCTTATGAATTTTGCCGGCACCCCAAAATAAATTCCAGACTTTTTAATACTTTTGGTAACTACACTTCCGGCACCAATTACTACATTATCACAGATTTCTACGGGAAGAATTGTAGAATTACTTCCTATAAGTACATTATTTCCAATATTTGTAGATTTCCATTTTTCCTGAGAACCACCTAAGCTACCATTTTTGAATAAATCGTTTGTAAACATTACCCCATGAGAAATAAAACAATTCTCCCCAATTGTTACAAGTTCACATATAAATGAATGACTTGATATTGTAGTATTTTTCCCAATAACTACGTTTTTTTGAATTTCAACAAATGGTCCAATCTTGACATTATCTGAAAATTCACACTCATATAGATTAACTGGTTCATATATTTTTACATTTTTCCCATATTTAATATCTCTGATTTGGTTTTTAACAATTCGCATGAAAAGTTTTTAAGAATTTATTTGAGATCATTTCTGTATTATGAATTTTTTGAACATTTTTAAATTCATTTAATTTTAATGTAGCATATAAATTATCTAATTGCTTGATTTTTAAGACAATATCCTTTTCACATTTTTTGGTACTAAGTCCTACATTGTTTTGTTTTATTATCTCATCCCAATAAGAACCTCTTATCGTAATTATAGGAACAAAATGCAATATAGACTCTAGAAAAACATTACCAAAGTTTTCATTTTCTGAAGGAAGTAAGAAAATATAGCTTTCAATAAATTTTTTTCTAATCTGCTCTGTTGTAAGAGACTCTATAATAGTTACGTTTTTCAATTTATTTTTTTCTACTTGATCAAATAATTGATTCAATTGGCCAAAGTCAGGCCCAATAATTTCAAAATAAAAGTTTCGTAAAATTGCCGCCGCTTTTAATATTAAATCTATATTTTTTCTTTTTGATAATCTAGATATTGTTAATATCTTTTTAGTTTTGAATTTACTTTTTTTTCGAAATATATCTTGAGTAACTTTAATGGGTTCATAACTAGCAGAATTAGGAATTAATTCATATTTGTAAATTTTCGAGTACAAATTATTTATTAATTCAAAATTTGAACTAAAAATATAAAATATTTTTTTATCAAAAATATTTATTATTTTAATAAATAAATATTTTATAAAATGGTTTTTTTTCTTAATATTTTCAGCTATCAACTGTCCTCTTGGGCTAAGAAAGATTTTTTTATTACTAAATAAAAGAGTAGTAATCAGATATATATTAAAAAAACTATTAAAGTATACATAATCATATTTATTGATTTCTTTGATAATCGAATAACATAATTTTATCGAAACTTTTCCAAAAGTTATTGGATAATATTTAACTTCATAATTTTTATTAATATTTAACGCAGATTTTATTTTATGTTCTTTATTGGTGTAACTATATTTTGAGGTTAAAACTGTTATATTTATTTTATTACTAGATAATTTTTTAAATAATTTATTTAAATAAATAATGGGTCCTCCATTTTCAATATATGGGTAAAATGATGGAATAATTACTAAGATTTTCAAATAAATTTTTTATTTACAATGTTGATTATATTTTCATAATTTTTTATTCCTTTTAATTTATAAAAATTATGAGCAATAAAACCTTCTTTTTGTTTTTCAATATTTAAATTATTAAGTATGGATTTGTAATTCAGAAATAGATATTTTCTTTTGTTTATATTATTGGGGTTGTCAACTGATATGTTTTCGATGAACATTTTCTCAACAAATGGCACTCTTAATTCAACAGAATTAAGCATAGAAAAAAAATCACTATCTTTTAAAAGTTGATTCTTTAGGTAAAATTCGAATTCAAATAATTTAATCAAATCATTTTTTTTATAAGTGGAGATATTTGTTATAGATAAACTCTCAAGCATTAATGTTTTTAATTTTAATCTGTGATTTTCAATTTCCTTTGTTTCAAATTTCTTAAACAAATTTTTTTGGGTCGAAATCTTCCTTATCTCTAAATAATAATCTAGTATGTCACTACAGTTTGCACAACTAATTAACTTATCAATTTTGATGTTATTTGGCTTGTATGTAAATTTTTTAAAAAATTTTAATGAATTAAGAATTTTTGCTAGTCTAATCTTTTTACTTATGCCATATCCATCAAATATTTCATCCAATCCTAATCCAGAAAGACAGACTTTGTATTTATTTTGATTTGAAATTTTAGTAATTAAGTAAGTATTGAAACCATCAATAGTAGGGTACTCAAGTGAGTCTAAATACTCATGAAAATAATTTTGATATTCATCTTCACTTAAACTAATCGAATTAAAGTTTTGTTGAGAATGTTGGATTTTAAAATTAATATTATTTTTATCAAAATAAATATATTCATTCTTTTTTTGAATTTCATTTTTATAGTATGCAATTAAGTTTGAATCTATCCCATTAGATTTTAAAACACAGCTTTTTACATCAGAAACTAAGTGAAGTTTGATATTTTCTTTAAAATAATCTACTTTATTATTTATGAAATTATTTTTTTGATTTGAAATTATATTTTTTAAATTAAAAAAACTTTTTGAACGTAAAGTTTTCATATTTAAATCTATTGTATATTCAATACCAGGCTTACATTCATTTATATTTTGATAAATAGTTTCATCACCATATGTAAAACCATATTTATTAAAATTTATTAAATTAAAATTATTGATTTTTTGTTGAGCTATTATATTTACTGATTTGATACTAGATGAAATGATAAGAGATTTATGATCAAAATAATAGTATAGTGGTTTAATGCCAAAGTTATCTCTCCCAAACTTAATTTCATTTTTTTCTTTATCAAAAATTGCAAAGGCAAACATACCAATAATATCTTCATAACCTTCAATGCCATTTATTAAAATATTTTGTAGAAACACTTCTGTATCTGAGTTGGTATGGAATTCTATCTTATGATTGTTTTGAATTTTTTTTTTTATATGAACATAATTATAAAATTCACCGTTATATAAAAGAATTTTATTTTTATAAAAAAAAGGCTGCATGCTTCTTTCATGATCATCAATTATTGATAATCGATGGAAACCCATCTTAAGTATATTTTTGTGCTGTGTTATCCTACTTTCATCTGGACCGCGAGACCGAATTTGTTCAAAAGATTTATTGAATTTATCTATTTGAATATTATTGTCACAAGTTATTAAAAAACCACACATTTTATTTCAATTTATAGACTAATTATATAAATTTTAAATTCTTATGTATCATTTAGGTATCAATTGTTTTCATGCTAATTCTTCTATCGCTATAATTAAAGATGAAACAATAATTTTTGCTATAGAAGAAGAAAGGTTAAATAGAAAAAAAAATTGGTTTGGTTTCCCAAAAAATTCGATTGAATATGCATTAAAAAAACTTGAAATAACAATTAATGATTTTCATTCTATAAGTATAAATTTTGATCAAAAACAAAACTTAAGTTTCAAGATATATTCAATAATTAAAAATCCTTTATTAATAAGAAAATTAAAAATTGTTAATAAATCTAAATATAAAAAAGTTATTGATTCATTAAAAGAAATTGGCTTAAAAAATTTCTCTAAATTAAAATTTTTTGATCATCATGAGTGTCATGTATTTTATTCATTTTATTCTTCTGGTTTTAAAAATGCGCTTGTAATAAGTATTGATGGCTTTGGAGATCAAAAGAGTTCACTAATTGGTTTATTTGAAAAAAATAATTTTAGAATAATAGATAGTGTATATTTCCCTCACTCTCTTGGAATATTTTACCAAGCTTTTACACAATATCTAGGATTCAAAAACTATGGAGACGAATATAAAGTAATGGGCATGTCTGCTTATGGTAAAAAATATATCAATGAAATGGATAATGTGATTCAGTATTGTGACAAAAATCTTTTTAAACTAAATTTGGATTATTTTATTCATCATAAAACTGAAATTGAAACACATAATATTAATCAGCAAATTGAATATAAGAATTTATACTCAGATAAATTAAAAAAGGTTTTTTCAAAATTCAAAGATTTTGATGTAGCTTTTTCAGTTCAAAAAAAATTTGAAGAAATTGTTTTTAAAATTATTAATAAATACTCAAATTTAAATAGTAATCTCTGTCTTACAGGTGGGTGTGCATTAAATTCTTTATTAAATGGTAAAGTACTAAATAATTGTTCAAAAATAAAAAATTTATATATCGGGGCAACACCCCACGATGCTGGAGGGGCCATAGGTTCAATTTATGCTAACTTTCATAAAAACTATAAAAAAAATATTCAAAATCTAAAACCCATTCCTATTTATACTGGGCCTGAATATTCAAATAATGAAATTAGTAAATATATCTCTGAATTTAGTAATATTTTTGAAATTAAAAAACTAAATAAAAAAGATTTAATATCTAAAGCTATCAGTGAACTTTCTAAGGGAAAGGTAATAGGTTGGTTTCAGGGGAAACTAGAGTGGGGTCCAAGATCACTAGGAAACAGGTCAATTTTAGCCAATCCAACTTTTAGAAATATGAAATCTTTAATCAATAAGAAAATTAAAAGAAGAGAGAGTTTTAGGCCGTTTGCACCTTCTATTTTAGAGTCTGAGTCTAAAAATTGGTTTGAAGCAAAAGATTGTTCAGACCCCTATATGGTAAAAGTATTAAAATTTAAAAATTCTAAAAAAAGATTGATACCCTCTGTGGTGCATAAAGATGGTACAGGTAGACTGCAAACAGTTAACAAACAAAACGGTATATATTATGAATTAATCTCAAATTTTTTTCACGAATACAAAATTCCTATATTATTAAACACATCTTTTAATGAAAATGAACCCGTTGTTACTCATCCCTCTGAAGCTATTGATTGTTTTTTAAGAAATGACTTAGATAGTCTTTTTTTAGGAAATTATTACTTAAAAAAAAATGAATACACTCGTAAAAAATTATCTTTTAAAGATGATGTGTCAATTATTTGTATTACATTAAATGAAGGTATTCATATCGAAAGATTAATTAAAAATTTACTCAAATATAATCAAAATATTTATGTGATAGACTCATTTTCTACAGACAATACAGTTGAAATTTTAAATAAATATAAAATTAAATATAAACAAAGAAAATTTGATAATTATTCAAATCAAATTAATTATGCCATAAAAAATAATCCATACAAAAAAAAGTATACTTTACGGATAGATGCTGATGAACTACTAAATACAAAATTAATTGATGAGCTCAAAAATCTAATGAATAAGAATTTTTTTGGTATTTTTGTAAAACGCCATATAACTTTCTTAGGAAGTCTCCTAAAATATGGCAATCAATCAGAGTCATATATTCTTAGATTATGGAAAACTGGGTATGGCAAATGTTCTGATGATCTTGTTGATGAGCAAATAATTGTTAGTAAGGGAATGCTTGTCAAATCTAAAAATTATTTTATAGAGAATAATCTAAAGCCTATAAAAGATTTTATGAAAAAACATCTTAAATATGCCAAATTAGAGTCATCGAATCATTTAAAAATACGTAGTGGTTTTGTTAATGAATACTCAAATTTTTCCATTAATAGACAAAATAAATACAATTTTTATTATAAAACTCCAATTTTTTTAAGATCTTTTTTTTATTTTCTTTACATTGTTATTATAAAAAAAGGCTTTAGAGATGGAATAACTGGACTAATCTATTATTTTATTCAAGGATTTTGTTATAGGTTTTTAGTTGATCTGTTTATTTTAATTAACAAGTTAAAAAAATCTAAACCTTAATTTAATGGATAAAAACTTATATATTAGAAACTCCTTTGTTTTTTTAATTATTTTAACTTTAATAACTGGCCCAGCTATTCCTGATATTATACTAACTTTATCTGCTATAATTGGAGTTTTTTTATTTATCATAAAAAAACTTGATTTAAATGATACTAATTTAAAATTTATTCTAGGATGTTATTTAATTATTTTTTTAACATCTTTATTTTCAATAGATATAAAATTATCATTTTTAGAGTCTCTTGTAGATTTTAGGTATTTTTTTTATTTACTATTATTTTTATATTTTGTTGAAGAAAAAATTATAAATGTATTTATGTATTTTTTACTATTTATAGTTTGTTTTTTATTCTTTGATTTATTAGTTCAATATAATTATGGAAAAGATCTTTTTGGAATTGAAGCAAATATGCAAGTAAATAGACAAAGATTGAATGGACCATTTGACGATGAATATATAATTGGCACTTATATAATGAAATTATCTCTACCTATCATTGGTTATTTTTTGTATCTAAATAAAAATTTAATATTTTCTCTTATTTTAATTATTTCTTTTGTTTCTATAGTTTTATCAGGTGAAAGAATGGCCTTAATTTTATTTATTTTTGGTGTTTTTCTAATTCTTCTCTTCACCAAAAAGTACAAATTTTTATTTATTACTATGATTTTATTTTTCATATCACTGCTTTTTTTCTTTTTATTTTTTCCTGAAAAAAATTTTAAATATATGGAGTTTTTTTATGCATTATCTAATTTTAAAGATACTGGTCATGGCGCCCATTATTTGGCAGCCATTAATATTTTCTTAGAAAATCCAATTACAGGATCAGGTTTTAAAACATTCAGAGAGATTTGTAGTGACCCTAATATTTTAAATAAAATTTCTACAACTGTTGACCCCTGCGCCACCCATCCTCACAATTTATATCTAGAAACTCTCTCAGAAACAGGCATTATAGGAATGACGGGGTTATCTTTATTTATTTTTTTTATAGGAAAAAGAATTATCGATCTAAAACTTTATAATTCAAAATATGTTGGATTTGTTGTTTTGTCGATTTGTATATTTTGGCCTATTTCTTCAATGTCTAATTTTTACAATAACTGGAATGCATCAATTAATTTCACTTTAATAGGTTTTTTATTTATACAAAAAACTGATAAACCTTGGAAAATTTTTTTAAAAAAATAATTTTTAAGTAATTTTTTGGAAAAAATCTTTTTAAGATTTTTTTATCTTGATAAAACTGCTCTAAGATATTCTTAAATTTAGAGGAGTCACCAGTATTAAGCATATTTACAGAGTAAACATTAATTTTTTTAAATAACCTTTGGTATTTTTTTATTAGTTTCAATATATACAGTAGGTCACCAGATATAAAAAAGTCTGAATTATAATAAAGATCTTTATCTTTTACTTTATACCTATCAATTAAAATACCAGTATGAGGTATGAGCCATGCATTTGAAAGATTAAGGTTATCGTCATTTATTGCAATCCAATTTCTTTTTATTTCATCATATTTATCAACGATATTTATATTTGTATAAAAGATACCCTTATCATTTTCTTTCGATATGATATTAAAAATTTCAAAAAAAAAATTTTCATTAATGATGTAATCATCACCATGAAGGAGAAACAAATACCTTCCTTTTGATATCTTTATTGCTTGATTAATTGCATCAAACTTATTAACTGTATTTTCAGCCTCATAAAAAACAATATCATTAGCAGTCAAGTATTTATTAACAATATTACTAGTGTTGTCTTTAGATCTTTTTGATAAACAAAAAATATGTTCATAATCTTTTAAATTTTGTTTCGTTACACTATTTTTCATTTTCAATATAGTGTCCTCATTATTCATTAATACTGAAATTATTGATAATTTTTTATTAAACATTATATAATTCTTAATAGTAAAATAACTTCATTATGGAAAACTATATTAACTATTTAAATGATCCAATAACTAATTTTTTTATAAATTTAATTTTGATTTTTAGTTTATTGATCCCATCTTTGTTAATAAGTAACTCATCAAAAATTTATAGTTTTGGTCTTTTAATAAATTTCACAATCTTAATAATTGTAAATAATATATTAATAATTGCTCTAATATTGCTTCAATTAGATAATTATTTAAAATTTTTAATCTTTTTCTTCTTCTTATTCTCAATATTAATTTATTTTAAAAATGGAAAAAGAAATTTATTAAAATTTACTAAACAAATAAATAATTTAGTTAAATTCCTATTTAATTATAAAATCTTTTTTTTAGGCTTTATATTACTATTTATATCTTCTTTTATAGTCGCTTTAGATGGGGACTCGTATACCTATCATCTAGCTTTACCATATAAACTAATTGTGAACAATTTTGATTATTTAAATGAAAGTTGGTTCCATACAAATTTAGTAAGTTATGCCGAAATAAATAATTTATTTGGTCTTATATATGGTTCGGATAATTATGTATCACTCTTAAATTTTATCTATTTTATTATTTTATTATTTTTTTTAATTGAATATTTTCAATTAAAAAAAATTAATCAGAATTTGATAATTCTTTTTTTTTCAACTCCTTTTTTTTATTTTTTGATTATTTCTCAAAAATTTTTTTTGGGACCAATTATTATAATCGGATTGTCAATTTTTAATTTTTTAAAAGTAGAAAAAAATATTAGTTTTAAGTATTTAAGTGTTTTTTTTTATGCAGTATTAACAAAAATTACTTTTTATGTTTATCCTTTAATATTTATTATAAGTTGTTTAAATAAAGATTTTAAGCTTTTAAAGAAATTTATTTTTTATTCGATTTTAGTTTTTCCTATTTTGTTTTTACTTTTATATTTATTCAGAATAAAATATTTTGAATTCCCGTATTTCCCATTTTATGTTCAAGATAGTCCATTGACATTTTTATTTAATGATTGGGTTAGTGATCAAAAACAATTTTTAAAATTCACTCCTCAATTACTGTTAAATATTATTGTACCTACTTCAATTTATAATTTGACCAATTTTCTTGGAATTTTTTCATTTTATTTTTTTTTAGTATTTATAATAAAAGATAATCTTAAAGATAAATTAGTTATATTAATGATGTTGATCATTTCATTGTTTTTATTTCAAACATCTACTAGGTTTTATTTTTTATTATTTTTTTTATCGTTATTGTTTTCAATAGACTATATAAGTATCAACTTTTCTATTATAAAAAAAAATTTTTTAATATTTTTATCATACACCCAATTTTTTTCTTTAATATCTTTACTCTCATTTTCTCTTTATCTTTTTGGTTCATCTATTTTTGATAGTAAATCAAGAGAGGATATTTTAATTAAACATGGATATGATTATATATATTTTAAGAAATTAGATGAATTTTTAATAGATAATAACATGGAAGTTGGAATAATATCGTACTCTAGGTCTAATTTATTTAATACAAACATTTTTTCATCTTTCGAGCTTATTTCATCTGTAATTACTTCACATTCTGACCCTGATAGACTTGAATTCATAAACCATCTTAAACGTAATAATATCCAATATATTTTTGCTGATAAAACAGATTTTAACACTCATTTTTTTCTAAACTGTATTAGAAAAGAATTAATATTTGAGACTGGTAATATAAAGACATCTGCGCGAAATCCTGCTTATTTAAAATCTAAAAATTTTCAACTTTATTCTTTAAATAAAAAAATCGATAATTGTTTTAAGTCCTAATGATAAATTATTTATATTTATTTTTTTTTTTTATTTTTATTATTTTAATTAACTTAATATTGATTAATTTTGCTAAAAAATATCAATTATTTATTGATAATCCATATTTGAAAAAACATAGTGTTCATTCTGCTAACACTCCAAGGGTACTTGGTATTTCATATTTATTTTTATTTCCAATAATTTTGTATTTTAAAACTTTTGATCTTTCATATCTTTTTTTTATTTCTTTGATATTGATGTCTATAGGTATTATCGAAGATCTTAAGTTTTCAATAAAACCTAAAATAAGGCTAATTTTACAATTCGTGATTATTTTCTTATTTTTGAATTTAAATAATATTTTTGTTTTAAAAGAAATTAGTTTTTTAAACTTATCTTCGGATAGCTTTCTTTTACATAAAATTATTACATCTGTTTTTATCGTTGCATTAATTAATTCTATTAATTTTATAGATGGTCTCAATGGTTTATGCCTATCATATACGGTTATCATTTTTTTGTATTTGTATTTTTTAACTTCAGATAAATTTATTTTAATTTTTATTTTATTTAACTTGGTAATTCTTTTTTTTAATTTTCCAAATCCTAAGTCATTTATTGGCGACTCGGGATCATATTTCTTAGGAACATTTATCGGATTATTTTTAATTTATTATTTTAATTTAAATTATCTCCCAAAATCAGAATGGTTCATTGCAAATTTGTTAGCTTACCCAATAGCTGATACTACTACATGTGTTTTAAGAAGACTTATAAGAGGTAAATCTCCTTTTTATCCAGATAACCTTCATTTCCATTCTTTATTAAATAGGTTAACTTCAAATAATTCACTTAGTTCTTTTTTTATAACAACCTTATTGATTTTTTTACTTTTACCTACTTACTTTATAAAAGATAGTGGAGTTTTATTATTTTGGTATTTCTTTTTTCAAATTTTAGTTTTTATATTATTACAACACACTCTTCAAAAATACTTATCTAAATAAATTATACTTTATTATACAGTAAATTGCTCTGATGCCATCTTTGAATCCAATTTTTTTACCTTCTTCGTATGATCTTCCATCGTATGAAATAGGTACTTCATAAATTCTTAAATTTTTCTTTGATATTTTTGCAGTTATTTCAGGCTCAAAACCAAATCTATTTTCTTCTATCTCTATTTTAGTTAAAACTTCATTTTTAAATATTTTGTATCCAGTTTCTATATCTGTCATATTTAAATTAGTAAACACATTTGAAAAGTGTGTAAGAAACATATTTGCCACTCTATGCCAATAGTAGATTACTCTACATTCTCCTCCTAAAAATCTTGATCCATAAACTACGTCTGCAGATTTATTTATAAAAGGGTTAATTAAAGCGTTATAATCATTTGGATCATATTCAAGATCGGCATCTTGAATTAATACCAAGTTACCGGATGAATATTGAAGGCCTATTTTTATTGATTTTCCTTTTCCATTATTTTTTTTTGAATGTATCAAAATAATATTTTGATTTTCTTTTTTAAGTTTCTCAAGTGTTTCATATGAATTATCTGTAGAAGCATCATTAACAATAATAATTTCATGTATTTTTGTTTTACAATTTTTTATTTTTTGAATTAAATTTTCGATAGTCCTAATCTCATTGTAATAGGGGATTATAACACTGAGTTTAATTTCTTTCAGTTTCATCATTCAAAGATGTGGTAGCCTCGGGCGGACTCGAACCGCCACGGGAGTAAATCCCACTGGATTTTAAGTCCAGACTGTCTACCAATTCCAGCACGAGGCCATATAATATGAGTCAATTTAGTCTTTAACGGAATGTATTATAAATCTTATTAAATACAAAGTATTTTTCTAAAATTAATGTATTTTTAGTTTAGGTATCTATTGCTATCAATAATATTTCTGTACTCTTGATTATTAAAAATAATATCTCTTATAAGGTCGATATTGTTCAATAACTCCTCTTCAATATTTACAACATTTTTATTTTTTAAATTAACTACTTTTTCATATCCATCTGGTAAATCGTCAAAATTTTTTAATTCATACGCTGATAGAGGGCTAATCTGTAAATTAAAGTTTTTGAAAGTATTATCTCTGACTTCTTGTTTTGTCAAATGACATAGTAGTCCAATTTGGTTAGA
This sequence comes from alpha proteobacterium HIMB59, assembly GCA_000299115.1. Lineage (NCBI taxonomy): Bacteria > Pseudomonadati > Pseudomonadota > Alphaproteobacteria > Candidatus Pelagibacterales > Candidatus Pelagibacteraceae > alpha proteobacterium HIMB59. The sequence continues at coordinate 1,351,473 of CP003801.1, read as the reverse complement.
ATTGTTAATGTAAGCACTAAAACCATAATAAGAGTAAGGAACAGGTTCAGAAATTTTATCAAAGATACCTATATCTTCATTCCAGATAAATTCATTTTGAGGAAAAACATTGAAGTAAGAATCTTGTAAATTTTTATAAAGAATAATTCCGTCACTAAAAAAAGTAAACAGGTTCTCTCTAGATTCATATGAATTATAAAGTTCAAGAAAATTAGCATCTAAAATATTTTTATTGGTATTACTATAAATTTTATTCAAAGAACTTAAAGTTGACTCAACTGTATGGGACTTCATATCTATTATTTGTTGATGACTTGAGAATGATATGAGTTTAGATAAGTAATTATTATTATTAAAGTTCATACCGAAAGTATATTTTATTGGACTAAAAATATTACTGAGTTCTTCCAAATATTTTATTGAAATTGTTTCATAGCTCAGAACTATTAAAGTATCTAAATCTAAGGGTAAAATATTGTATTTAATGTCTAAACCATTGCTTTCATAAAATTTTTTAATCTGATTAGGTAATAAAATTTCTTTACTTGATAATTTTTTAAGTTGATTAAATTCACCAAAAACTATGTCAAATTCATCAATGTTTTGATCAACAAAAGCTAATTCAAAATCAATATTATTTTCTTGAACAAAGTTTCCAAGTTCATAATAGAGATAATATTGGTAATCAATATAATCATTATTTATCAGGCCAATTTTTAAATTTTTTTCATTACTGCATTCTTCAGAGGCGAAAATAGGTTTTGTATGTATAAAAAGAACTAAAAAAAAAACTTTTACTAAAATTAACAATGAACGGTTACTGTGATTTAAACATTTCTTTGTAGACCCTTTCTTCTATTTTATGATTATTATCAAAGAGCAAGGGTATTTCTAAGCCTTCGGACATTTCTATTTCTACAGAAGTAACGTCTTTGGCTTCAATATGATCTGCATGGGCGACGATAGGCCTCTTACTAGGTTGATTATTTACTATTTTTATTTTGGCAGTGTCTTTTAAAAGGCCACCTCTCCAATGTCTAGGGCTATAGGCGCTCACAGCCGTAAGGGCAATAACATTACTTCCTAAAGGGATAATTGGGCCAGAAGCAGAATAATTATAACCTGTGCTACCAGCTGAGGTTGAAATGATAACGCCATCGCAAACTAATTCTTCCATTCTAACCTCATCATCAATTATTATTTGAAGTTTTGATGCTTGATATTTTTCCCTTCTTATACTGATTTCGTTTATTGCTATTGCTTTAACTTCTTTTCCTGTGGGAGAAAGAGTTTTCATTACCAAAGGACGTAGTTTTGTAAGTTGAGCTCTTTTTAGTCTTTCATTAAGGCCTTCTAGACTAAATTCATTCATTAGAAAACCAACTGAACCAAAATTCATACCAAAAATAGGTTTGTTGATTTTTAAATAATCGTGAAGAGATTTAAGGATAAATCCATCACCACCTAGCGCAACGATGAAGTCTGCTTCTTCAGGGCTATGGTTACCATATTTTTCAATTAACTCAGCCTGAGCTTTCAAATTTTTTTCTAAAGGAAAAGCTACAAAACTAATTTTCATAATTAACCACCAGTTTCATTCATATATCTATCAACATATCCTTCATAATTATTTTTATTGATTTCAAAATTATGAGATTTTGGTTTAATAGACATTGCATACTCAATAAGTTTGATAATATCAGCTTTTGATTGATTTCTGAGTGCAAATTTTAAGTCTACAAAATCATTTTGGCCTAAACACATGTATAACTTCCCAGTACAAGTAAGCCTAACTCTATTGCAAGTATCACAAAAATTATGAGAAATAGCAGAAATAATACCAATTTTCTGATCGTTTTTTGAATTAGTAAAATACCTTGAAGGGCCATTTGTTCGATACTTTGATGGAACTAATTCTAATTTTTTTACTAATTTTTCCTCAAAGGTCTTCATAGAAAGGTATTGATCAAATCTTTTCTCACCAATAGATCCAATAGGCATTACTTCAATTAATGAAATATCACAGGAATTTTTTTCACACCAATTTATGATTTCAAATATTTCCTCATCATTAAAATCTTGAGTCAGTACGGTGTTTATTTTTACCTTGATACCCTCATTAATTGCAGAGCGAATTCCAACTATAACTTTTTCTAGATTGCCCCACTTTGTGATTTCTTTATATTTTATTGGGCTCAGGCTGTCTAAAGATACGTTAATTCTATCAATTCCATTATTTTTTAGAGTAGAAGAATACTTTTCTAAATTGGTTCCATTAGTAGTTAAAGTATGTTCTATAATTTTATTTTGTTTTTTTAATTCAAATAAATGCTCAATTACAGAAATGATGTTTTTTCTAACTAAGGGCTCCCCTCCTGTTAGTCTAAATTTTTTTACACCTAATTCATTAAAGACATCAATTAATTTTATGATCTCCTCAATAGTTAAGACTTCTTGTCTAGGTAAAAAAGTGACATCTTCGGCCATACAATAAGTACATCTTAGATCACAACGATCTGTGACAGACACTCTTAAATAGTCGATTTTACGTTTAAATTGATCAGCCAGCATTTTCTATTAATTCTAAGTTTATGAACATTAAATCTATAACTTTTTTTCCAACATTCTCAAAGTTAATTGTAACTTTACCATTAATACATGACTGAACTTGACCTATGCCCCAACTGGGTTGCGATGGACATTTAACTAACGCACCAGGAATAAAATCGTTAAAAATCGGGCTATTTTCCATGTTTGTTCTTGTTTAGTAAGTACAATTATTTACTATTTATAATAGAATCATGGATAAAAAAGACAATTTAAACAAATTAAAAACAGTTATTAGTAGCATTGAGAAATCTTATGGAAAAGGCTCCATAATGATGCTTGGAAAAAAAGATGAAGATATGGGTAATGTTGATGTTTATTCAACAGGTTCCTTAGGCTTAGACATAGCTTTAGGTATAGGCGGATTGCCCAAAGGAAGAGTTGTAGAAGTTTATGGTCCAGAAAGTTCGGGTAAAACTACCTTAACACTTCATGTAATTGCAGAAGCTCAAAAGATGGGCGGAACATGTGCCTTCATTGATGCCGAACATGCTCTTGATCCTGGTTATGCAAAAAAACTTGGTGTCAATATAGATGAACTTTTGATTTCACAACCTGATACTGGAGAACAGGCTTTAGAAATAGCTGATACTTTAGTTAAGTCAGAGGGAATAGACCTTTTGGTCATAGACTCTGTAGCTGCTTTGGTGCCAAGAGCAGAACTTGAAGGCGAGATGGGAGACTCACTTCCAGGTCTTCAAGCTAGATTAATGAGTCAAGCTCTTAGAAAATTAACTAGCTCTATTTCAAAAACTAATACAATGGTCGTTTTTATTAACCAATTGAGAATGAAGATAGGTGTAATGTTTGGAAGCCCAGAAACTACCACAGGCGGAAATGCGCTTAAATTTTACTCTTCTGTTAGACTTGATATTAGAAGAATTGGTGCCATTAAAGACAAAGATAACATTATCGGTAATCAGACTAGGGTAAAAGTAGTCAAAAATAAAATGGCTCCACCTTTTAAGCAGGTTGAATTCGATATTATGTATGGAGAAGGAATTTCAAAAATTGGTGAAATTATCGATTTGGGTGTTCAAGCTGATATTATTGATAAATCTGGCGCTTGGTATTCCTATAAAGATGAGAAGATCGGCCAAGGCAGAGAAAACACAAAACAGTTTTTAAAAGACAATCCAGCTCTATTAGAGGAAATTGAGACAAGGATTAGGTCAAATTCTAACACTGTCGAAGAATTAATGATCGATCCACCGGCTTTACCCGACGATACTCCTGAAAAAAAAACTGAAGAATAAGTATTAATTTTCAAATAAATTAATCTATATTGCTAGGTTATGATTTCTAACCAAGTAAGAAATACTTTTATTGATTATTTTAAAGACCAAGGACACTCCCATGTGAGTTCTAGTTCTCTTGTTCCAGATAATGACCCAACCCTAATGTTTGCTAACTCTGGAATGGTTCAATTTAAGAATGTATTTACCGGATTAGAACAACGATCTTATACAAGAGCTACAACTTCACAAAAATGTGTAAGAGCAGGTGGTAAGCACAATGATTTAGAAAATGTAGGTTTTACAACAAGGCACCATACGTTTTTTGAAATGCTTGGTAACTTTTCATTTGGTGACTATTTCAAAGAAGAGGCAATTTATTTTGCTTGGGATTTAATTACAAAAAAATATGAAATTAACCCGGATAAACTTTTAGTTACTATTTACCATGACGATGAACAGGCTGAAAAATACTGGAAAAAGATTGCCAAATTACCTGATAGTAGAATTATTAAGATCTCTACCTCAGATAATTTTTGGTCCATGGGAGATACTGGCCCATGTGGTCCTTGCTCTGAGATCTTTTTCGATCATGGAGAGAAATATTTTGGTGGACCTCCAGGTTCTCCTGACGAGGATGGTGACCGTTTCATTGAGATATGGAATTTAGTTTTTATGCAATATGAGCAGATTGACCCTCAAAAAAGAATAGATTTACCAAAACCTTGTGTAGATACAGGAATGGGATTGGAAAGAATTACTGCTCTTCTTAATGGAAGTAATGATAATTATTCATCTGACTTGTTTACCAATATAATTAATGCCACTCAGGAATTAATTAAAACAAAAATAAATGAAAAAAACAAAGCAAGTTTTAGGGTTATTGCAGATCATTTAAGAGCATCTTCTTTTTTAATTGCCGATGGGGTAATACCCTCAAATGAAGGAAGAGGTTATGTTCTTAGAAGGATTTTACGAAGAGGTATTCGTCACGCTTATACGTTAGGCTCACGGGAACCTTTATTTTCAAAAATATTCAAAGATCTTCAAAATTTAATGAGCGGGTTTTACGATGAACTCAATGTTAGAGCCGATCTAATCACGGAGACTTTACAAGATGAAGAAGTTAGATTCCGTGAAACTCTCACCAAAGGGTTAGACATATTATCCCAAGAAATTCCAAATATTAAAAATAATACATTGGATGGCAAGGTAGCTTTTAAGTTATATGATACTTTTGGATTTCCTCTTGATTTAACTCAAGATTTTTTAAAATCAAAAAATATAGTTATTGATACTGAGTCTTTTAATCAAGCTATGGAGGCTCAGAAAGAAGAGGCCAGAGCCTCATGGAAAGGCAGTGGAGATACCGCAACTCAAAAAATATGGTTTGAGTTAGCAAAAAAATATAATCCTACAAATTTTAATGGTTATGAAAAAAATAGAATTGACTCCAAAATCATATCTATTTTAGAAAATTTCAATGAGGTCGATTACTTAGAAGACCAGTCAAGTGAGGGAGGCATTATTATTACTGAAAATACATGCTTTTACGGCGAGTCAGGTGGCCAAGTAGGTGATACAGGTACAATTAAATCAAAGAATGGAGAATTTTTAGTAACGGATACAAAAAAAACTCCCCAAGGTATTTTTATTCATTTTGGAAAATTAATTTCAGGAAGTATGAAAGTAGGCGAAGATGTAGATCTCTCCATCGATGAAGAAAGAAGATCTTTAATTATGAAAAATCACTCAGCTACCCATCTTCTTCATGCAGCTTTAAGAAATACATTAGGAAATCATGTTGCTCAAAGAGGCTCTTTAGTAAATTCTGAAAAGTTAAGATTTGATTTTAGTCATAATAAACAAATATCCTCGGATGATATAAATAAGATTCAAGATGAAGTAAATTCAGTAATCAAAACTACTTCAAGATCTAATATAGAAATAAAATCTCAAGAGGATGCGATTAAAGCAGGTGCGATAGCATTATTTGGTGAAAAATATGGAGATGAAGTAAGAGTTGTCACTCTTGGATCTAAAAACAATAATCCATATTCTATAGAATTATGTGGAGGTACTCATGTAAATGATGTTACTGAAATTAGTAAGTTTCTTATTATTAATGAAGAGTCCGTTTCTTCAGGCGTTAGAAGAATTGAGGCCCTTACATTTGATAAAGTTGATGAATATCTTTCACTTAGAAGTAAAGAAAAAGAGAAATTAGAAATCCAACAAAATGAAAATATAAATAATTTAGAAAAACAAATTAAAGACCTATCCGGTCAGATAAATTTTCAAGATAGCAACAAAACTGTTTACATTAAAAAATTAGAAAATTATTTAAATACTTTAAAAAATAAATCAATTTTATCTAGCGAAAGTAATAATCAAATCACTGTTGATGAAATTAATGGCGTCAATTACATAACTCAAGTTATTGAAGGTCTCCCTCCTAAAGAATTAAGGTCTGTTTATGATAAGTTTAAATCTGAAAAACAGAACTCTATTCTTGCTTGCATAACTATTAATGAAGATAAAGTATCTATTATCATTGGTTTGACTAAAGATTTAATTGATAAATACGATGCTAGGATTTTGATCAAATCCTCATTTGATCATCTTGGTTCAAAGGGTGGTGGGGGAAGAGTGGATTTTGCCCAAGCTGGTGGAGATCAAAAAAGCAATATAAATCAGGCTTTTTCTAGCATTCGAGAGCAAATTTAGGCAAGTTTTTTTTGCAGATTTACATCTAAACAACTTAAAAAATCTTCTGTGTTCATCCATTTGGTATCAGGGCTTACAAGAATTGCTAAATCTTTTGTCATTTGTCCAGACTCCACTGTTTCGATGCATGTTTTCTCCAAGTTATTAGCAAAATTCATTAAATCCTGATTATGATCAAACTGACCTCTGAAATATAAACCTTTAGACCATGCAAAAATTGATGCAATTGGGTTGGTAGAAGTTTTTTCACCTTTTTGATGCTGTCTATAGTGTCGTGTTACTGTGCCATGAGCAGCCTCTGACTCTATCGTTTTGCCATCTGGTGTCATGAGTACGCTCGACATCATACCAAGAGATCCATATCCTTGCGCGACAGAGTCTGATTGAACATCTCCATCGTAATTCTTACAAGCCCAAACAAATTTTCCACTCCATTTCATTGCTGAAGCAACTAAATCATCAATTAAACGATGCTCATAAATTATATTGTTTTCCTCAAAACTTTTTTTGAACTCAGCATCAAAGACTTCTTGGAATAATTCTTTAAACCTTCCATCATATTTTTTTAGAATTGTATCTTTAGTAGATAAATAAACTGGCCATTTCAAATTTAAACCATAATTGAAACAAGCCCGAGCAAATCCTCTAATAGAATCATCTAAATTATACATGGATAGCGCAACACCATTATTTTGAAATTGAAATACTTCTTCTTCAAAAGTTTCACCTTCTTCAGAAACGAATTTTAAATAAAGTTTCCCTGGCTTAGTAATTTGCATTTCTGTTGCTCTGTATTGATCACCAAAAGCATGTCTGCCAACTACTATAGGATCATTCCAAGTTCGAACAATTCGAGGAATATTTTGACAAATAATAGGCTGCCTAAAAACAGTTCCATCTAGTATATTGCGAATAGTCCCATTTGGAGATCTCCACATTTTTTTCAAATTAAACTCACTCATTCTATTGTCGTCTGGAGTAATGGTTGCACATTTTACACCTACACCATATGTCTTAATAGCATTCGCAGCATCGATAGTAATTTGATCATTGGTATCATCTCTTTTTTGAACAGAGAGATCATAGTATTTAAGTTCTATATCTAAATAAGGCAGGATTAATTTCTTTTTAATGAAATCCCAGATAATTCGGGTCATTTCATCACCATCAAGCTCTACGACGGGATTTTTAACTTTGATTTTTGACATGTTTTGAAGACCTTACATATAACAAATAAAATAGGTAAAAAAAATCTATTTTATTGATCAAATAATGCATTTCAGATATTAATTCACCCCTATGTACTTTCGTTTTCATAAAGAGGTTTCTGCTGCTTTAATTATACTTTTTTTATTAGTGGTCTTTTTTTACTTTATCTACAAACCACTTTTTATAATTTCACTAATTTTATTAATCTTCACATTTTATTTTTTTAGAGATCCTGAAAGAGTCGTTCCAATAGGTAATGATATTTTGGTTAGTCCTGCAGATGGTTTGATTACTAACATAACAGAAATAAAAGAAGGAAAAAAACTTTATACAAAAGTTTCTATATTTCTTAGCATCTTTAATGTTCACATTCAAAGACTCCCAATTTCAGGAGAGGTTACTAAAGTTGACTATATTGAAGGTAAGTTTATCAATGCCACTTTAGATAAAGCTAGTGATGAGAATGAAAGACTAAAAATAACAATAAAAAATGGAAATAATCTAATTTATGTTACTCAAATTGCCGGTCTAATCGCAAGAAGAATTGTTAATTATGTAAAACCCAATGAAAATATCAACCAAGGTGAAAGATATGGTATAATCAAATTTGGAAGTAGAGTTGATATCGAATTTCCCAACAATTTTCAGTTATTGGTTAATGAAGGGCAGCAGTGTATTGGTGGCGAGACTATAATTGCACAAGATATAAAATCTAAGCTTACTCAAAGAGAATTTAAAAAAATCTAAAAATTAATCTATGAGAGAATACCCTTTTATAAGATTCATACCTAATATGATTACAATGATGTCTTTAATAGCAGGCATCTCATCAATAAAATTTTCTATACAAGGTAATTGGAAATTAGCTGTATTGATGATTATGTTTGCTGCTTTTTTTGATTTTTTTGATGGTTGGGTTGCAAGAAAATTAAAAAAATCAAGTCAATTTGGAGCAGAACTAGACTCATTGTCAGATTTTATAAGTTTTGGTCTTGCCCCATCTCTATTAATTAATCTTTGTTATACTTTTGAACTAGGACGAATAGGTTGGATCTTTAGCTTGTTTTATACTGTTTGTGCAGCATTAAGATTGGCAAGATTTAATATCGAAAACATGAAAGAGCAATCTAAGACTTTTGTGGGTATCCCTTCTCCTGCTGCCGCAGGAATAATAATGATTCCGATGTACTTTACTTTTATTGATTTTCAGTATTTTCCCATAAATCAAGAAATTTTATCAGCTTTCTTAGTTGTTTTTTCTGGAGCAATGATGATAAGCAGAGTTCCTACACCTTCATTGAAGAGCGTTAAATTAAATTCTCTTTATTTCAGAGTTGTTGTGATCTTTGTGGTATTAGTCCTAATCTTTTTGATAACATATTTTTGGCAAACTACTCTCATAATAGCTATAGCCTATTTAGCGTTAGCTATATTTAACTTGTTTTTTTACTTTTTTAGATTTTTCAACCCTATCGCCAGATAAAAATTTAGACTTAATCATTAAGGCTGCAGGAGTAACCAATAAAGTCAATAAAGTTGAAAAAAGTAAACCAAAAATAATCGCTCTAGATAAATCTACCCACCATTGAGTATCAGGGGAATTGTAAGTATATTCAAGGTTTACAAAATCGATATTAATTTTTAAAGCCATCGGCATTAAACCCAAGACAGTAGTTGTTGTTGTTAATAAAACAGGCCTTAATCTTTGAGCGCCAGTCATCAATAGTGCCTCTTTGGCATCCTTTGTTTTTTTAAATAACCTGTCAAAAGTATCGATTAAGACAATATTATTATTAACCACAATTCCCGCTAAAGAAATTACGCCAATTCCACTCATTACTATCCCAAAAGGTTGTTGAGTTATTAATAATCCTAAAACCACACCAACAGTTGACATAATAACAGCAAACAATATTAAGATTGCGCTACTAAAACTGTTGAATTGAGTAAGCAAAATTACTCCCATTAAGAAAATAGCAATCATAAAAGCTTTTTGAAGAAAATCTTGTGATTGTTTTTGACTTTCATCCTCCCCTTTAAAGGAGACTTTTACTCTAGGGTCAATATCCGCAGAGTTAAACTCAGGTAAGTCTAGACCAAAGTTGTTGGGTATATCAAATTTTTGAATTCCAAGCCAATGTTTGATTAGCCTTACATAAGCGTCAGTTTGATAAAATCTAACTACATCTGATTTTATGGTTTCAATTCTATTCTGATCAACCCTGACTAAATTTCCAGTCTCCTGAGTCGTTTCTATTTCAGTAAAATTTGAAATCGGAACATATCCTGAGGAGGTAGGGATTTTAATGCTATTTAGCTGGTCTATAGTTCTTTGATTTTCAGGAAGGCGTAAATAAATGGGGATGGATTCATCGCTGTCGTCAGGTCTAAATTCGCTGAGTTTTAAACCCCCTGTTATTAATTTTATAGTATTTCCTATAATGGCAATACTAGCGCCATATTTAGCGGCCTCTTCACGGTTGACATAGAGTTGATACTCAATACTAGGTGAGGGCAGGGAAGTCTCTAGATCTTTTAAACCCTGAATATTGGATAAATATTCTTGAATTCTTTTTACCTCTGAAATAGTGATCGCAGGATCATTGGACGTTAAATTAATTTCGATAGGCTTTCCCCTTGGAGGACCAGCCCTTTGGGTTCGAGTTTCAACTTTTATTCCGGGTATAGTAGAGGTTGCTTCTCTGATTTCTGATATTAATACATCAGCTTTTCTTCGTTTATCCCAATCCTTAAACTCAATATCAATAAATCCAATGATATCAGGAGAACTCTCTTGTCTATTAGAAACATTACCAGAAGTGGTGTAAATAGAATCAAATTCATTATTTTGAGTTTGAAGTTGGATAATTTTTTGCTCTACATTTCTCACTAATTGATCTTTTTCAATTACAGATAGATTACCAGTCGCATAAACGATTACTTTTGTATTTTCTGCCTCAACAGAGGGAAAGAAGATTACACCCTTCCCATATTTTCCATAAGCAGCATAGATACCAATAAGTAAAGATATGGCAACAACGGCAATTTTTAGTGGATGATTAATACATATCCTTAAAATGAATAAATAAATTTTTGTAAAAAAACCTACTTTTGTTATATCAGTTAAATCTTCATCTTCATCAGCGCTAATTTTTGGAATTGAGATTGTTTGAAGGAAACCCCTGCCTTTTATAAATTTAAATGTTTTATAGATAATAAATGCGATGGCAATTGAAGCCAGAGCTTTGATACCTAAGTTTAAATACTTATCAAACTGGAATTTGGATAAAAAGGAATAGGTAATAAAATTAATTATTCCAAATAAAATAATAGGTATAAAAAAGAAAAAGAAAAGATTTCTTATTTTATTTGATTGTGTTCCAATAATAGGAACAACAATCAGAGCCATTACAAGACTGGAGCTAAGCACTGATATTACAGTAATAGGTATATATTTCATAAATCCTCCAGTAGTTCCTGGCCAAAATAATAGCGGAACGAAAACCGCTATTGTCGTTAAAGTTGATGCGATGATAGGCAATGACATCCTTGATGCGGCTTTAATATATGCATCAGCTAATCCCATACCCTCTTGAATTTTTCTCTGAGCGTATTCCACAACTACGACTGCTCCGTCAACTAAGAGGCCAACAGATAAAATTAGTCCAAAAAGAACAACCATATTGACAGTGAAGCCTAAGGTGTAAAGCACAAGTATTGCAGATAGAAATGAACCTGGAACAGCAAGGCCGACAAGAAGACTAGAGCGAATACCTAAAAAGATAATCACAACGCTCATGACTAAAAGAATAGAGAAAATGACGTTATTTTGTAAATCTCCCAGCATATTTTTTATGTTAATGGACTCGTCTCCAGAGAAAGTAATATTAATTTTTGAAGGCAATGACTTTTGCTCTTCAGCTACTAGCGCTCTCACTTGGTTTACTGTTTCAACAATGTTAGCGCCAATTCTCTTTGAAATTTCAAGAGTGAAAGCTGATTGATCATTAAGTCTTGCAAATTTTTCCGGATCTTTAAAAGTTCTTTTTAGAGAAGCTATATCTTTAAATTTAATTGTTTTTTTGTCATTAACTTTGATGGGGGTATTGAAAATATCATTTAAATTTTCATACAAGCCTGGAATTTTGATTACAAATCGACCATCACCAGTATCTAAATTTCCAGCTGAGACAACTTGATTATTGGATCGAACAAAACTTAAAATTTCATTTAGATTAAGACCATAAGCTTCTATTTTATTTTGATCTATTATTATATCTAATTGCTCTTCTCTTTCTCCGCCAATTTCTACTTCTAATACGTTTGGTAAAGATTGAATTTTATCTTTTAAATCATTAGAAATTTTTTTGAGTAAAAACTCTGAGGCATCTCCGCTAATAGAAACAACTAAAATGGGGAATAGGCTAATATTAACTTCACTAACCTTAGGTTCATCCGCATCATCGGGCAACTCAGATTTTGCACGATCAACTTGTTCTCTGGTATCAAGTAAGGCCTGGTCTGGGTCAAATCCAGCACTAAATTCTAATAAAATATTACCACCACTTTGATAGGAGGTACTCGTCATCTCTTTTTTACCTTCTATGTTTGAAATTTCGTCCTCAACTGGTTTTATAAGAAGCTTCTCAGAGTCTTCAGGACTTATGCCAGTTAAACCTAGTGAGACATATATATAAGGAAGGTTAACGTCAGGAGAAGATTCCTTTGGAATATTATTAAATACAAGTGATCCGGATAAGATAATAAATAAAAAGATAGATATAGTTGTTCTGTAATATTGACTAGCGATATTGACTAAATTCATTTTGCTTTATTCGAAATTTACTTTTTCACCATTTGACACGTATTGTTGGCCAACGATTATAATTTTTTCTTTTTCACTTAAACCAGTAACTAACATATACTCAGAAGTATCTTCAATAATTGTAATATCTTTAAATTCAACCTCATTGCCTTTAGTTATTACTTTTACTCCTAGCTGACCTTCTTCGCCTAAGGCAAGTATCGAAGGAGAAATTTTGTGAGCTAAGACCTCACCTTTATTTATAGAGATCATAGATGAGAGTCCATCTTTGTACCTAAGATCTTTATTTTTAACTTTAACAACAATTTCAAAAGTTTTTGTCTCTGGATCTGAAATTGGAGACACATAATCAATGAAACCCTGTACTTCTTCTCCCAGGATAGTTACATCAACTTCATTTTTAGTTGATATATTAAGTATTTCATTTTCATTGATATATCCATAAATCTCAAGAGAAGATAGATCAATTAACTCATAAACTCTCTCACCAGGCATAACTAATTCTCCAGCAATTTTATGATTATCTAACAAGATTCCGTCAAAAGGTGCATAAAGTGCAATCTTTTTGAATTCACTTTCTGAGAGAAGGTCAAGTTTATAGAGTTCTAAATTTGTATTGTATTCATCAAGCCTAATAACAAGATCATTTTTATTTACAAAAGTTCCCGCTTTTTTTAAAACCTCTTCTACAGTAGTCATGATTTCAGATTTTACTTCAATTCTTTGATGGGCTTCTGTAGTAGAACTGAATTCAATACTGTCTTTAATAACAAAAGCCTCTGAGTCTAACACTTGGACAGTAAATAATTGAACTTCACTATTTTTTTCAGACTCACCCCATTCAGAGGCAAAAAGAGGTGAAACAAAAAAAAATATTGCTAAAAAAATTTTAGTAATAGAGTTTGTCATGATGTAATGTTGGCTTTCTATGAATATATGTAGACGAATTCATATCAGATTATAAATAAAATGAAACAATGGTATAAAAATAGAAAAAAAGACCATTTTTACCAACTAGCGAAGAAAAATGACCTTATTTCTAGGGCTTATTACAAATTAGAGGAAATTGACAAAAAGCATCAAATTATCAAGAAATCATCTAAAGTATTAGACATTGGATGTTGCCCTGGTGGTTGGACTCAATATGTTCTCAATAAAAGTGGTAATCAAAGTGTAGTTGGAGTTGACATCCTTCCCATAGAAGAAAAATTTGATGATAATTTTACTTTTTACAATTTTGATTTGAACGAGTTTGATAAAATTTCTGATCTCTTCGTCTCTAAAAATTATTGTTTTGATGTAATTATATCAGATATAGCCCCAAACACATCTGGTAATCAATTTCTAGATCAAGCAAATAGTTACAATTTAAGTTTTTTATCTTTTCAATTTATTAAATCTTTCTTAAAACCAGGTGGTTTTTTCTTAGTAAAAAATTTTCAGGGTGAGGATACAGAACAATTATTTAAAGAAATTAAATTTCAATTTAACAAAGCAATGTATGTCAAACCCAATGCTTCAGACAATAAATCTAAAGAAATTTATATTTTAGGTTTAGAAAAAAAATAATTGTTAAGCCAGATATTTAATGAAGACAAGTTACTAAAAACTTTTCTTTTATTATTATAAGATACTTCGAAAAATTCTCGATCATATTTATTTAAATAATTAATTTTGATAATGGGAAAAGAGAAATTCGATTTATAAAAAGTAATATTAGTTTTAGAGTGTTTTGAGTCAGCCGTTTGGATGGAATAATTTTTCCAAATATTTTTAGATAAGCCGTAAGAGTAGGTATTAAGTAAATATTGAAATGTTTTTTTTGGGATAGAATAATTAGAATTAGTATTTAAGTTTATAATTTTCAATATATATTAAGATAAATGGTACTCTTAAATTCTTCAAGTTGTAATTTTGGTTGGAAACCTGAAAATTTTGAATTTACTGGCTTAAAAGGGAATAAAAATTCTCTCTATGATATGACTGGTTTAAATGGAATTTTAATTATGTTTATTTGTAATCATTGTCCCTATGTTAGATCTATTGAAAAAAAGATAGCTATTGAAACCTCTCGCCTCAAGGAGATAAAAGTTAATTCATTAGCTATTATGTCTAACGACCAATCTGCTTATCCTGAGGATAGTAATTCTAATCTGTTGGAGCAGATTTCAAGGGCTAATTTTGATTTTGAGTACATAGTTGATAGCGATCAGTCAATTGCCAAAAATTTTGAAGCCTTATGCACTCCAGAATTCTATTTTTTCGATAAAGACTTAAAATTACATTACAGAGGTAGGCTAGACTCTAATGGAAAAGATCCAGAAATGGGAGAACCAGAGCTATATTATGCTATTGAAGAAGTAATTGCTAAGGGGTATTGTTCCTCACAACAAAGCCCAAGTATGGGATGTTCAATTAAATGGAAAAGTTAATTACTAAAAGAAATATATTTATTGCATCTGGTCTAGGAATATTGCTCATCATACTTGCATATTTCTTTCTATTAAATTCAAATAAAGAAACAGAGAAGTATTTCGATATTTATCTTGCTAACCTTTATAATGAAGATACTCAAGGGATTGATCAAAAAATGGAATATCTATCTAATATCTCAGATCCAAATGTTTCTTTTTTTGCTGATCTGAATTTAGCTTCTATAGAAAATTTAGATAAATATGAAAAACTTGAGAGGGATATAATTCTTTTAAAAAAAGCTATTGTTGATTTAGACTCTGAAACTTTAAAATCATTATCCCTAGATGAAAATTTTATCTTTAGTGACATTGCAAAAATTTATTTTCTTAATTTAGATATAAATAATTTTGATTTAATTTATCGAGATAATAGTGAAGAGATTGATAATTTTTTCATCAAGGCTATCAGTCGATTAAAAAATGAAAATAGTTAAGCTTATCGGCTTTTTACTTCTCCTTTCATCATGTAACCAATATTTAGGAACAGTAGAGCCTGATTATATTCCTAAAAATGAAGTCGAAGAGGTTTTTTTGAATAAAACACTGACCTTAGAAAGCAATGGTGAATTCAAAATAGGTAAGGTTTTATACCCTGATAATAAGAAGTTTGATTTGAATAAACCATTCGAAATAAAAAAAATTGCCAATATTGATAAAAAATCACAATTCTTGATTTTAGAAAATGAAATTTATTACAATAAGAAAAATGATTTAATTTCAATTACCAAAACAGATTTCAAAGAAAATAATAGTTATGAAATTGAGATTAATGAAGATGAAGACATTATTCTCATTTCATCTTTAGATAGCGAACTATATATTTTAACTAATAAAGGTAAGGTGTTTAAATCCACACAAAATGGTTTTGAGATAATTTTAGATTTACAAGTTTTTCTTAGTCAAAACACTATCACCCAATCTTCTAAAATCATCACTTTTAGTGTTTTTGGAGAAATCATTGAAATTAACTTAGAAAATAACACTTTTGTTACAACTGGAAATTTTGCTATTAATCATGGAATAACAAACTCCTCAAACACTTACCCTTATAATAATAGCAATGTTATTCTTTATAATTCTGGAACTTTAATTTTTTTAAAACAAACTGATAACATTCCCGAAACTAATTATTACTTGGAGGATTTGAATATTCTTTCTCAAGTGGGTACATTTGAAGAATTCTTAGATACTCCTTTTAATATTGATAACTTTTTATATTTTATAGAAAAAAAAGGTTTGATATCAATTTTTAATCCCATTACTTCCGAAATATCATGGGAAACAGACATCTCTAGCCCCATAGTTGATTATTTTATCGATGATGAAAAAAACTTGTTTATTTTAACGTTTAATAAGATTTTTATTTTCTCGTCTCAGGGTTATTTGCAAAAAGAAATTGCCCATAGTCAAGGAAATCCTTTTAGTTTTTGGACAGATGGTGAAAACCTATTTTTAGCCAATCAAGATGGTATAAGTGTTATCAATTTTAAAGGTGAATTAATTAATTCAGTTAAAGAAAAGTTTACAGATTTTTTAAAGTTTTTTGAAAGTAATGATAAATATTATTTTGTAGATAGTAGAAATCTTTATACACTCAGTGAATAATTACTTTATTATTGGAAAAGTAAATGAGGGTAAATCTCATTTATTTAATCTTTTTTCTAAAAATCATAGAACTATTTCAAACCCTTTAGAAAACACAACTGTAGACATCATTAGAAAAGAAATTTCTATTAAAAATTTTCACTATTACTTATACGATACTCCAGGATTTTATAATTTATCTGATTTTAAAGAAGTATATAAAAGAATTAGTGATTTAAAAATTTCAAATATAAAATTTATCTATCTTTCTGAAATTTTTACTGAAGAAGATTTGAAAATTTGCAAATTCATCAACTCGTTAGGTATAAATATATATTTTTTCCACTTTAATCAGTTAGACTTTTCAAATTTAATTCCAAATTTATTTTCAAAAATTTTTGTTAATCAAAAAGATAATTTTGGAGAATTATATAATTTTCTTGCAAGTCAAAATTCAATAGATGCTGAGAGTTATATTAAACAAGAAACGAGCACAATAGTTATTTTTGGTAAAGAAAATACAGGTAAATCAACATTATTTAATAAGATTACAAATATTCAATTATCTCAAACATCTCCAAATCTTCATACAACAAGAGACTCTGTTAATTGGGATATAAATTATAAAAAAGAAATCTTGCGCTTTATTGATACAGCAGGTTTTATTAGAAGTAGATCAAACAGAAGAAATAATGATTTTGAAAAATTTTCAATTATTCAGTCAGAATATTTTATAAAAAATGCTTCTTTGATAGTTTTATTACTTGATTCCACTTCAGAGTCAAAGTTAGACCTTTCGCTAATTGGTTCACTCTCAAAAAGAAACAAGCCGTTTTTAGTGCTCGTAAATAAAATGGATCTAATTAGTGAAAAAAATATATATCAAAAAAAATTTCTAGACTATTTATCTAATAATCATAATTACTATAGTTCTTTGAATATCCATTTTATTTCTGCAATAAATTTATCAAAATCTAAAATACTTGATTTAATCTATGGACATTTAAATAATAAATTCTTTTTTAAAACCTCATATCTAAATAAGATTATTAAACCTATTAATGGAGAACTTGGTAAAATTCAAAAAAACTCTAAGGAATTTAAAATTTATTTTATAACTGCTTTTACTGTCAATCAGAAAAACTATTTTAAAATTTCATGTAATTTTAACAAAAAAAATATTAAGCCACACGTAAAGAGCTTCTTGTCTAAGATCTTAATTAGAGAATTAAATTTAAAAGGTATTAACTTTAATTTAATTTTTTAATTCTATATTGTATTTTTTTGAAAGATCTTTTTGTAAAACCTTTAAATAATTTTTTAGTGACAAACTAAAGTTATTTTGATGAATTTTAAAATGACTTTCATCTTCTAAAATTAACTCAATTTTAATATTTGCTGAAAAATTTTGAATTAATAAATTTATAAAAAAAATTAGATTACCAAGCATCTGATAGTTTTTTTTAATCATTTCATAGTCATATTGATATGAAATCATATTCAAATCATAATTATGATTAATAATTTTAATGTTATTGATTTCTCCAAATTCTTGATTAACTACCTGTGATGCCTTTATATAATCATCTATTTTGAGATAATCTATTTGAAGTTGTTTATTAATAAATTCACCTTTCCAACTGTCATCCTCGGAAATTAAGATATTATTTTCTTCTTCTGAATATTTTATTTCCCCGTGGTAGTGAATAATTAAACTATTCCTCAAACTAGTTTAATTTGTTCTTTTTGTTGTTTTTTTAATGTTTGGTCAACTAGAGGTACTGGGTAATTTTTCGTAAAACAAGCATCACAGTAACCGCTATTTCCATTTACTGCTTTATAAAGACCATTTAAAGAAAGATATTGTAAGCTATCTACCTCAAGGTAATTTTTTATTTCTTCTAGATTTTTAATATTAGCTATTAGATTGTCTTCATTGGGCGTATCTACACCATAATAGCAAGATCCAATAATAGCGGGTGAGGCAACCTTGAAATGTATCTCTTTTACGCCAGCATTTTTTAAAAGACTTACAATTTTTTTGCTAGTTGTTCCTCGAACAATTGAGTCATCAATTAAGGTAATGGACTTACCTTTTAGCAATTTAAGATTCACGTTATGTTTCATTTTGACAGCTAAGTCTCTTAATTCCTGTTTAGGTTGTATGAATGATCGACCCACATAGTGATTACGAATAATCCCAAGTTGAAAGGGTATCCCAGAAGCCTCAGAGTATCCAATAGCAGAAGCCAAACCAGAGTCAGGAACAGGAATTACAATATCGGAATTATTTTCTTTTTTTTCTAAATATAATTCTTTTCCAATATTAATTCTGGCCTCATAAACATTCTGATTAAGAAAATTTGAGTCTGGTCTTGCAAAATAAATATATTCAAAAATACAAAATTTTTTATCAACCTTATTGGCTATAGAAAATGATCTTGTGCCTTTATCATTAATTAAAAAAATTTCTCCGGGATTAATTTCTCTTTCAAATGTAGAATTAATAATATCAAGGCCACAGGTCTCAGAAGAAATAACGTAGCCACTATCTTTTTTTCCAAGTACAAGAGGTCGTATGCCATTAGGATCTCTGATTGCTATTATTTCATCATTATAGGTAATAATTAATGAGTAAGCGCCTTCTACTTTTCTGAGTGCATCTTGAATTTTTTCAATAATATTAGTCTCTTTACTTTTGGCTATAAGATGAAGAATAACTTCTGTATCCATATCGGATTGAAAAATACAACCATCTTCAAGTAAAATTTGTTTTAAATAATGGGCATTAGTGATATTGCCATTATGGGATATGGAAATGATGTCTTTATTAATTTGAGCATATAATGGTTGAATATTTTTTTCTTCGCTACCACCAAATGTAGAGTATCGATTATGACCATTTGTAACTTTAGGATTTTCAATTTGTTCATGGTCAAATCCCGCATAAACTTCGGAGACTTTACCTATGCCTTTTTTGAATGAAAACTGGCCATTATCCTGAAAATAAAATATTCCAGAAGCCTCTTGTCCTCGATGTTGCAGAGCGTGAAGACCTAAAATATTAGAATAAACAGCATCCTTTATATTGTATGTTCCAAAAACTGCACAATGGTCGATAAATCTATCTTGATTAATATAACTCATTAGATTTTTTTGATTTCTTCTCAGGGACTTTATCATCATTTTTTTCATTAATATTTAAATTATTTTCAGCTTTTTTATTTAATAACTTTTCATAAAAAGAGATATTAAACTCAATGATGGGGTTATTGACTTTTATATGTTTATTGAGAAAGATTGAAAAGGAAATATAAAAAAGAAAAGTAAATATAAAGAGCCCATATATAGCTCCAACTATAATATCTATTATTTTAAATTCTAATTGTGTTGGAGATTTAATATTGATTGCCTTTTCTAGAATAGAGTAGGTAATATAAACCAATAAAAATAAAATTATAAAGATGATAATCTCAAAAAAAATTTTATTTGAGTCTGCTAGATTATTGAAAAATTCAATATCTAATTCAGCCAAAAAATAATTCGATGCTCTTTTGTAGAATAAAAAAGGAATAGAAACTGATAAAAGTATTTTTAAGCTATAATTAATAGACTTAGTCGCCCCTTTAAGGGAAAAAAATATAATAAATAAAACTAATAAAGATAAATAAATATAGTCCACATAATTTAAGTTATCAAAGCTCATTAGCCTTTTTGAAGTTTTTTGACACCTAGTAAAAATTCATCAAGCAATTTATTTTTTGATTTAAGCATAGTTTGACATTTTCCTGAGTCTTCAACTACTCCGTTATTAAGAAAAAAATAATTATCACCAGTTTTTAGAGCACTCTGAATATCATGTGTGATTGTAACTGCAGTCATTTTTTTCTTTCTGATGATTCTAATAATTAATTCATTAATCATATCACTATTTATTGGATCAAGACCTGTTGTTGGTTCGTCTAAAAAAATGACTTTAGGATTTTTGTAAATAGCTCTAGCTAAGGCTACTCTTTTTTTCATTCCACCTGAGATCTCAGATGGATATTTATTATAAATATCAGCAGTCAAACCAACTTCTTTTAATGAATTTATGACTTTATTTCTGTACTTATTTTTACCGTCAATAAAGTCAATAAAAGCAATATTTTCAGCAATTGTCAGACTATCAAACAATGCTCCATACTGAAAAAGCATTCCAAATTTATCTATGTCTACAAAACTTTTTTTATCATACAAAATTGAACCCTCATCATTCTTGATTAATTGATAAATAAGTTTTAATAGAACTGACTTCCCGCATCCCGATTTGCCAAGAATGATTGTCGATTTATTTTTTTCAATTACTAGGTTGATATCTTTGAGTACGTGGTTATCGCCGAATTTTTTTGATAATTTTTCTATTCTTATTTCCATTTTAAAAAAATATTTCAGTTAGAAAGTAGTTAAAAACTAAAATTAAAATGGAGGATAAAACAACGGCATTTGTAGTGGCTGATCCAACTCCGAAGGCTCCTTTTTCAGAATATAAACCATTATAACAACTAATTATAGATATGATAAAACCAAATACTGTTGCTTTAATTACTCCTGAAAAATAATCAGAGAAACTTAAAAAATCTATAGTATTAATTAAATACATATTCTCATTAAAACCTAAACGATACACGCTAACTACATATCCACCCATTACTCCGATAAAATCAACAATTGTAACAAATATAGGCATAGCCAAGGTAAGACTCAAGACTCTAGGCGTTACAAGATAATTAAAATAGTTTGTATTTAATGTTTTGAGAGCATCTATTTGCTCGGTTACTCTCATGGTAGCAATTTCAGCAGCGATAGCAGATCCAACTCTTGCTGATATCATCAGGCCAGTTAAAACAGGCCCCAACTCACGAGTTAAAGTAAGCACAACTATGTTGGGTATTGCAGACTCAGCAGAAAAGCGAGAAAAACCCGTATAGGATTGTAGTGCCAAAACCATTCCAGAAAAAATACCTGTAAGCGCTATAATGGGAATAGAGGATATAAAAATTTCAATAAAGTATTTAGAATTTTGTTTATAATAAAATTTTGGTTTAAAAATAAATTGAAAAAAAAGATAAATAAATAAAACTAACTTACCAATTGCTCTGATAATATTGAGGGCAGTCTTTCCAATACTTTCTACAAATTGCATTTAATTAAAAATTGTTATTTTTATCTATACCTAAGAATTTTGTATACTTATCATCGAAGTATAGTTCAATCTTACCTGTGGGACCATTTCTTTGTTTTGCAACAATAAGCTCTGCTTTATTAAAAACCTCTTCATTTCTATCTTTCCAAGCATCATGTTTTTTTTGATAAGATTCTTGAGTCTCATCAGAACCTCTTGTGGGCTCGTTTCGTTGAAGGTAGTAACTTTCTCTGTAAATGAACATCACAACATCAGCATCTTGTTCAATACTTCCTGACTCTCTCAAATCAGATAAGAGAGGCCTTTTATCATCTCTATTTTCAACTTGACGTGATAATTGTGAGAGGGAAACAACTGGTAAATCAAATTCTTTTGCTAATTGTTTTAAACTCCTCGTAATTTCAGAAAGTTCATTAACACGGCTATCTCTTTGTCCTTCAGGTTTGATTAATTGAAGATAATCAATCAGAACTAACTTGATATTGTAATTTTTTTTATAGCGTCTTAATTTTGATCTTAACTCAGAAACAGTCAAGTTTGGACTATCATCAAAGAAAAAGTTTAATTGGTGTATTTCTTGGTAAGTCGATGAAAGTGCAGCGGAGTCTCTTTCATTTAACTCACCTTTTCGAAGTTTATCACTCGGTATTCGAGATTGCTCGGCCAAAATTCTAAGACCTATTTGTTCAGCTGACATTTCTAAAGAAAACATCACTACAGAACCTTTTTCTTCCTCATTTGAATAATATTTAGCTGCATTAAAAGCAATATTTGTTGCTAAAGCTGTCTTTCCCATGGACGGTCTTCCAGCTAAAATAACAAGATCAGAATTTTGTAAACCTCCTAACATATTATCTAGATCATTAAATCCAGAAACTACACCAGAGTATTTACCTTTTTTCTTAAATGCTTTTTCAACAAGCTGAAGTGAAGATTTTGTAACCGTAGCAAAATCTTTAAACTCATAATTTTCTTTTTTAAAATTTGATAAATCGAAAATCTTTTTTTCTAAATCCAAAAATATTTCTTTGATGTTATTAGATGTCTGGAATGTTGTAGACTCATTATTTTTATCTTGAGTAAGTTTAAATAATTCTCTTCTAAGATATAATTCTTGAAGACTTTCAATATAATTAAGAAAAATTTCTTTTGAAAAAACTATTTGATCTATTTGAAGAGATAGATCTTTTAAAGTTTGGGATTGAATATCAGGTATATAATTTTTTATTGTATCGATTGAGATATTTTTTTGAGATTGATGAAAATCTTCAAGTACTTTGAAAATTTTTAGATTTTCAGGGTTAGCGAACAAATTAAAAGATATTTGCTCAAAATGAGTATCTAAGAGTTCAGGATGTTTTAGTAAATAGGCTAGTAAAATAACCTCAATATCGTTGTCTTTTAAACTATCGTAACTCTTTTGCACAAATATAAGTTAGTAATAATTTGATAAAAAGATAGTCCTAGGAAGAACTTTTAGGGGATAAGATCTCAATACTTAGTGAACAATCCACTTCTGGATGAAGATCAACTTCGACAGAATATTCTCCAGTTGTTTTGATTTTATTACCTAATTTAATTGATTTTTTTTGAATAGAAATATTGTTCTCAATAAGAAAAGTAACAATATCTGAAACAGAAAGAGAGCCATAAAGTTCGCCATTATCTTTTGCGGCAATCTCTTTTGTAAACTTTAAATTATTGATAGTTTGAGCTGTTGTTTCAGCATTAGATTTATTTTCACTATCTTTTTTTAATAAGTTTTCTTCAATTAGTTTAATGTCTTCAATATTCTGTTTAGTAGCTATCTTAGCTTTGCCGTTTGGTATTAAGTAGTTTCTAGCATAACCATCTTTTACAGTTACAACTGAGCCGATTTCCCAGTTTTTCTTAAATTTTTCTAATACAACTACTTTGGTCATAATTAAATTAGAGATAAAAATCTAGCTTGCTTGATAGCTTTTGTAATTTTTGTGTGGATAGATCTAGACATATTCGTAACTCTTTGAGGAATAATTTTGCCATTCTCATTAGTAAATTTTTTCAGTAGGTGAGTGTGCTTATAGTCAAGTTTTAAAAGTTCTTCATTAGATATGTTAAGATTTTTTTTCATGTACTAGTTATCCTTATTAATTTGAGGAGTTGCCTGATCAATATCATCGCTTGATTTTGTGATTAAGAATCTAAGACAATCAGTATTAAACTTAAGAAAACCATCTAATTTTTTTGGAAATTCAGATGATGCATTAAACCTCATAAATTTGAAAGAGCCTTTGGAGTATTTATTTATTGAAAATTTTAAGTTCTTTATTCCCCAATCCTCTTTGTAGCCAATTGATACTTCGTTATCATTAAAAAACTGTTCAATAGAAGTATTAAGGTTCTTCATTTGATCATTGGCAAGATCGGGTTTTACTATAATTGTTGTTTCGTATATGTTAGTCATGTAAAAAGAGTGTCTACACATATAATTTAGCTATGTCAAATAAAAACCTTTCAATGCTATTTACCGGGCAAGGCTCGCAATTTCCAGAGATGGGCGTTGATTTAGCTAATAAATATAGTTGGGTCAAGGAAAGATATCAGCAAAGTTCAGATATCCTAGGATATGATGTTTTAAAAAAGCAAGAGGAACCTAATTTGCTCAACTTAACAGAATATAGTCAGCCTTCAATTTTTATCTATACGTCTATTCTAATTGATTTTGTAAGGGATAAGATAAAATCCTCAGGATTTAATATTACTCTAGCAGGTCACTCATTAGGAGAATACGCAGCATTATATTTTGCAAATAGTTTAAACTTTGATGACATGTTAAAGGTAGTGAAATTCAGGGGTGAAGCTATGTCTATCGTCTCTGACCCATCGAAATATATGATGTATGCTATTCTAAAAAAAGAAGATCAGACCATAGATAAATCAATCTTTGGAAATGGAGTTTATTTAGCAAATTTAAATTCCGAAAAACAAATAGTTATTTGTGGTTTAAAAAATGAATTAGAAAATTTTAAAGAAAAACATACTCTAGGAAAATATATTCCTTTAAATGTCTCAGCTCCTTTTCACTCTGAATTAATGATTGAAAGCTCAAATCTATTTTGGAGTAAAATAGGTGATACTGTATTCAACGATGTTGAGTTAGACGTTATTTCTAATCACATGCTGATTAACTATAAGAATATTTCTAAAATAGAATACTCTAATCAATTAAAAGCCCAAATTCACTCACCTGTTATGTGGTCTGACACTATCCAAAAAATAATTTCAATGAATGTAGGAACCTTCATTGAAATTGGACCTAAAAAAACTCTTTTAAACTTTATCCCTAGAAATTTTTCTGGTGACAAAATAGCTATTACAAATAATGAGGAAGTTGAAAATTATGTTTGAAAATAAAAAAATTTTTATCACGGGTGGTACAGGCTCAATCGGCAATGCAATATGTCAATTTTTTAATGAAAATAATTGTAGTGAAATTTATGCTTCAACAACTGATTTAAATAAAGTTAACAAGGATGATGGCTTTATAAACTTTAAAGAATTAAATCTAAATGATATCTCAAAAATTAACCTTGAAGAGCAATTGGATATAGATGTTGACTACCTAATTTTAAATGCAGGTGTTACTAAGGATAATATCTTTCTTAGAATGTCTTCAGAAGAATGGTCAAATGTGATTGATGTAAATTTAAACTCTTCTTTTTATCTTTTAAAACATTTTGTAAAAAAAATGGTTAAAAAAAGGTTTGGTAGAATTGTATTCATCTCCTCAGTGGTTGCTCATACTGGAAACCCAGGTCAGGTAAACTATACATCATCAAAAGCAGCGATTTCAGGTATGGTGAAATCACTGGCTTTGGAACTTTCAAGCAGAAACATATCAGTAAATGCTGTAGCCCCGGGTTTTATTGCCTCAAATATGACCGATAAATTAAATGAGAATCAAAAAAATTCAATTTTAGAAAGAATCCCTATGAAAAGACTTGGAACTCCGGAGGATATAGCAAAAACAGTAGGTTTTTTGTGTTCTGATAATGCTAGTTACATTACTGGTCAAACTATTCATGTAAATGGCGGATTAGCGCTTATTTAATAAAAATATTTGAATCTTTGAAATTTTGTGGTACGAACTTTTAAAATTATTACTTAAAGGATTTAAAAATGAGCGATATTGAAGATAGAGTAAAAAAAATTGTTGTTGAGCACCTAGGTGTGGAAGAGTCAAAAATTCAAAGTGACTCAAAATTTATTGATGATTTAGGCGCAGATAGCTTAGACACTGTAGAATTAGTAATGGCATTTGAAGAAGAGTTTGGTTGCGAAATACCTGATGACGCTGCTGAGAAAATTGTTACTTTAAAAGATGCAGTTACTTACTTAAGCGCAAACTCAAATTAGAAAAATCTTTCTTTAAAATTGAGGAGAGTTGTAGTTACTGGCCTAGGTACTATTAATCCCATAGGCAATAACGTAAAAGATAGCTGGGACTCATTAATTAACTCAAAAAGTGGTATAAAAAATATCACTTCTTTTGATGTTAATGAGTACCCATGTCAAATAGCAGGTTCAATAGATCCTGAACTTATTAGTGAAGATATAGTATCCCCAAGGGATCAAAGAAAAATTGATAGATTTATTACCTTAGGCTTAATAGCGGCCCATGAAGCTTTTTTAGACTCAGGTTTTGAAGTTAATGAAGAGAACTCATTAAGATCAGGGGTAATGGTTGGATCAGGAATTGGCGGTTTAGATACAATATATAAAAACTCCTCTATATTGGATAATCAAGGAATAAGAAAAATCTCCCCATTCTTTATTCCGTCTTCTTTGATTAATTTACTGTCTGGTCATATTTCAATTAAATATAATCTAAAAGGTCCAAACAGTTCTCCCGTTACAGCCTGTGCTACTGGAACTCATGCTATAGGGGACTCTTTCACTCTTATTAAAAATGGAAAAGCTGATTTAATGGTATGTGGTGGTGCAGAAGCTGCTATTTGCCCTTTGGGAATTGCCGGGTTTTCTGCTGCAAGAGCACTTTGTGATACTTTCAATGATAATCCAAAAAAAGGCTCTAGACCTTGGGATAAAGACAGATCAGGATTTGTTATGGGAGAGGGTGCGGGAGTTTTAGTACTTGAAGAACTTGGACATGCAAAAAAAAGAAATGCAAAGATATACGGAGAAGTTAAAGGTTATGGCTTATCAGGGGATGCTTTCCATATTACTAAACCATCTGAAGATGGTAGCGGGGGATACAGAGCAATGGAAATGGCCCTTAGAGAGTCTGAGTTAAAGTCAGAAGACATTCAATATGTTAATGCTCATGGTACTTCAACTCCGGTAGGCGATATGATTGAACTATCTGCTGTAGAAAAATTATTTGGTTCCAATGATAAACTTCATATGAGCTCAAATAAATCATCCATAGGTCACCTTTTAGGTGCCGCTGGAGCAGTCGAAGCCGTATTTAGTTTAAAATCTCTTCAATCAGAAATTCTTCCCCCTACACTTAATTTAGATAATCCTGATACTTCTACTAAAATTAACTTAATCCCTCATAATTCAATTGATTATAAAATCTCTAATGTGATCTCCAACTCATTTGGTTTTGGAGGAACAAATGCAAGTTTGATATTTGGAAATTAAAAGTAAAAATTTTTGTGTAGTTTTGTCTTCTCCATCTGGAGCAGGAAAAACCTCTATTTCTAAAGAATTATTACAGAAAGATAGAAAATTAGCTTTATCAATATCATGCACCACTAGGCCAAAAAGAAAAGGTGAGGTTAATAAAAAAGATTATATATTTATTTCTGATGAGGATTTTATAAAACAAATAAAAAAAGGTAAGTTTTTAGAGCAAGCATCAGTTTTTGGCTATCGTTATGGTACTCTTGCACAAACAGTAAGTAATTTTTTCAAAAAAAAAAGAGATGTTTTGTTTGATATCGATTGGCAAGGCTTTCAACAATTAAAGCAAAGCGGTATGGATGTTGTTGGGATATTTATCTTACCCCCAAGTAAAAAAGAATTAATTAGAAGATTAAAAAACAGAGGTAGAGATACGCCGGAGGAAATGAAAAAAAGAATGAGTCTTGCACAAGATGAAATATCCCACTTCCCAGAGTATGACTATGTTGTGGTTAATAATGATTTGGATATATGTGTTTCTAAAATTCAAAATATTATCGTTGCTGAAAGGTTAAAAAAATCAAAACAATATAATCTTACTGAATTTGTTAATAAATTTAGATATTAATTTCTCTAAATATATCTAATAATTCTTTTAGACTAATATGTTCAACCCTTTTGCTTAAATCATATTTTTCTTTATCAAAGCTATGATTTCTTAGTAAATTTTTTAATGTTTTCCTTTTATGGGAAAACAGATTTCTTTTAAATTCTATAAACTTATCTACTTCATTAATATTGAGAAGTGCTTTTTTCAATAATGTGAATGATAATACGGTAGATTCTACTTTTGGTATTGGCTTAAAACTATTTTTGCTAACATTAAAATTAGAAATTACTCGATAATTACAATTAACTAGTGAATTAATAGAATTTAATTTTTTATCCATTAATCTTTGAGCAAACTCTTTTTGAAACATTAAAATGAGGTTTTCGGGTTTGTAATTCATCTTACAAATTTTCACAAGAATTTGTGAGGATATATTGTAAGGAAGGTTTGATATTATTAAGTCAACTTTTGAAGAGATTTGGTGATTCAATATGTCTGCATTAGTGATTATGACATTTTTATATTCATAAAACTTAGATTTCAAAATAGGTATTAAGTCTGTATCTATTTCAATTAGTTCAAATTTTTTTGGCTTAAAGTTGATGATATACTCAGTCAAGCGACCATCTCCAGGGCCTATTTCAATTATATTTAAATTTTTTTTAGGAATTAAATTACTAATTTTATGAAGAATATTTTTATCAATAAGAAAATTCTGACCATATTTTTTTTTCAAAATTGCATGCATCTAATAAATGAGGAAATATCTGCCTTATTTTTAAATTTAATATCCTTTGCAGTTCCATGTGCCGGGCTTAATCTCCTATAGTCCAGGCCCAAAGTAATATTGATGCCTTTTTTATTCAATATTTTAAATGGTATAAGAGCTTGGTCGTGGTACATAGATAAATATAAAGTTTGATCCTCCAACTCCTTGAAAGCACTATCTGCAGCAAATGGACCTTTTATTTTTGCAATGTTAGCTATAGATTCTTTAATAACTTTATCTTCAAGGCCGATTGTTCCTCCCTCGCTGCAATGAGGGTTATAACAAAGAAATTTAATTATCTTAAAATTAAAATCATAGATTTTTCTATCAATTTGTTTAATGATTTGATCAAGAGATTTTTTGATAGTCTTCCTTTTAACTGATTTAATAACATCTTTTAAGTTAATATGTGTGGTGATAGGAATTACTGAGAATTTCTCACCGTGCATTAGCATTTTTGTATTTTTTTTATTTAATTTCGACAAATACTCAGTCATTCCTGTAAAATTTATTTTTTTCTTAAAAATTGATTTATTTATTGGAAGGGTCACTAAATCTAAATGTGTAGTATTGGATAAATAATTAGATATGTGAATTTGGTTCTGTAAATTTTTAAATTTTTCTTTACTAATATTTTCAATATTAAATACATTTAAAAAATTTTTATTATACTCTTTAAAGTTAATGGGATTAATAATCTCTTGGATTTTTAATTCTGAGTTTATTTTATTTAAATAAATTAAGATTTCTCTTATATTTCCTAATAAAATATATTTAACTTTATTTTTTAAAAATTTATGGGATTTGCAGACTAATTCCAAATTAATTGAGTCTAAATCACCTACAAAAATAAATTTCTTTTTCAATTTAGTTTTCGATAAACAAATTCTAAAAATCTACTTTCGGTTTTTTTTTCAATGTAACTAATAATTGATGAGTCTATTTGATTAAATATTTGCTGATTTATGCATACATTGTAAACTTTATTGTCAATTTCAACCATAAACTTATTCGATTGTTTTTTTATATTTTCAAAAAAATTATTAATAAAATATGTGTTATTCCTCAAATCTGTAATTTTATCAATAGTCAAACAACTATTTTGACTTAATGGTAATTTCATCTCTTTGTATTTATTAAATATAATTTTTAAATCTCTTAAATTAAATTCATAAGCATAATATTCAGCTATAAATTGATTTCTAATTTTTAAGTAACGAAAAAAATCTTTTTTCAAAGAGTTTTCAAAATCTTGTTTTGATATTTGATTTTTTATCTCTTCGTCTATCAACCTTATAAAATCAGGATTAGATTTAAATAAAAAGTTAAGCGAATTGTTGATTAGTATCATTTTTTTAATGGCATTTTGTTTAGAAATTTTTTGATTTAATACCTCATAATGAATATTTTGAAATTTTTTAAGATCAAAATCAGTTATAAGGAAATTATCTTTATCATAAATAATATTTGAAAATGAAGAGTTAAATTTAAAAATGATTAATACAAATAATATTATATTTAATTTCATGATAATTTAAAATTACTCATCTATGAATAGATTTGTTGATTGCTCATAACCAAAAAACCCAAGATAATCCATATAAAAAGTAAAAGAAATAGTTTCTCCAGGTTGTGTGTTAAAATTATCATTAAACCTAGTGTTAGAATAAGTCAAATCTAGTTTTGAACATTCATCGAAAATACTAAAAATTATTTTACTTTTATATGGATCGTAATTATTTTTTACATCTAAACTATTTGAATATTCAAGATTTATATTTTTAGTTATGCTTTTTTGTATTTGAAAATCCAATGCCTGAGTATCATTTGACAAATTTTTAAAAGCATCTTTTTTTGTTTCATGATAATTGAGATTAATATTTAGTGGCTCTTGTATGCTAATAAAATAATTCATTTCTTTATGAGAAAGATCTTTTTGATTTAATCTGGTGTCAATCTTAAATATTAGATTATTTTTTGATATTTTTGCGTCTATTACGATATCAGATAAATTTGTATCTTGATTTATATAATCGTTATAATTTCCATTAGAATTTAATGAATAAGACTGATTAACGTTTAATTCTATATTTTGATCAAAAAGATCAAAATCATTTTCAATCGCATATACAACTCTTGGTATGTTATCTAATAGATCATTTCCAAAAAAACGATTTTCAGAAAATTGATTTATGTAATTAAAAGTGACAGAATTGCTATCTTCGTTGATTGAATTCTTGTTATCAATAATTTGCATCGGTAATATAAATTTTATTCTAGGAGATAAGTATGAACTTTTTATTCCTTGTATATCAGTTGAAAAACTAAAAAAACTTTTAAATGAACTATTATTTAAATTACTATCTTTGTTAAAATAATATTCATCATAAGAATTAGAAAAATTTATTTTATGATAAAAAATATAATTTTTAAAAAAATTTGATTTATTCAATTCATTGTTCAAATCTAATTTTAAACTTTCACTGGGTTTTAGATTAGTAGACTCATCTGACTTTAATATTGTAAAATCAAACCCATTTATTAGAAATCCATTTTTTATGTTAGCTTTATTTAAATAACTAATATTTGGTGAAATTGGAATATCCCTATTATTTGTAGTCTCAAATGACTCCACGCTTGATATTTCTGTTTTAAAATAATCATTTTCAGAAATTATGTTATAGTTTTCGAATCTTAAATAAATATCTTCAAATGTTATTGGCTCATTGTTAATGGATCTTGTAGCTGAAATACTATTTGTAAATAGTCCTCTGGCTGACAAAACTTTATCAATATCTAAAATTTGTTTAGTTTCAAATTTTAAACTGCTATTTAGATTTGAATTGCCACTATTTTTTATGTTATCAATTACAATAGCCGTGTCCCCACCAGCGCTTTTATTTCTTATGACAGAATTCAATTCATATTTTTCTGAAAATTCGAGATTTTCATTTAAATAGACTTTAGGATTAAAAGTAATATCTGAACTTTCATTTAAAGGGATGTAATAAGGGGAAATTATACCCAGATCCCCACCTATTGAATATTCAATTGATGGAGTTAGAAATCCTTTCTGTCTGTCAGCCTTAACTCCATAATGAGTGAAATATGGAAGATAAAAAATTTTATAGTCAGCTATTTGTAGAAAAGAATCAAAATGTGTAAATTTATCTTTCTCTATTTCATAATGGGTTTCATCTATTCTTAAAGACCAGGTAGGGCAGTCAAAAAAACCCTCTAGTTCACAAGGAGTTAAAAAATTATCATAAAAAATTAGTTTTTCAGTATCTTTTAATAGTTTTTGAGAGTCAATTTTTAGATCATTATTATAGATATAACTTACTTTGTTTGCAGAAAAATTATTTAATTTAGTATCACCACTTAGGTCAGTGCCACTTAATATATTCAATTTTTCATAAAGATAAAAATTACCAAATACTTCAAACTGATCATTTGTATAATCAATAATGCCTCTATCAATTAAAATATTAACATCATTAGTATTTATCTTTGTGTTATCAGCTAATTCAACTATATTTTTTTCCTGATCATAAATAATATTATTAGAATTGATATAAGTATCATCATTTGCGTTTAATCTAATTACTTGTTTAAATAAAAAAATAAAAATTAAAAATATTATTAAATTTTTTTTATTCATAATTTTTTATTTTAAAAAAAATTAGTATAAAAATTAGAATGGAAAAAAATTGGAATATATATTGAAAATTATTAAGCATAACTTTAGGTATGAGTAAAAAATATAAAAATATTGATAGTACTAATAAAAATACTTTTATTGAATTCATGTCTCTGTTCATTATTTTCTTACTAAAAAAAATCATTGATACACAAAAATAAAATAAAATATTAAAGAGTATTAATTGAACAAAATTATAATCCGAATTTATATTACTTTCATTATTTTTAATGATCTTACCAGTATTAGCTGGAAAATAATTTAAAAAATTTTTAAATAATTTTTTTTCAGTATCTTCATTTCGAAAATCATCATTCTCATAAATGATAGATTTCATGCTAATAAGATCCTCTTCAAATAAATTTAAATTATTACTTATTTCGCCCTTATTAATTTTTTGGTTTTGAGATTCGAAGCTTAAAAACTGATTAATAATTTTTTTATCTTCATCATAACCTCTTAAGATAAAATAATTTTTTTTATCTCCATTTGATGAAATCAAAATCTTTGTATCAAAATTTTTTTTAGAACTTAATAAATCTAATTTCTTTTCTTCAATATTTATTGAATAATTTTCTTTTTCGATTTCAATGAATATAAACAAAGTAAGAATTGGCATAATCAATAAAAATAATTTTCTTATTGCTACATACTCCTTTATAATAATCAATTCGTTCTTTGATTTCAGATGCATAACAAATAGACATAAAGTTAGAATAAATAAATGACTTGGAATATAAGTAAATATTTGTAGAGAATTTAATGTGCTTATATAGATGATTGATTTAAATGAAAAATTTTCACCTAAATTTCCAATTAAGGAAAATATAAAAAAAATAGATAGGCTCATTCCTACACATATGAATAGTGATTTAAAAAATTTTCTTGCTAGGTAAATTGATAAAATCATTTTAAAATTTTATTCGATATAAGAATTGTTGAAGTTAAAATAATTAAATTAACTGAGAAATAATGTATCACACTAAATGAACTTGAATTATTCAAAAGATAGATAAAATAAGAGTTTAAAATTTGCACTATCAAAATTAAAATAAAAATAAAAGAGAAATCTAAAAAATTATTTTTTTTATTTCGATATAAGAAAATTATTTTTAATGAAATTAAACTCACTAACAATAAAATGAAGTAATTTAAAATCTTATTATACCCATGATTTCTATAATCTTTTTGAGGATGTAATATTAATTCAAGTGTATTATAGTGATCTTTGTCCATTAGCAGTTCTTCATATTTTTTACTTTCAAGAGTATAAGTAAACTTATCAAATACTGTTTTGCTTTTTTCAATTTCATTTAAAATAAGCCTTTCTCCATTAAAAAAGACTAAATTAAAATTTGATTTTGATAGTTCTATTATGACTGAGTCGGAGATTATGAATTGATTTTGATCATAGATGATAGCTTCAATATCATAGAATGTGTTATCTTTTTTTTTTTCAAAAAAAATACTTAAAATTTCATCAATATGAAATTCATTTTGTATTGGTGATCCTAACTTTAAATTATTTCTAATTTCTAATTCTTTGATTTTATATTTCTCATAAAATTTATTTGATATAATTTCATTATTTATTATGAAAAAAATAAATGTAAAAAAAATTAAAAATTGAAAAAGCACTTTAAAGGCTTTTGCAGATAAATACTGCTTAAAAATAATTATTTCATTACTATTATTAATTTTTGAGTTTAGCATAAAACTTCCAATAAGTATCAAAAACGGTACTAAGGGATTTATGAAACTTGGTAACGCTAATAATGTTGTACTAGCTATTTCTATAATTTGGTTGGAAATAGAATATTGAAATTCAAGTATTCTGATTATTTGTGAAAGCCAAATTAAACCAATGAATATAAGTAAAATTATTAAAATATATTTAAAATAATTATAAATTATGTAAGATCTGGCTCTTCCAATCATGAAAGCTCAATTTAACTTAATAAAATCAGCTAATCAAAACATTAAAATTAGTTTTAAAATACTAAAATCGATTACAAATAAAAAGAAATTTAACTCATTTTCTTATAACAAAGATTCAATTTTTAATTATCTAATTTCATTGAATAATTCACAAATTGACATAGCCATACATGCATCAATTAAATCTCTTAGTCAATTCCATAAAAATGTTATGGGATCTTTTATGTATGATTGCTCAGTTAAATTTGAAGCATCACAAGTTGATATTTATTGTGAAGATCAAAACCTACTTGATAATATCGTTATTGGCTTTAAACAAAAAGACTACATATATTCTATTTACAAAAAAAATTCTTTAAAAGAAAAATTTAAAACTTCTTATAAGCTAAATAAAAATAATAATGAAAAATTAAAATCTATTAATTTTCTTAAAGAGCTAGTTTCTGAACCAAGTAACATAATCTACCCAGACTCATTTGTAAAAAGAACTAAAAAGCAAATTAATAATTCTAAAGTAAATATTAAAATACTAGATCAAAAAAAGATAAAAAAAATTGGTTTGAATTGCTTACTTGCAGTTAGTCAAGGTAGTGAAAGAGAACCAAGAGTAATGGAATTTTCTAAAAAAAATAATTCAAAAAATGTTGATATTCTTTTTGTCGGTAAGGGTGTTTGCTTTGATAGTGGCGGTATATCAATTAAGCCAAGTGCAGGAATGGAAGAAATGAAATGGGATATGGGTGGCGCGGCAGTTACTGCAGCTATTATTAAATATTTGAGTGAAATTAAAACTAACTTTTCATATGCCGGAATAGTGGGTTTAGTTGAAAATATGCCAAGTGGTACAGCTTACAAACCTGGAGATATAATAAAATCTTACAAAGGCATCAATGTCGAAGTATTGAATACAGATGCTGAAGGTAGATTAGTTTTAGCAGATATAATTACTTATGGATGTGAAGTATATAAACCAAAAATAGTCATTGATTTTGCTACTCTAACTGGAGCCATAATGGTAGCACTTGGACAACATTATGCGGGTATGTTCAGCAATGATGATGAATTATCAGATGCACTTTATAAGTCTGGAATTGAAACTAATGAGAAGGTTTGGAGAATGCCTTTACACGATGATTTTGATAAGGAATTAAATTCTCCTTTTGTAGATTTAAAAAATATAGGTGCAGGTCGTTATGGAGGCTCTGTTACAGCAGCTCAGTTTCTTCAAAGATTTGTACCCCCCAAGACTAAATGGGCTCATTTAGACATTGCGGGAACCACATGGAAAAATAGTGGAGATATTCTTAATAGCAAAGGTGCTACAGGTTTTGGGTTGACTTTAATTGCAGATTTTATAGATAAATATTTCAAAAATTAGGAGCTTTTAGAAAAATGAATAGAACTTTCTCAATAATTAAACCAGATGCAGTAAAAAGAAATTTAATAGGTCATATCAACCAGATTATCGAAAATGCTGGTTTAAAAATAGTTTCATCTAAGAAAATGTATTTAACCAAGCAGCAAGCTGAAATTTTTTATTCTGTTCATAAAGAAAGACCTTTTTTTAACAGTCTTGTTGAGTATATGACGTCTGGACCTGTTCAAGTGCAAGTACTCGAGGGTAGCGATGCTGTATCAACTTACCGCAAAATCATGGGAGCAACCAATCCAGCTGATGCCGAAGAAGGAACTATAAGAAAATTATATGCAGAGTCTATTGAAGCCAACTCTGTACATGGTAGTGACTCTGATGATAATGCAAAAATAGAAATTGAATTCTTTTTTGCTGGCTCTGAGTTAGTTTAATAAATTTACTAAATCTCTATATACTCTTTGATGTTCTAATCGTTTGTGATTTGAACTTAATCTGGCTTCATTAATAGTAGAAATATCTTTTTTATTTTGACTTAAAATCTTTCCATCATCTAAATATTTAGTAACCTTATGAATTGAGTATCCATATTTAGCTTCTTTATTGATCAACATCCTTTTATGAGTCATTAAACCTTTATATTTTGGAAGCAAAGAGGGATGTAAATTGATAATTTCATAACTTTCAATAATTTCAGAATTTATTTTTTTTAAATACCCAACAGAAAATACTAAATCACAATCGCCCATCAATTTAGGTTTCAAATTAGATACTTTTTCATAAATTTTAATTTCTAATTCATTCGATTTTATTAATTCTTTAATTTGTTTTGATAATTGATTGTTACTTATAATCGAAATTGTATTAAACTTTTTAGAAGTAAGATTTTTTTTCAGTATTCTATGTAGATTGCTCCCACCACCTGAAAGCAAAAATGTAACATTTTTCTTTTTAATTAATTTCACCAATCAAGCTAAAATCCTTTTTATTAATAAAATGTCTATAATAAGTTTTATCAATAACAAAGACTAATCCTATTCCACAATTAAATACTTCCATTAGTTCTTTTTCAGTAATCTTAATATTGTCAAAAATAAATTTATATTCTTGAGGCAAGCTTGGTAAATTAATTTCAAATTTTGAATTTTTTGGAAGGCTTCTTTTAAAATTTGAAATTACCCCACCGCCAGTGATATGAGATAATGCTTTAATTTTTTTTAAATCACTTTCATTGAGTAATTCATGGTAAAGTCTTGTGGGTTGCATTAAAACATCAGATAATTTTTTTTTTCCAATTTTGGTCTTTTTTAAATTAATTTTATTATCTTTAATAATTTTTCTAATTAGAGAGTAACCATTAGAATGAAAGCCATTAGATTTTACTCCTATGATAAGATCATTCTTTTTCACTCTTAATCTTTTTTGCTTGAGTTTTAATCCAACTAGAAAACCAGCCATATCAAAATGATTTTTTTGATACAAAGATGGCATTTCTGCTGTTTCGCCCCCAATAAGAGCGCATTGAATTTTTTTACAAGCCCGTGTAATACTTTTTAATATTTCTGTATATTGTTTTGGGATAACTGAACTACAAGCAAAATAGTCTAAAAAAAACAAAGGTTTAGCCTTATTGCAGAGTAGATCATTTGAGCACATTCCAACCAAATCCTGTCCTATACCTTCATATAACCCAAGTTCTGCTGCTAAAATAGCTTTTGTTCCAACACCATCAGTAGCTGAACATAATGTAATATCCTTATTAATTTTATATTCTGCACTAAATCCAAGTTTATTACCCAGAACATTTTTATTGTGAGATGATTTAATAAATTTCAAAGCCTGAACTATAAGTTGATCAGTTTTTACTACATCAACTCCAGAATTTTTGTATAGTTTGCTCAATGAAAATATTAATTTTATTTATTTTTGTTAGCTTAATTTCAAAGAATTTATCAGCTTACCAAGAAATTTCTATTCAAAAAGATAATTCTCTTATGAATTATGAGGATATCTTGAATTCTATAAGCTCTTCAGTATCCAAAGAAGATATTCGAGAACTCATCGATAAAAATATTTATAATATTAATTTTAGTTCAGAGAGCGTCTCTTTTGAGCTTGATCTTCAAAATTTATCTGAAGAATTATATAGAAAAAATTTCAATTTTAATTTGATCTTATTAAATTGTTCTCTTAATAAAAATTTTTTCTCATTAAACAGTAATATTAATGAATGTCCTCAATTTAAACAAAAGATTATCAATAAAAAAAAATATCTTTATTTATATTATAAACAATTATCATACAGGCTTGGAGAATATGACTCTTCAAAAAATTTAAGAGATGTTTGGTATAACCTTCTATTTTTAAAAAATAAAATTTTTAAAACTCTTATAGCTCCTGATAAGTACATCTCAACTAAAAACTATTTAGGCTATTCTCCTAAAATTATTTCTTATAACAGTGGAAAATTAGAGATTGAAATTGAAGGTTTGTATAATGAAAAACAATTTCATTTTTTAATTAATTTTTTCTAGTGCAAACTTTTTTATCCTTTGAAAGTTCAAATGATGATCAGATCATCGAGTCAAGTGAAAATGAACTAGCTACAAAAATCTTACAAGAAAATCAAAAGTATGTATTAATTGATGGACCCAAAAAATCTGGTAAGTCCTTATTAGCAAAAAAATTCTCTAGGATTAATAATAAAAAAATAATTTATGATATTCCCCTAAAATTAGAATTCGATACAGGCGTTTATTTAGATCTCAATAGTCTTCCTTTAATGTCTGAAAATTTTTTTCATTTTTTACAATATTTTGTATCTAATAATTTAAGTTTAACTATATTTTCAAGTCACAGCTTTGAAAATGATTTAAGTAATTTAGAAGTTATACCTGATATTTTATCAAGACTTAAATTATTTACACTGATCTCAATAAATCCTCCCCAAGATCAGTTATTATTCCAGTTAATTGAGAAATTTTTAAAAAATAAATCAATTTCAGTCCAACCTAAAATTATTCATCACATAATGAATTTTATTGAAAGAACTTATGTGGATGCATTCCAAGCTGCAGAAGCAATTAACCATTTGCTTTATGAGAATAACCATAATATTAATTTGTCTCTAATTAGCGAATATTATGAACAAATACAGAGACCTTTATCTTAAAGATATTAATAAAAGTTCAATAGGAAAAACCATTACTGTTTCTGGCTGGGTAAATCGATCCAGAGATCATGGTAATTTATTATTCATAGATCTTAGAGATTCAACTTCATTATTACAATGTGTTGTAGACAATTCTTCAGCCATTTTTGAAAATTTATCCAAAATTAAAAATGAAGATGTTATTCAAATATCTGGTGAAATTACAGAACGAACCCCTGAAACTATAAATCCAAATTTAGAGTCTGGAGAAGTCGAGCTACAGATTAAATCTTTTGAGCATCTTAGTCATTGTGTAAATTCCTTACCTCTTGAAGTAAATTCAGAGAATGATTATGGAGAAGAAATTAGATTAAAGTATCGATATTTAGATCTTCGTCGAGAAAAAATGCAAAAAAACATTAAGCTTAGACACTCAGTTATAAATTTTGTTAGGGATTTTATGAATGGTGAGGGTTTTATGGAACTAGCAACTCCTATTTTAACTGCACCTTCACCAGAGGGTGCCAGAGATTATTTAGTTCCTTCTCGAATACATAAAGGTTCTTTTTATGCCCTGCCTCAAGCCCCTCAACAGTTCAAACAATTATATATAGCTTCCGGTATTGATAAATATTTTCAAATAGCCCCTTGTTTCAGAGATGAGGATAGTAGGGCAGATCGATCACCTGGTGAGTTTTATCAAATAGATATGGAAATGAGTTTTGCTACTCAAGAAGATGTTTTAGATATCATTAGCCGATTATTATTTGAAATCTTTAGTAAATTTAAAGGAAAACAAAAATCAGTTAATAAGCTTCCTTTCCCAAGTTTTACTTTTAAAGAAAGTATGGAGCAATTTGGATGCGATAAACCTGATTTGAGAAATCCCCTTCGATTAATAAATGTGACAGAGTTTTTTAAAGGATCGGGCCTTCAAATTTTTGAAAAATTAATTGAAAAAGGCGCGATTGTTAATTGCATTGAAGCTTCTCAATCTCAAGGTAAACCAAGAAGTTTTTATGATAACTTAAATAAGTGGGCGATTGATCAGGGTAAAAAAGGATTAGGTTACATCAATTTTGAAAATAATGAAGCCAAGGGACCATTAGCTAAAAATTTTAATCCTGAGAAACTTCAGGAAATGATTGATAAAAATAATTTTAATAAATCTGATGGATTGCTATTTATTTGTGATACGCCTCATGATTCCTATGATTTTGGATCAAAGGTTATATCGAAAGCTGGCCAAGAGTTAGGTCTTATTGATGAAAATAAATACGAATTTTGTTGGATTGTTGATTACCCTATGTACGAACAGGATCCAGTTACTGGTAAAATCGATTTTAGTCATAATCCCTTTTCTATGCCTCAAGGAGGAATGGAAACACTAAATAACTCAGACCCATTAAATGTTTTAGCTTATCAATATGATATTGTTTGTAATGGAATTGAACTTTCTTCTGGCGCCATTCGAAATCATCGACCCGACATTATGAAGAAAGCATTTGAAATCGCTGGTTATAATGAAGAAACAATAAAATCTAAATTTAGTGCTTTGTTTGAGGCATTTCATTATGGAGTCCCTCCGCATGGTGGCTGTGCTCCCGGCTTAGATCGTATTATTATGCTACTTAGTGATAATGAAAATATTAGGGAAGTTATTGCTTTTCCATTTAACCAAAGAGCACAAGATTTGATGATGAACGCCCCAGTTCAAATAGATGACAAGCAATTAAAAGAATTAAATATTAAGAAAATTTAACGGTTAGTTTTTAGAATTTTTTCGACATCTTCTATTGTCAGGTTTTCACCATCATACTCTGCTGGGATTTTATAATTCATAATTCCAATTTTAAAATAATATTTCCCAGACTTTCCTTTATACAAATTTGCTTTTTGCCGTTTTCTTTTTAAAACACCTATTTCCCTAACTTTATTAGTAGGTTTATTTTTCTTGATATTGATTAATTCAACAGCTTGTTCTAATCC
Source organism: alpha proteobacterium HIMB59 (assembly GCA_000299115.1). Lineage (NCBI taxonomy): Bacteria > Pseudomonadati > Pseudomonadota > Alphaproteobacteria > Candidatus Pelagibacterales > Candidatus Pelagibacteraceae > alpha proteobacterium HIMB59. The sequence continues at coordinate 1,310,467 of CP003801.1, read as the reverse complement.
AATTTCTAAAATATCAAACTTTCTTCCAAGTGAGGCAAAGATATCTTGGTATTTCACATAAGGTCCATAAGCTCCAATATTTGCTATAACAGGTTCTTCTGTTTCGGGGTAATGACCTAATGTAATTGGTAGCTTAATTAGTTGGCTAGCTATGTTCATTCCTAAGTTCATTGGATCGTAATTTTTAGGTAATGTAACTCTTTTGGGCTTTTCATCATCAGTTTCTCTTCCGAGTTGAAGGTAGTAACCATAGGGGCCTAATTGAATTGAAATTTCTTTATTGGTATCTGCATCAATTCCCAAAATTCTTGGAAAAGTGACGATATCATCATCACTGTTATTAGGGTTTACCTCTTTTATAAAATTACCAATAGAAATAGTGTATTTACAATCTGGATATTTAGAACACCCAATAAATCCTCCAATTTTTCCGACTTTAATACCTAAGTCACCGCTACCATCATGAGTACAATTTGTCCATGAAGTACATTTCGTAATCATACCATCTTCTTTTTTATTAAAGATAACCGGAGAGAGTTCATCGTTAATTACGTCAATAACTTCTCTATTAGGTTTGCTCATCACCTCATCGATAAATTTTTGAAAATCTTTCCAAAAGTTTAAAACTAATTCTTTCCATTCTGCCTTATTTGCAGCAACATCATCTAATTGCTGTTCCATATCAGCAGTAAACTTATACTCCAAGAACTTTTTAAAATAATTGACCAAAAATACATTCACAACTCTGCCTCTGTCATTTAGATAAAAGGATTTACCATTTTTGATTACATAGCCTCGGGATTGGATGACTTGAATAATTGAAGCGTAGGTAGAAGGGCGACCTATATCCAACTCCTCTAATTTTTTTACTAAACTTGCATCTGTATATCGAGAGGGAGGAGAGGTAAACGATTCATCAATTTCTACAGTATTTGGTAAATATTCATCACCAACATTTAAGTTATCTAAAACAGAAAATGATTGTTCTTCACCTTCTTCTTGTAAATTGTAAAGTTTCTTAAATCCATCAAAAACAAGCTTTCCTAATGTTGCTTTTAATTGAATGCTTTCTTCAGGATTTGTAATAGTTAGAGCATTTAAATTAGTTTCTGCATTGGACATTTGAGAAGAAATAGTTCTTCTCCAAATTAAATCATATAATTTAAATTGATCTTCGGTTACATGATCTTTAATGGAGTCAGGATGAATATTAACATCAGTTGGTCTAATTGCTTCGTGGGCCTCTTGTGCATTTTTCTTTTTAGTTTTGTACTCTATTGGATCTTTAGGTAAGTATTTAGGACCAAAATCATTTTCTATCTTAGCCCTTATTATTTCAATAGACTCTTTAGAGAGCGATATGCTATCTGTTCTCATATAAGTAATTAAAGCAACAGTTTCTTTTTGAATATCAACCCCCATATATAGTCCTTGAGCAACTGTCATAGTTTGACTAGCGCTAAAATTTAGTTGGCTATTTGCAGTTTGTTGAAGTGTTGAAGTATTAAAAGGAGCCTTAGGTTTACGGGAAACATTTCTCTCGTCAATTTTAGAAATATTGAATTTACTCGATAAAATGATTTGCTCAGCTTTTTTGGCTAAATTTTCATCTCTAAAAAATAGTTTATCTACTTTTTCCCCCTCAAAAGAGGCGATAGCTGTTTCTAGATCGGCTGATTTGATCTTTCCCTGTATACCAATTTTATAAAATTTTTCAGGTTCAAATTGTTCAATTTCAATTTCTCGCTCATAAATTAATCTAACGGCCACCGATTGAACTCTTCCTGCAGATCGACTCCCAGGCATTTTTCTCCATAGAACTGGTGAAAGGTTATAACCCGCTAAGTAATCTAATGAGCGTCTAGCTAGATAAGCAGATACTAAATGCTCATCAACATTTCTAGCTTTTTCAAAACTATTTATAACCGCATTTTTGGTAATTTCATTAAAAGTAATTCTCTTGAACTTGTTGTTATCTACTTTTTTTTCTAAGGATTTAATTAAATGCCATGTAATAGCTTCTCCCTCACGATCAGGGTCTGTTGCTAAATAAATCTGTTCATATCCTGAAGCCTTTTTTTCAATAGTATCGATCATTTTTAAACCAGCAGAAGTTGTTTCCCAGTTTAAAGTGATGTCATTTTGATCCTCACTGACTTGAACCCCATCTTTTTTTGCTAAATCTCTAAAGTGTCCAACAGTGGCTATTACTTCAAAGTCACTTCCTAGGTACTTATTAATAGTTTTTGCTTTTGCCGGAGATTCAACAACTAGTAAGTTCATTTATAAATTAATCTTATTTTCTTTGCCTTGTATAAGTCTTTTTATATTTTCGCTATGCTTCCAAAATATTAAAAGCATGATAGCGAATATTGTTACCTTGTTTAAAGTGCCATAATTAGAAACTATTTGATAACTTGTCAAAAGAAATATTGATAGCAATGCGCCAAGAGAAGAAATTTTTGTTATTTTTACAGTTACCATCCAAACTGCCATCGAAATTAAAGTAGGGATTGGTGAGATAATCAAAAAGCCTCCAAAAAAACAAGCAACACCTTTACCACCTTTAAACATTAGCCAAATAGGAAAAATATGACCAACAATAGTAATGAAGAAATAAAGGAATTTATAATTTTGATAAAAATCATTAAAAAAATAAGAAATTATGACTAAAGCTATTATTGGTTTAATTCCATCTAAGATTAATACTGATAAACCAGCTTTTTTAGATACACTTCTGTATACATTTGTTGCTCCAATGTTTTGAGAACCAGTTTTAGTGATATCCTTTCCAGTTAGAAGCTTGGTGACGATTTTTCCAAAGGGAATAGATCCCAATAAATAGGAAATTAAAAATGAAATTATCATTTCAATATAAATTCAAGGCAAGCCATTCTTAAATAGACGCCCATATTTACTTGCTTTAAAATTAGCGATTTAGAATAATTATCAAGAACTTTACTATCAATTTCTATATTTCTGTTCACAGGACCCGGATGCATTAAGAAAGGTTGATTGTGAAGATGATTTGAATTTAAACAAAACTCTTTTTTAAAAGAATTCATATAATTTTTAGCATTTTTACTAATTCTCTCTTTTTGTACTCTTAGCATCATAATGACATCTAATTTAGGTAGTTTAGAAAGACTTTTGTGAAATACTAATTTCTTATTAATTTTTGTGAGTTCGGCTTTATCCAAAAAATAGTTTGGGGCAATAATATGAATTTCATGATTTAATTTTGAAAGAAGTTTAATGTTAGAATGAGCAACTCTACTATGTTTTATATCTCCACAAATTCCAATTTTAATTTTTTTATTTTTAAATATTGATTTAATTACACATAAGTCCAACAAAGCTTGTGTTGGATGTTCATTTGTTCCATCTCCAGCATTAAGTATTGGGATTTCATGTTTTTGGAATATCTCATGAGGAGAAAAATTATTTTTGTCTCTTATAATTAAAGCATCTGGTTTCATGCTTATAAGTGTATCCATAGTGTCATTAAAAGTTTCTCCTTTGGAAAGAGAGCTTTTTTCAAAATTTACATTAATTACATTATGACCTAATTTTTTTGCAGCTAATTCAAAGCTTATCGTTGTTCTTGTTGAGGCTTCTAAAAATAAATTAAATATGTTTTTTGGTTTGTTCGTTTTTTTTTGTTTTAGTGATTTTTGAAAATTAAGAGCTTTGTTTACAATAGAGGAGATTTCCTTTAAGGACAGGTCATCTACTGAAGTGATTTTTCTAGATACCACTAGGGGAGTTTTTATACAAACTCAAGAAATCATCAAGTATTAAACAAGCACTTTTTTCGTGAATTGTAGTCAAATGGTCTTTTTTTTCAGATTTATAGCCCTTACTTGAAAGTCGTTCATCCAATAATAAAATTGGATTTTTAATGATCTCCGATAATTCCAGTGCAAATTTTTTTACTTGTTTGCTCATCTCAGACTCTGAACCATCAAGATGATAGGGCATCCCAATGATAACCCCATAAATATTTTCTTTTTCGATGATTTCAATAATTTCATCCATTAAAGATTTCTTATCAAGCGTTCTATATGGAATTGAGATAATATTGGTTTGATCGCTTATAGCTGTACCAATATATTTTGTGCCATAGTCAATGCTAAGAAATTTTTTGCTATAAATATTGCTTAGTAAAAAATCTGATATAGTATCGACCACCATTATGAGTGATATTGATATTAAAAGAATTTCTTATTTAGCAAAGCTAAAATTACCATCTGAAAAAGAGGAATTTTATTCTAAATCTTTGGAAGATATCATTCAGTGGGTCGATAATTTAAAAAAAATTGAAACTTCTAATGTAAAACCTCTCCACAATGTAACAGAAACTACAGTCTCTATTAGAAATGATGATATTGAGAAAAATAATACCACTGAGGAGGTTTTAAAAAACGCACCTGAGCGAGCACAAAATTTTTTTAAAGTACCAAAAGTTGTTGAGTAATGACAAAAAGACAGTCAATTTCTAATTTAGTAAACTCTCTAAAAGAAAAGAGAATTAGCGTTCAAGAATTATTTGATCAATTTCATAATGTTGCTCAAGAAAATAAAAATAATAGTTATAATTTAGTTTTAGATCCAGATTATCAAAAATCAAATATTGAGGCATCTCAAGAACGATACTCTGCCGGAACTAATTTGCCTTTAGATGGCATTCCTTTAGGTATAAAAGATTTATTTTGTACCAAAGGCATTACTACAACAGCATCATCAAAAATTTTAAGTAATTTCATTCCTCAATACGAGTCTTTTGTTACTCAACAATTACTGAATGATGGTGCTATTTTTATTGGTAAAAATAATTGTGATGAATTCGCAATGGGTTCTTCAAATGAAACTAGCCATTTTGGTCCAGTCGTTAATCCTTGGCGGAATCAAAATAAACCATCTGAACAGCTTGTTCCAGGAGGTTCCTCGGGTGGATCTGCAGCAGCTGTAGCTGAAGGTTCTTGCGTAGCCTCTATGGGCACAGATACAGGTGGTTCAATTAGACAACCTGCAAGTTTATGTGGTTTGGTTGGATTAAAGCCTACATTTGGTTCTTGTTCTCGATGGGGAATTGTAGCTTTTGCCTCAAGTCTTGATCAAGCAGGACCCATTACTAATAGTGTCGAGGATGCGGCATATATTTTGAATTCTATTAACAAACATGACTTCAATGACTCAACATCTTCAAATCATAAAAGAGATGATTACCTTAAAGATATTGACAAAAAATTAGATCATAAAATTAAGATAGGAATACCTAGTGACTATCTCAAAAATGTAACCTCAGAAATAACAGCTCAGATTGAAAATACAAAAAAATCACTAGCTGCATATGATGTTGAGTTTGTAGATGTTGCTTTTGAAACTACTGATTATGCATTGTCTACTTATTACATCATAGCTCCTGCTGAGGCTTCATCTAATCTTGCCAGATATGATGGCATTAGATATGGAGTAAGAGAAGAGGGGGGCAATTTAGATGATATCTATCTTAATTCTCGTACCTCTGGATTTGGTGATGAAGTTACTAGAAGAATTTTAATTGGTACTTACGTGTTATCAGCTGGTTATTACGATGCTTATTATAGACAAGCTCAAAAAGTTAGAAGATTAATCAAAGATGACTTCCAAAGAGTTTTCCAAGAAGTAGATTTTATCTTAACACCTACGACTCCTAATGAAGCATTCAAAATTGGAGAGAAGTTGGATCCGATTGCTATGTATATGAATGATGTTTTTACTGTCCCTACAAGTTTAGCTGGCCTTCCGGGAATTTCCTTGCCCTCTGGATTGAGTTCGAATGGCCTACCTTTAGGAATACAAATAATAGGTAATTACTTTCAAGAAAAGAAACTACTTCAATTATCACATCTTATTGAGAAGGAGCTTAGTTTTAATGAGTAATAACTGGGAGATGGTAATCGGGTTAGAGGTTCATGCTCAACTAAAAACATCTTCTAAATTATTTTCATCATCCCCAAATTTATTTGGTTCAGAGCCAAATGAAAATGTTAATTTTATCGACTCCGGTATGCCTGGTATGCTTCCGGTATTAAATTGGGCCTGTATCGAAAAAGCTATTAAAACGGGATTTGCTCTAAATTTTACGATTAACAAACATTCCGTTTTTGAGAGAAAAAACTACTTTTATCCAGACTTACCTCAAGGATATCAGATCAGCCAATTTGAATTTCCTATTTTGAGTGAGGGTTATTTAGAAATAGATCAGCCAGATGGAAGTGCAAAAAAAATTCGAATTGAAAGAGCTCACTTGGAGCAAGACGCTGGAAAAAGTATCCATGATATAGATCCTAAATTTAGTTTTATTGATTTGAATAGAGTTGGAACTCCTTTGCTAGAAATCGTTTCCTATCCAGATTTATCCTCAGCTGACGACGTAGTGAATTATATGTCTTCATTAAGACAAACTTTAATGTACATAGATGTTTGTGATGGGAATATGCAGGAAGGGTCACTCCGAGCAGATGTAAATTTATCAGTAAGAAAACCAGGAGGCGAACTTGGAACTCGATGTGAAATTAAAAATTTAAATTCCTTTAAGTTTATAAGGCAGGCAATTGAATTTGAGTTTCAAAGGCAAATTGAAGTTTTAGAGGACGGTGGTTCTGTTGAACAAAACACTATGTTGTTTGATACTAGCACTGGTGAGACACGTCCAATGCGAAGTAAGGAATTTTCTCATGACTATAGATATTTCCCAGATCCAGATTTATTACCAGTTAATCTTACAGATGAGCAAATAAATCAAATCAAGCCAAGTATGGAAGAGCTCCCCCACGAGAAAATGACTAGATATACCAATGAGTACAAAATTGATAAAGATATCTCTAAAATAATTATTGCAGAAAAAGAGAATACTGTTCTTTTCGAGCGAATGGTTAATGAGTCAGATGTTACTCCTAAAAATATTGCGAGTTGGTTAGTTGGGGATATTTTTGCTTTTATCAAAGATAAAAACGCAGATGTCCTTAGTTTATTAGAATTTACAAAAGATATTACAGATTTATTAAAATTAATTTCAGATGATGTGATCTCAAATAAAGCTGGAAAAGAAATATTACCTCAAGTTTTAGAAGGAAAAGGAAAGCCAAGTGAACTTGTAAAAAAAATGGGACTAGAGCAAGTCTCAGATACTAGCGAATTAGAAAAAATTATTGATGAAGCTTTGGTTGGTGAAGAAGAAAACATTGCAAAATTCCAGGGAGGTTCAGACCGAGTTTTGGGATATTTTGTTGGAAAATGCTTAAAATCAACTAAGGGCAAAGGCAACCCTAAGCTGATAAATAAAATTTTATTAGAAAAATTAAAAAAATAAGTTACGCCAAAAGCCAATTTTTTATTAATTGTGATAAAATAAATGACAAATAAGTTTAATTGGCTATATTGCGCTACAGCATATTCAGCTTAGAATTTACTTACGGAGAGGTGGGTGAGTGGCTGAAACCAGCGGTTTGCTAAACCGCCGTACGACGCAAGTTGTACCGAGGGTTCGAATCCCTCTCTCTCCGCCATATAAAAAATATGAAAATTATACTAAAATAGATAATCATGCTTAAAGGATCTATACCAGCTATTATTACTCCCTTCTCCAAAGGTGAGGTAGATTTTGATAGCTTTGCTAAATTGTTGAAATGGCAAATTAAAGAGGGGATTTCGGGTGTTACAGTTTGTGGTACCACAGGTGAGTCTCCTACGCTTACTCATGATGAGCATATGCAGCTAGTTGAATTTGCAGTTAAAGTATCTGGAAAAAAAATTCCAGTTATAGCCGGAACAGGATCCAATTCCACTAAAGAGGCTATTGAATTTACAAAACATGCTTACAAGTCCGGAGCTGATTATGGTCTGGTTGTAACTCCTTATTATAATAAACCCAATCAAAAAGGGCTTGTTAACCATTTCAAAAAAATTGCAAAAGTCACTTCTTTAAAACAAATTATTTATAATATTCCAGGCAGATCAATTGTTGATCTTTCATATGATAGTTTTAAAGAACTTAATAAAATATCTAATATTGTTGGAATTAAAGATGCATCTAATGATCTTTCCAGACCTCTTGTTATGAGAACTTTTATGAAAAAGAATTTTAATTACATATCTGGCGAAGATGGAACCATTGCAGGTTATCTGGCCCAAGGTGGTCATGGATGTATATCTGTTACCGCAAATGTGGCACCTAGGTTAACTTCTAAATTGCATTATTATTGGCAAACTAAAAATTATAAGCAATTTGATCTTATTAATTTAAAACTAGCCCCATTATCTCAAGTACTTTTTAGCGAACCTAGTCCAACTCCATCAAAATATGCTTTGTCTTTAATGGGAAAGTGTAAAGCTGATGTACGTGAGCCTTTAACTGATTTGAGTCCAGAGACAAAAAAACAAATCAGAAAAGTCCTTAAAGACTTAAATTTCATTTAATTGTCTATTTTAAATCGTAGAGCAAAATTTGATTATGAAATCAAAGAGACTTATATTGCTGGATTGGTTTTAGAGAGTAATGAGGTTAAACCTCTAAGACAGGGTAAAGCTTCTATTCAATCAAGTTTTATAAATGAGCAAAAGGGAGAAATTTATATTAACAATTTTGAAATCATATCTGTTCAAAAAAATTTTGATGGTAAAAAAAAGGTCAGATCTGTCAAAAAACTACTTTTAAATAAAAGAGAAATTAAAAAAATTTTAGGTTTACTAACCACTAAAGGATATACGGCCGTTCCTATGGAGATTTTTTTTAATGAAAAAGGACTGGCAAAGGTAAAATTTGGTGTCGGCATAGGTAAGAAAAAATTTGATAAAAGAGAGACAATCAAACAAAGGGAGTGGAGCCGTAAAAAAGAGCGATTATTAAGAAAATAATAATTCCTCTTGAAATTATTCCTACATTCTCATATAAACCTCCCATGGCAAGAGTTACAGTAGAAGATTGTATTAAAAATGTAGATAGCCTATTTGATTTAGTGCTATTAGCATCACATAGAGCAAAAGTCCTCAACGCAGGAAATGAAGCTCAAGTTCCTTTAGATAATGATAAAAGCACAGTAATCGCGCTTAGAGAGATTGCTGAGGAGAAAATTAGCGTTAATGATGTCAAAGAAGACATTATTAAGAGCTACCAACTTGTTCAGGAAAAAGAAGAAGAAAACGAAGATCATCTTCTTGAAGATTAAAGTCTTTTTTTAGTTTATTTTAATAGCTGATGTTTCAATCAAGCTATTTTAGTGAAAATTTCTCTGATTTTAAATCAGCACTTCAGTCCTATGATAAAAATTTTAATGAAAAACTTTTTATTAAGGCTATTGAGGTAGCCGAGACCTCTCATAAAGATCAGTTTCGTGCTTCAGGTGATCCATATATCGTTCACCCTTATGAAGTTTGTAAATCATTAATTGAGTTGAAGCTTGATACTGAAACAGTTATTACAGGTTTACTACACGACGTAATTGAAGATACGGAGTATTCCAAAGAACAGCTTAATGAAATTTTTGGAAAATCTATAGCCAGTTTAGTTGATGGCTTAACCAAAATTGATTTTTTAGAAGAAAAAAAAATTACACGATCGGAAAAAGAGGCAGAAAATTTTCGAAAATTATTAATTTCAACAGCAAAAGATATCAGAGTTTTAATAATTAAATTAGCTGATCGATTGCATAACATAAAAACCATTCATTTTTTTAAAGATGTCGAAAAAAGAAAAAGAGTAAGTAATGAAACTCTCTTAATATATGCACCATTGGCAGAAAGATTAGGTTTTGAAAACTGGAAATCTATTTTAGAAAACATATCCTTTAAAAATCTCCACCCAGATATCTATAATCGTATTAATGACAAGATTGATAATACATTTAAAAATTTAGAGAGTTCTTTTCGCGAATTAGAAAATATTATCAATAGTTTTATTTTTAAGGAAAATATACAAGTAGAGATTCACTATAGAAAAAAAGCACCATATTCGATTTGGAAAAAAATTAATAAAAGAAATTCAGATCTTAATTCTATCTCTGATATAGCTGCAGTTCGCATTATCACTAAATCAACAAGAGATTGTTATAAAGTTTTAGGAATAATACACCGTAATTTTTCAGCTAAAGTAGGAAGAACTAAAGATTACATTTCAAATCCCAAACCAAATGGTTATCGATCAATTCATACTGATATTATTTTTAATAATAAAGTATTCGAAATTCAAATTAGATCCAGAGCTATGCACATGATTGCCGAAAATGGTATCGCTGCTCATTGGAGGTATAAATACTTAAACAAAGATCAAAACGATCAAAATATGTACGCATGGCTTAGAGATGCAGTAAATTATGTTGAAGAAAAAAATGAACGCCATTTGATTTTAAATAAAACTAGCCAACAATTCTTTGATGAACAAATCTATGTTTTTTCCCCCAAAGGGGAACTATACACATTACCCGTAGACTCAACCCCCGTAGATTTTGCGTATACTATCCATACAGATATTGGTGACCGGTGTTCTGGAGCTAAAGTTAACGGTCAAGATGTTCCACTTAAAACTAAACTTTCAAGTGGTGACCAAGTTGAAATTGTATTAAATGATAAAACTACCATCTCACCTTTATGGATTAGGTTTGTAAAAAAAGAAAAAGTCCGAGAAAAGATTAGACATTTTTTTAGATCAAAAAGAAGAAGAGAGTTTGAAAAACTTGGTAAAGATATTTTAAAATATCTAGCTAAATTAAAAAATATTAATGAAACTGACAATCTTTACACAAAAATACTAAGTCATACTGATTTCAAATATCAAAATAAACTTTTTGAAAATGTTGGTCGAGGATTTTTGTCTCGTAAAGATCTAAATGATTTATTTAAAGATTTGGAAAATAGTTTTGTTAAAAAGCTATTTGCCAAAGATCCTAATCCTAGAATAAATGTAAGTAAGTATGAAAATGGAATTGCTGTAAATTATGCTACATGCTGTTCTCCAATAAATGGAGATAATATTATTTCTGTAATGTCCTATGGAAGAGGTTTGGTGGTTCACAACACAATATGTGATAGTTTAGGCTATTATCATAAAGACAACTTTTATAGGTCTAACTGGGGTAATGGCAACTTAAACAAAGATTTTAGTACAAGAATAGAAATCATTATAAAAAACCAGCCTGGGGCTTTATTTAGTATTACCTCTATCTTTGATAAACACCATATTAATATAGAAAATATAAGAATTGCTGAAAGATCTAAAAAAAATTATACCTTTCTCATAGATATAAAAATTGAAGACTCTGAAAAATTAAAATTTCTCTTGGCTGAAATGAAAACTCTTAGTCAAGTTGAAAAGGTAAAAAGACAGTCATTAACTTACTAATGAAACTAGGTGTAAATATAGATCATATTGCAACTCTTAGAAATGCTAGAGGTCAAGACAATCCGAGTATTTTAAGAGCTTTAAAGGTTTGCGAAAAAGTTAAAGTTGATACTTTAACCGTTCATTTAAGAGAAGATAGAAGACATATTAACGATAGTGATCTTAAATTATTAAAAAAACACTCGAAATTACCAATTAATTTAGAAATGGCCTTAACTAATGAAATGATTTTAATTTCAAAAAAAATAAAACCAAAATTTATTTGTTTAGTTCCTGAGAAACGTAATGAAATCACTACTGAAGGTGGGTTAAACCTAGAAAAAATTTCAAAAAATAAATTAAAATCACTTTTATCGATCTGCCATTCTAATAGCATTGAGCTTAGTGCTTTTATCAATCCTAATAAAAAAGCAATTGATTTAGCAAAAAAATTACAATTTCAAACAGTTGAACTTCACACAGGATCTCTAGATAAAATTAAAATTAATAATAAAGATAAAGAGAAAATAAATCGCATGATTAATTATGCATATAGTATTGATTTAAAAGTTAATATTGGTCATGGTTTAAATTTCTCAAATATTAAGTTTATTAAAAATAGAAAAAAAATAGATACTGTTCATATTGGACATTTTATTATTTCGGAGTCTATTTTTTTATCACTTCATGAGACAATAAAAAAATTTCAAAGAATTATTTAACATGATTATAGGACATGGTATTGATTTATTAGAAATAAAGAGAGTTTCAGATATCTATCAAAAATTTAATGATACATTCGTGTATAAATATTTTGCTTTAGATAAAATCGATAAAATAACACCAAAAATATTATCAAATAATTTTGCTATAAAAGAAGCATTTTCAAAGTCATTGGGACTAGGGTTTAGAGCACCATGCTTTCCAAAAGACATCTCTGTCCAAAGAGACAAAATGGGTAAACCTGAAATTTTTCCAAAAAATGAGTTAAATGAATATATGAAAGAAAAATTTGGCAATTTTCTTATTCATGTTAGCTTATCTGATACAAAAAAATATTCGATTGCGTCGGTTATAATTGAAAAAACTTAAATCATCATTTGTAAATAATATTAAAGCTTTACTATGGGCTTTATTAATTGCTGGAGTTATTAGAACTTTTGCGATTGAGCCTTTTAAAATACCCTCAGGTTCAATGAAACCAAACTTATTAGTCGGTGATTTTTTATTTGTTTCCAAATGGGATTATGGTTATTCAAGATATTCATTTCCTTTTGGATTAGCTCCATTTTCAGGAAAAATTATGGAAAAGAACCCAAGTAGAGGAGACATCATCGTTTTTAAATTGCCTGGCCAAGAAAACATTAATTACGTAAAAAGATTGGTAGGTTTGCCCGGCGAAATAATTAAAGTTGAAGATGGCTTAATTTATTTAAAGAAAGTAGGCTCAGATAATTTTGAGGTTATTGAACAAATTGATGATGGTTTATTTTTTGATGATCAATACCAAGCCAACATTAATCAACTTGTTGAAAGTGACTACAAAATTTTGAATTTAACCGATAGTGGACCTCTTGATTACACCCCAGAGTATAAAATACCAAAAAATAAATTTTTCTTCATGGGTGATAATCGTGATAATTCCTCAGATAGTCGTGTTATGAGCGGGGTAGGTTTTGTTCCAAAAGAAAATATCATTGGAAAAGTATGGTTTATCTGGTTTTCAGTTGACACAGATTTTAGCCTAAATAGATTTTGGACCCTGCCATTACACATAAGATATGATAGGTTATTTAATACCGTCAAATAGATTTGAATAAGACAGATATTTTTAAAATTATTAAAAGCATAAAAGGCTATCAGACTAGTCTAAAACACGATAGCTATGACAAACGTCAAAAAAATTCAAATAAGCCATTTCAGAAATATGAATTTTTAGGTGACCGTGTACTTGGACTAGTGATTTCAGAGTACTTGATAAATAATTTTTCTAAAAGCTCTTTAGATGAAATTTCTAGAAGATTTATACATCTCGTAAATACAAGTATGCTCGCTAAAATTTTTAAAAAACATGATCTAATAGAAATTTTTAAACACCAATTAGATCCTAAAACCAGTAAAAGCTCAATTTATGCCGATGCATTAGAGTCATTAATTGGTTTTATATACATCAATAAAGATCTCAATTTTACAAAACAATTTATTTATTTACTTTGGAATGATGAGCTAAATACTCTTCCTCTCAAAGATCCAAAAACTTATATTCAAGAGTATAGCCAAAAGAAAAATAAAATGATTCCTCAATATAAATTAATTAATGAACTTGGAACAAAGCATAGACCAAAATTTTTGGTTGAATTAAAAATAGATGATTTGATTGTTGAAGGCGAGGGTATTTCAAAGCAAAAAGCAGAAATAGCTGCTGCTAAAAAAATGATTAAACTGATCGACTCAAAATAGTTTTGCTTTGTTTAAAACTTCCGCGATTATAACTAAAGTTGAAAACTACAAAGAAAATCATTTATTGATTTCTGTGTTCTCAAGTGAATATGGAAAGAAAAGTTTAATTGTCTTTGGTGGTAAATCGAAAAAAAAAAATACTGATTTTGTCAAAGGTCTAATATCAGAAATTGAATTTAATAAAGAAAATTCTTGTTTAAATTCTAGTTTAATTCAATCATACAATTGGTTTTTATTTGATAAATATAGACTGAAGGTTATCGATTATATCTGCTTCTTAATCAATAAACTTCTTTTCTTAGAAGATAGACAGTCTGAAATATTGAATACTTATCAGAGACTGCTTATTTCAATGAATAATAATTCTAATTATTTGATCGATTTAATTCAATTAGAATTAGAAATTTTAAAATCTTCAGGATATCAACCCGACTTAAGCGATAGTGTTATCAAAAAAGTTCTTGGTGATGGTTTTTCAATAAACCGAAATTCTTATGATGAGTTATTAAATTATCTAAAAAATAATCAGGATTTACAAAAAGTCTTCTCTAATTTCATGGAAAAGGTGATATCGCGAGTATTGAATAATTTAAATATTAATTTACCTTTTAATCGCAGTGAGATTATTCAAAAAAATTAAAAAAGTATATATTGCCTCCGATCATGCTGGATACGCTTTAAAGCAAGTTATCGTTAAAGAATTTCTTTTCAAAAAGGGAATTAATTTTCAAGATTTAGGGACGAATTCTGAAAAATCTGTTGATTACCCTAAATTTGCAAAAAAATTATCCCAAAAGATCAATAAAACCTCAATGGGCATACTGATCTGTGGGTCTGGTATAGGAGTAAGCATAAGTGCAAATAGGCATAAACATATTCGTGCTTCCTTGTGTCATAATGTTAACTCTGCAAAAATGACCAGAAAACACAATGACTCTAATGTAATTTGTTTACAAGGAAGACCTTTTGTAAAAAAGAAAATTTTTGCTATGCTCAATGCCTATTTCGATACAGAATTTGAAGAAGGAAGACATACAAGGAGAGTAGAACAGTTATGACACTAAATGCACAATTTTTTTCTAGTAGCCTAGAACAAACTGATAAAGATTTATTTAACTCAATTTCCCAAGAGCTTAGCCGACAACAAAACCAAATTGAACTTATAGCATCAGAGAATATCGTATCGAAAGCTGTTCTTGAAGCTCAGGGTTCAATTATGACAAATAAGTATGCCGAAGGTTATAGTGCTAAAAGGTACTATGGTGGTTGTGAATTTGTAGATATAGCTGAAAACCTAGCTATCGAAAGGTTAAAAGAATTATACGGTTGTGCATATGCAAATGTTCAACCTCATTCCGGTGCACAAGCCAATCAGGCAGTTTTTCTAGCTCTTATTAAACCTGGAGATACTATTCTCGGAATGTCATTAGATGCTGGTGGTCATTTAACTCATGGTTCGCGCCCAAACCAATCTGGAAAATATTTTAATGCGGTCCAATACGGCATTGATCCAACTACTTCCCTCATTGATTATGATGAAGTAGAAAAGCTAGCACTAGAACATAAGCCTAGTTTGATTATTGCAGGTGGATCTGCTTATCCAAGAAATATTGATTTCAAACGTTTTAGAGATATAGCTGACAAAGTTGAAGCTTATCTATTAGTAGATATGGCTCATTACTCAGGACTAGTTGCAGCTAAAGAATATCCTGATCCTGTTCCACACGCTCATGTCGTAACTTCTACAACTCATAAAACTATTAGAGGTCCACGAGGTGGAATGATTTTATCTAACGATATAGATCTTGGTAAAAAATTTAACAGTTCAGTTTTTCCTGGCCTTCAAGGAGGTCCTCTGATGCACGTAATTGCTGCTAAGGCTGTTGCTTTTGGTGAGGCTCTTCAGCCAGACTTTAAACAATATATTCAACAAGTTAAAAAGAATGCTTCTGTTTTAGGTGAGGTTTTGATGGCCAATGGCATCGATATTGTCACTGGCGGTACAGACTCTCACATGGTTTTGGTTGATCTAAGATCAAAAAATGTGACTGGAAAAGATGCTGAAGAAAGCCTAGAGAGAGCAGGAATGACTTGTAATAAAAATGGTGTAGCCAATGACCCCAATCCTCCAACAATTACCTCGGGAATAAGACTAGGATCTCCTGCGGCTACAACAAGAGGTTTTAAAGAGGATGAATTCAGATTTATTGGTGAAAAGATATCTACAATTATTAACACTTTATCTTCTTCAAACTCGGATATTTCAATGATTGAAACTTCTATTAAGAAAGAAGTAGAAGATTTGTGCTCTAAATATCCAATTTATAATCATTAATATTCATGAAATGCCCCTTCTGTAAAGAGAAAGAGACTTCGGTTTTAGACTCTCGCCCTACAGAAGACGGGGGTGTAATTAGAAGAAGAAGAATTTGTGGATGTGAGCGCAAAGAAAGATTCACCACTTTTGAAAGAGTTCAGTTTAGAGAATTTCTCGTTGTTAAAAAAAATGGTGAAAAATCTATTTTTGATAGAGATAAAATTACTAAATCAGTTGATTTGGCACTTAGAAAAAGACCTGTTGATATAGATACTAAAGAAAAACTTATATCAAAGATAGTTCGAGATCTTGAGGGTATGGGTGAAAATGAAATAAGTACAAACGTCATTGGTGAAATGGTGATGCAGGGTCTTTATACTTTAGATAAAGTTGCATATGTGCGATTTGCATCTGTTTATAGAGATTTCAGAGAGACAAAAGATTTTGAACAGTTTTTAGGTTCACTTAACAAAGAATAGTTTGCTTTCTAAATTAGATCTTACTTATCTCGACTCAATAAATAATTTATCAATAAAAAATCTTGGTTTGACAGGCATCAATCCTTCTGTTGCATGCCTCATTGTTGATTATAAAAATAATTCTCGTGGAGTAGTTTTAAGTTATGGAGTTACTTCTAAATCTGGAAGACCTCATGCAGAAATTAATGCTTTGGATAAAATTTCAAACTCTCAAATTAATAATCAAACTACTTTGTATGTAAGTTTGGAACCTTGCTTTAAAGAAAATAGCTGTTGTGCAAAAAAAATCATAAGCAAAGGAATAAAAAGAGTAGTGATATCATCGTTGGATCCCAATCCTCAAATTTATGGAAAAGGAATGAGCTTTCTTAAATCTAAGGGAGTAAAAGTTTTATTGGCAGGGCCTCGTCAAAATAAATTTAAAATAATAAATAAATATTTTTATAATTTCCAAAAAAACCGCACCCCATTTATAACTTTGAAACTTGCAGTATCTAAAAATTACTACTCAAAAAATTTAATATCAAAAAATATTACTCAAAAAGAAACTCAACATTATATGCATAAATTAAGATTAAAACATGACGCTATTATTGTCGGATTTAATACACATAAAGAAGATAATCCAAAACTTAATTGCAGATTAAATGGAATTAGCAAAAAAATAAGACCGTTTGTTTTAACCAATGAATTTGGAACCAAAACTAAGTTTCCTCAAATTATGTTTAGTGGAAGAAATTTTGATAATTTTTTTTCAATTTTGAATAAACACAATATTCGAAGTGTTTTAGTTGAAGGCGGCTTACAAACATTTGAAAATTTTCTCAAATTTGGGGTTTTTGATGAAGTTGTTATTTGCCAATCATCAGAAACAATAAAAAAATCAAAAAAAAGATACAAGTTAGATAAAAAATTGATAAAAAGCAGTTGTAAAAAAATTGACTCCCAAGAGTACTTTACGGATAAAATAGAGATTTATAAAAATGTTTAGTGGAATTATTCAGGCTTACGGAAAAATTTCTAAGTTTTCCAAATCAAAGGATTTTTTAAGTATAGAAATTCAGTCAAATCTTAAAGGGTACAATGTTGGCTCTTCAATTTGTTGCTCTGGTATTTGCTTAACTGTAACTTCTTTTTCCAAAAATAAATTTACAGCAGATATTTCTAAAGAAACGTTAGAAAAAACTAATGCAAAGTATTGGAAAAAAGGAACTTTACTTAATCTGGAAAACTCTTTGAAAATAGGAGATGAGGTATCAGGTCACTTTGTTTTCGGACATGTTGATACAACTGGCAGTTTAGTCGACATAAAACAAGTTGGTAAGAGTTGGTCATTATCAATAGAATTCCCAAACTCAATAAAAAAATATATTGCCCAAAAAGGTTCAATCTCATTGAATGGAATCTCGCTTACTATAAACAAAGTGAAATCAAATATATTTCATTGCATGATAATTCCTCACACTTATAAGAGTACCGATATCCACAAATATAAGAAAAATGAAATTTTAAATCTTGAAGTTGATATGTTGGCAAGATACGCTCATTTTTCTAATTTAAGGAGCTAACCCATTGTCAGATTTTTCAACAATTGAGGAAATTATTCAAGATGCCCGTGATGGGAAAATGTACATCTTAGTAGACAGCGAAGATAGAGAGAATGAGGGAGATATAATTATACCCGCCTCTCTATGTAAGCCAGATCATATAAATTTTATGGCTACCCACGGTAGAGGTTTGATTTGTCTCTCTATTTCTGAGTCTAGAGCGAGCGAACTAAAACTTCCTTTAATGAATCCTGATAATTGGAAAAAGAAAACCACAGCTTTCACAGTTTCTATTGAGTCGAGCAAAAATATAACGACAGGAATATCGGCACATGATCGTGCTGAGACCGTAAGAGCGGCTATTAATCCTGATTTCAAACCTGGGGACATAATAAGTCCTGGTCACATTTTTCCACTTATTGCTTGGGATGGGGGCGTGCTTACAAGGGCAGGCCACACAGAAGCCGCAGTGGATATTTCTCGATTAGCTGGCTTGAATGACTCAGCAGTAATTTGTGAAATTATGAACGACGATGGCACCATGGCAAGAGTTCCTGATTTAATCCCTTATGCCAAAAAACATTCGTTAAAAATTGGTACGATACAAGACCTGATCGCTTATAGAATTAAAAATGATATTTTAATTAAAAAAATTCCTGAAAAAAATCATCAGATTAAAAACATCTATTCGGATGCCTTCGAGTTGAACATATTCGAAAATACTATTGATGGTCTTCACCACGCTACCTTACATATTGGTGACCTACAAAGTCAGAGTTCTGTTTTAACAAGAGTCCATCCAGTACAAGGCTTTGATGATATTATTATGAATTACAATAACCCCAAAACTAAAGATCTACATGCTTCAATAGATAAAATTAAATCTCATGGTTCTGGAATTGTTGTCTTAATAAATAATCCTATACTTGGAGATCTGGGTCAATTGTCTCAGGATGAAAAAGTAAAATATTATGGTTTAGGTGCTCAAATATTAAAAAATTTCTCGATCACAAATATTTCAGTACTATCAAATTCTTTTTCTAATGAACTAGACTTAGGAATTTATGGATTAAATGTTAGTGGAGTCGAAAAATTATCATGAATCAAAAAAAACTAACTGTCTATATTGTAGTTGCAGATTATTATAAAGATATTACTAACTCTCTTACAAACGCAGCTGTAAAACACTTAAAAAAAAATAAATTTAATTTTGAAATTATCAAAGTTCCTGGTGTTTACGAAATACCTCAATTTATTAATTGGAAATTGAATTCAAAAAAAACTAATTTATTTATAGCACTTGGTTGTGTCATCAAAGGAGATACCTATCATTTTGAGGTAATTTCTGATGCTGTTGGACAATCCTTATTAGATATTTCATTATCAAATCCAAAAACAATCATTACAAATGGTATTATTAATGCATACACAGGAGCTCAGGCTAAAAAAAGATCGAAAGCAGATTCTAAAAATAAAGGTTTTGAAGCTGCTAGCGCCATGGTCAGAATGATTGAATGCTTAACTTAAATAGAAATACCCGTCTCTTTTTTTTTCAGTATATTTTCCAAAGAGAATACTCCACCGATTTTGAATTGGATGAATTTATTGCCAAAAATATTAAAAAAAGACCCTTTAATAAGAGAAAATTAAAATCCCTTTACGATAGTTTTGAGATCAATAACCAGATGATCAAAAATCTCTTATCCCCAGATGTTCTAAAAAAAACCAATAAAATCAGTATATTTCTTATCTATGCTTTCTTTTCTGAATTTTTACTTGATAAGGAAAAAAAAAATATCCTTATGGGAGAATATATTAAGCTTTCTAAGGATTTTTTGACTAATGATGAGGTTAAATACTTCAATTTTCTTTTAGATGATATCGCTCAAAAAGCACCTTGAAAAAAAAATTAAAATAGAATAACAACTTACCATGTCTCAGATACACTATTTACAATTAGTGCTATTTGCTGCGGCTGCAGCAATTGCTTTTGGTTTAATTACCACATACAAAATTCTAAATTTACCTAAAGGTAACAAAAAAATGATTGAAATAGCTAGCGCAGTTCAAGAGGGTGCTAAAGCTTATCTAAATCGTCAATATACAACAATCGCAATGGTCGGTGCTGTAATATTTATTGCCTTTTTTATTATTCCCTTCGAGCATACATATGATGTTCCTGTTGGGTTTTTAATTGGTGCTATTTTATCTGGTCTTGCAGGATATATAGGTATGAATGTTTCTGTAAGAGCTAACGTCATCACCGCTCAAGCCTCTAGCGTTTCCTTAAAGAAAGGTCTCTCTGTAGCATTTAATGCTGGTTCTGTTACTGGATTATTAGTTGTAGGCTTGGCTCTAGCAGGTATAGCAGGATATTTCTTTTATTTGTTTTATGGTCTTGAAAGAGAAGGTAGAGAATTAATTGAACCCCTAGTCGCTTTAGGTTTTGGTTCTTCGTTAATTTCAATTTTCGCGAGACTTGGTGGGGGTATTTTTACAAAAGGTGCTGATGTTGGTGCAGACCTTGTTGGTAAAGTAGAAAAAGATATTCCAGAAGATGATCCAAGAAATCCAGCTGTTATCGCAGATAACGTTGGAGATAATGTTGGTGACTGTGCAGGTATGGCAGCAGATTTATTTGAGACATATGTTGTATCTATTGTTGCTACCATGGTCTTGGCAATTATTTTTCAGGGAACCGTCACCGATATTACAATTTATCCATTGTTAATCGCTGGCTCTAGTATCATTGCCTCTATTATTGGTTCACAATTTGTTTCTGTTTCAGGACCTAAATCTTCAATTATGGGAGCGCTCTATAAAGGATTTTTTGCAACACTTATAATATCAATCATTTTATTTGCTGTGCTTACTTCATATTTCATCGGTTTCGATCAATGGGTGGTAATCGGTCAAAATTACTACACTGGAATGGACTTATTCCTATGTGCGGTTTACGGCCTAATCATTACCCTTGCATTGGTATTTATAACTGAATATTACACCAGTACTGAATATAGACCTGTAAGAAGTGTTGCTAATGCTTCTCAAACTGGTCATGCAACAAATATTATTCAAGGTTTAGCGATGGGTATGGAGTCTACCGCTGTACCTGTTCTTATCATTGTTGCGGGTATTGGAATTACCTACGCCACTGCTGGTTTGTTTGGTATAGCTATTGCAGTTACTGCGATGCTTGCTTTAGCAGGAATGGTTACTGCTTTAGATGCTTATGGACCAGTGACTGATAATGCGGGAGGAATAGCTGAGATGGCTGGTCTTCCAAAAAAAGTTAGAACTGTTACTGATGCTCTAGATGCTGTTGGAAACACAACTAAAGCGGTTACAAAAGGTTATGCGATTGGATCTGCTGGATTAGGAGCTTTAGTTTTATTCGCAGCTTATACTGAAGACTTAAAATTCTTTGGAGAGAAAACAGGCAATGATGCTTTTAATGTTTCTTTCGATCTTTCTGAGCCTTACGTCATTATAGGACTTCTTCTAGGTGGACTACTTCCATACTTATTTAGTGCTTTAAGTATGACTGCTGTTGGTAGAGCTGCTGGATCGGTTGTTGTTGAAGTGCGCCAACAGTTTAAAGATAAAAAAGGTATTATGTCAGGTAAAGAAAAACCAGATTATGGTAAATGTGTAGATATCCTAACCAAATCTGCCATTAAAGAGATGATTATTCCTTCTCTTTTACCCGTACTTTCTCCTGTTGTGGTATTCTTTGGTGTTTACTGGCTTACCGGTAGTGTGAATACGGCCTTCCAGGCACTTGGTGCTTTGCTTATTGGTGTAATCATCACAGGTTTCTTTGTAGCCATATCAATGACTGCAGGTGGAGGAGCTTGGGATAATGCCAAAAAATATATTGAAGATGGAAACTTAGGTGGAAAAGGTAGTGATACCCATAAGGCGTCAGTTACTGGTGATACTGTCGGAGACCCTTACAAAGATACAGCAGGACCAGCTGTTAACCCAATGATTAAAATAACAAATATTGTATCTATTTTGTTACTTTCGATCGTTGTCCATTTAAATATAATTTAATTTAAATTTATTTCTTCAACAGACCTTAAAACATTCTCATCAAATCGAAGTTTTAGGGTCTTGTTGTAGATTGATTTTTTAAAGGTAGCGTTGCCTTGTTCCTTCTCCATACGATAAATCCAAAGATTACCAGAGTCCTCGGTGACAAGTGGTGATCCAATAAAGTTGATCACATCCTCTTTTGAGTAGTTTTTATTTTGATAATTTTGCAAAATCTCATTTACACTATTCTCAGAAATACCTGAAAAATGTAGGTCTTTAGAACAAGAGATAAAAGTAGAACTGAACAATAGAAATATGAGTAATATGAATTTTTTTGATATATTCATTATTAAGACAAATAAGGTATAAGGGTATTTAAAGCAATACTAAAAAATCTATGAATAAATATGTAATCAATCTTGACCTTCATGGGGGTGATTTTGCACCAGGCTCAGTTTTAGAGGGAGCGACTATTGCTCTTTCAAAAAATCCTTCAGTACACTTTAAATTACATTCTACCAAAGAATTTCAGCAACAATATTCTGGAAAATTCTCTAGTCTTTTTCAAAAATCTGATTGGGTACAATCAGAAAATTATATTTCTCCAGATTTGAAACCAAGCGAGGCGCTAAAAAAAGATAATCGAAAAAGTTCAATGTCAAATGCAATTGCTGAGATTAAGAATAATGATAATGAAATTACAATTTCTGCCGGCAATACTGGTGCCATGATGGCTTATTCAACAGTGTATCTTAGAACAATTGAAAATATATCTAGACCAGCTATAGCATCTTTATTTCCCTCAAAAAATCATCCAGTTTGTTTTTTAGATTTGGGCGCAAACTCAGAATGCTCAGCTGAAAATTTATTAGATTTTGCAATTATGGGCAGTACTTATTATCAGGTTTTGTATCCTGATGTTGAATGTAAAGTAGCTCTGTTGAACATCGGATCAGAAGAAATGAAAGGAAATCACCTGATCCAACAATCCCACGACCTTTTAAAAAATGAAAAGAGAATAAATTATCAAGGGTTTGTTGAAGCAAATGAAATTACAGATACTTCTAATCATGTCATAGTTACTGATGGATTTTCTGGAAATATAGCGCTTAAAACAGCTGAGGGAGTGTCCAAGTTTATCACTGACTCGCTAAAAAAAAGTCTCACCTCGTCTCTATACTCAAAGATTTTATCTTTTCTTTTAAAAAATAAATTTCAAGATTTCAAAAAATCTATAGACCCCAGAAATTTTAATGGTGGTATTTTTATTGGGGTTAATGGTATTGTAATAAAAAGTCATGGAAATGCAGATGGCCATGCTTTTGCAAATGCAATTGAATTTGGTTTAAAATGTTTAAAATCTGATTTATTAAATAAAATCAAATCAAATGTCTCAAGTTAAAATTACTAGAGAAAATATTGCAGCACAGCTTTCTGAAGAATTTGGCATTGCATATACTACTGCTTACAAAAAAATTGATTTAATTTTAAATCTTTGGGCTAGTTCTCTTATTACTTCTGATTTAAATATAAGTTCTTTAGGCTCATTTAAGATTAATCAAAAAAATAGTCGTCTCGGTAGAAATCCAAAAACCAAAGAAGAGCATGTTATTAAATCACGTAAAGTGATAAGTTTTAAAAAATCTAAAAATTTAGAAATATGAATAAAAATTTTTATAATATTGATGAGATAGCCCAAATTTTAAATGAACAAAAACATACTATACGTTTTTGGGAATCCAGAATTTCAAAACTAAAAGTTTTAAGAACTCACTCAGGTCATCGTCTTTATAATTACGAAAATCTATTATTATTAAAGAAGATTAAAGAGTTAGTAGATGTACAAAAATTAACACTTGATGGAGTTAACGAATATTTCTCTAATTCAAAGGTTAAAAAAAATACATTAAATGATAGTGTAATAACTGAATTGAGAGATTTGTTAGGTCTTTTAAAGAAATCCAATTAAACGGGGGTTAGCTCAGTCTGGTAGAGTGCACGTCTGGGGGGCGTGAGGTCGCTGGTTCAAGTCCAGTACCCCCGACCAAAAGTCCTAAAAATGTTTATTTTCAATAATTTAAGTTGATATATTAAGTTTTCTTAAATTTGTATATTTTTCACTATATTTCTTGATTTTTTAATCATTTTACTTATATTCCCCCTATCGTGAAAACAACAACACTAAAAAAATCTGAATTTAAAAAAGAATGGCATGTGCTAGATGCCACCGATATCTCAGTTGGAAGACTTGCATCCCGAGTAAGTTTAATTCTAAAAGGCAAAAATAAACCTCAATTTTCACCCAACTTACCTGTAGGTGATGGAGTTATTATTGTTAACACAGATAAAGTTAAATTCTCTGGAAATAAAAACTCTGAAAAAAAATATTACAAACATACTGGCCATCCTGGTGGTATTAAAGAGATTACCCCAGATAAGCTAAAAGAAAAAAACAAGTCCGAAGATATCATCAAAAAAGCTATCAAAGGCATGTTGCCCAACTCGCCTTTATTCAGAGATTTAATGAAAAATAATTTGAAACTTTATAAGGACTCAAACCATCCACATGAATCACAAAATCCAAAACCAATTGATTTTAAATCACAAAACAGAAAGAATTTAATTAATGTCTAATCAGGTATATAGCACAGGTAGAAGAAAAGAATCCATTGCAAAAGTTTGGGTATCAAACGGAACAGGTAATATTACAATCAATAAAAAGAACATTGAAGACTACTTCAAAGACAAAGCTTTAAGAATGATTATTAATCAACCTCTTGAAGTGGCGAAGAAGTCTGACTCTGTTGATTTAAAAATAACAGTATTGGGTGGAGGTCTATCCGGTCAAGCGGGTGCTATTAAACACGGTCTTAGCAGGGCTCTTACTCTCATCGACCCTAATACTAAAGACTCTTTGAAAAAGAATGGCTTTTTAACCAGAGACTCAAGAACAGTTGAACGTAAAAAATATGGTAGACAAAAAGCTAGACGTAGTTTCCAGTTTTCTAAAAGATAATTTTTTATCTACCTTTCTGCTGATTTTTTTCTCATTTTTCACTCTATCCTGTGAAAGGTCGTTTCAAGATTTTGACAAAAATCTTCTTGAGAAAAAAAAAGAATTAGAGGAATTCAATGAAAAGAGTAATATTAGAAAAGAAGAAATTTTAAAGTCCCAAAATGAACAAAATTAAAATAGCTATATTTGGCCTTGGTGTTGTTGGTTCTCACGTAGTGAAACTCCTTGAAAAAAATAACAATATCTTGAATGGATCCAAATTTGAGATTGTTGCTTTAGGAGCTAAAAATAAGTCTAAAAAAAGAAATTTTAACGTTAAAAAATATAATTGGGTTAGTCATTTTTCTGACCTAGAGAATTATGCTAAGCCAGATGTCATCATCGAAACTATTGGGGGAACTGGAAGTTACATCAACAATCTTTATAAATATTGTATAAAAAAAAATATTTCATTAATTACTGCAAATAAAGCTCAACTAGCCGAAAATGGAGATAAATTCTTTGCTGATTTCGATAATCAGAAACTTTTTCTCGGGTTCGAAGCAGCAGTGCTTGGGGCAGTTCCTGTAGTAAGGTCAATAGAACAAAGCATTCTTCCTTCTAAGGTAAATAAAATTTATGGAATTTTTAATGGAACTACAAATTACATAATCTCTCAAATGTATGATAATAAAATTAGCTTTCAAGAATCTCTTAATCAGGCCATAAAAAATGGTTTTGCAGAACAAGACTCTAGTGCCGATCTATCTGGAAGGGATGCTAATCATAAATTGGTTCTTTTATCAAATTTATCTTTCGGCAATAAGTTTTCTTTTTCAGATATTAATTATGACGGTATTGAAAACATAAAATTAATTGATTTGGAACAGGGTTTAAAATTAGGCTATAAATTAAAACTAGTCTCTTTGACTGAGCGCTATAGTAATTCTAAATTTTACTCTTCAGTTGCACCATGTTTTGTTCCTGAAAATAGTCTTATAGCCAAAACTGATTTTGAAGAAAATGTAATTACTTTAGAAGGTGATAGTTTTATTAAAACTAGCTTAGTTGGAAAAGGCGCAGGTGGCTATCCGACAGCAACATCAATAATTTCTGATTTAAAAAGATTTATTTCTCATGATGAGACAAATGGAGTTTTTGTAAAAAAATACTCCTCTATGCCGAAATCAAAATTTGTTAATCGATCTGATCGAAAAAGACCTTACTACCTTCGAATGTCTGTTTCGAATAAGGTTGGAGTTTTAAAATCAATAGCTCAAATATTTTCTCAAAAATCAATTTCTATTAAATCAATTATTCAATTAAATACTTCCAATGAAAAAACTGTACCAATAGTTATTATTTCTGACCCTGCCGGGGTAGATAAGATTAATTCAGTTACTCAAAATTTAAAAAAGACCTCCTTTATTAAAAAAGAAATTTCAGTCATTAGAATAGAGGAAAATATTGGATAGAAACCTTGCTATTGAATTAGTAAGAGTATCCGAATTCGCAGCCTTAGCAGCATCTAAATTCATAGGACGTGGCGATGAGAAAGCAGCCGATCAAGCTGCTGTTGATGCTATGAGGAATTGTCTCAATTCGCTTACTATCTCTGGTAAAGTAGTCATAGGGGAGGGCGAAAGAGATGAGGCGCCAATGCTTTATATCGGAGAAGAGGTTGGACTTGGAGGTCCAAAAGTTGACATAGCTTTAGATCCTTTAGAGGGCACTACTATAACTGCTAATGGCGGTGAAAACGCTATGGCCGTTATTGCCCTTGCTCAAGAGGGCGGTTTTTTAAATGCCCCAGATGTTTATATGGAAAAAATTTCAGCAAATGTGCATAACAATCAAGTAATTTCATTACAACAAAGTTTAAAATCAAATATTCAAGAATTAGCTAAATACAAAAAAGTAAATGTTGAGGATTTAGTAATTTGTATTTTAGATCGTGAACGTCACAAAGACTCTTTAGAGGTTATCAGATCTACTGGAGCAAGAGTAAAGATGATTGGCGATGGGGATGTAAGTGCAGTAATTTCCTCTGTGATTAATTCTAGTAACATTGACATGTATTACGGAATAGGGGGCGCTCCGGAAGGTGTCCTAGCTGCAGCTGCTCTTCAGTGTATTGGAGGAAGTATCGAGGGTAAGCTATTATTTAACAATGACGATGAAGTAATGAGAGCAAAAAAAACAGGAATTACTGATTTAGATAAGATCTATAGTTTAAAGGATTTAGCTAGCGGAGATATAATGTTTTCTGCAACAGGAGTTACAGATGGAACAATGCTCAAAGGAATAAAAATTACAAAAGATTATGCCGAAACACATTCAATCGTGATGAGATCTAAAACAGGAACAATTAGACATATTAACGGTGAACACAATTTCAATATAAAACAACTTGAGTACTAATTCTAGTTTTCAAGGAGCGAAATGGCAAAGTGCTTATTTAAATCCAAATGAAGATGAAATTTTCCAATTAGCTCAAAAAAATAATATATCTACACTTCTTTCAAGACTATTAATTAATCGTGATATAAAAAGTATTTCAAAATTTATTAATTCTAAATTAAAAGAAAATTTATCAATTACAAAAATAGCTAAACTTTCAAATATAGATAAATCAATTTCTTTTTTTGAGAAGGTTAAATCTGATAAAACAATATCTATATTTTCTGATTATGATGTGGATGGGGCGTGTGCCGCAGCTATATGTAAAAAATTCCTTAGTCAATTTGGCATAGAAGTTAACGTATATATCCCTAATCGACTAAAAGAGGGCTATGGACTCAATCAAGAAGCCATAGATAAAATATTAACTTTTAGCTCAAATATTCTTGTGCTTGATTGTGGAAGTAACAACTTCAAAGAACAAGAATATATTATCAACAAAGGTGGAAAAGTTATGATTATCGACCACCATGAATGTGAAGTTTTTTTTGATCAGGCTATTGTGGTTAACCCGAAGACGCCAAATGACAACTCTAATTTGGATGATTTATGTGCAACTGCTTTAACATTTCTGGTTATGGTTTTTTTAAAAAATGAAAATATTTTTCCTAATGTAGATGTTCTTCAATATTTAGATTTAGTCGCATTAGCAACCATCTGTGATCTGGTACCCTTATCCGAAATTAATAGAAGTTTTGTTAAACAAGGTTTGAAAGTTATAAATTCAGATAATGTAAATAAGGGAATACAAACACTCATTAATCAATCTAAGATTAAACAAAAAATATCTGAATATCATCTAGGATATATTCTAGGACCTAGAATTAATGCTGGTGGCAGAATGGGAGAGTCGTTATTAGGATTCAATATTCTCTCATCAGAAAATATTCATCAGGCACTTCAGCTAGCTCAAATTATAGAGTCTCATAATCAAAATCGTCAAAATATTCAAACTAAGATTGTTAAATCAATCAATCTAAAAGAGTCTGAAGATAAAAACATAAATTTCTTTTTTGATAAGAAATGGCATATCGGAATTGTTGGAATTATAGCTGGTCGATTAATGAGATTAAATAATAAACCCTCATTTGTAATGACTAGTTCCAATGAATTTATTGTCGGATCTGGTAGATCTTTAGGAGAAAAAAATATTGGTCATCTAATGATGAATGCAGCAGAGAGGGGTATCATTATTAAAGGTGGGGGTCATGCAAAAGCTTGTGGTTTCACTTTAAGAGAAGATCAAATACCTGCATTCAAGAATTATCTTTATGAGGAAACAAATAATATTTCCATTACAAATGATAAATATTATGAGTCGACAGTCGACTTAAACGTTATTAATGATCAACTTTTAAATGATTTAGATATTTTAAGTCCATTTGGACAAAAAAATCCTGAACCTGTATTTAAGGTAGAGAATGTCAAAATAGATATTTTGCAGATTTTTAAGAATAAACATGCGAAACTAAAAATACACGACGAATTAAATTTTGAGTGTGAAGGAATTTTTTTTGACATTATTGCTGAAGATCTCAAATCTTATTTAATGAAAAAACCTAACTTTGATTGTTATTTTAAAGTAAAAAAAGACACTTATTCTAATAAGACCGTTATGCACTTAGAAGATATTCATTGATTGATTTTTCATGAAATCTAGCTATTTTGTTTGTCTTAATTAATAGATGTCTCCTTCGTCTAGCGGTTAGGACATCACCCTTTCACGGTGAAGACACGGGTTCGATTCCCGTAGGAGATGCCAAAAACAAAGTGTTTTTAAACATCATTTCATATTATGAAACACTCTAAGGATATTAAGATAAATTAAATTAATCTAAATCTTCTTGTAACTACTAGAAAGGATAACAATAAAATCATGCCAGGTAAAATTTCACTTTTCGTTCCAGGACCAACCAATATGCCAGATAGAGTTAGGCAGGCTATGGACATTTCTAATGAAGATCATCGAGCACCTGGGATGGAGAAATTTTGGCATCCTCTAATTGAAGATTTAAGGAAAGTATTTGAAACCAACACTGGACAACCTTTCATTTTCCCAGGCACTGGAAGTAGCGGATGGGAAGCAGCATTAACCAATACCCTAAGCAAAGGAGATAAAGTTTTATCTGCGCGCTTTGGCCAATTCTCTCACCTATGGATTGAAATGTGTAAGAAACTTCATATTGATGTAGAGGTTGTTGATGTTGAATGGGGATCAGGAACGCCTCATGACGAATTTGAAAGAATTTTATCAGAAGATAGCAATCATGAAATTAAAGCTGTTTTAGTAACCCATAATGAAACTTCTACAGGTGTAACTAATGATGTTAAAGCGACAAGAGATTTACTAAATAAATTAAACCACCCGGCACTTCTGTTTGTTGATGGTGTTAGTTCAATTGGTTCAATCAAATTTGAAATGGACTCTTGGGGTGTGGATGTAGCCGTATCAGGATCTCAAAAAGGATTTATGCTTCCAGCTGGACTAGCTATTAGCTGCGTAAGTCAAAAAGCATTAGAGATCGCGAAATCAGCTAATTTGCCAAGAGCATATTTTGATTATCATGACATGTTAAAAATTAATGAAACTGGATACTGGCCTTATACAAACCCTATGCCTTTACTTCGTGGATTACGCGAAGCTTTAACCATGATGCATGAGGAAGGTTTAGATAATATTTACTCAAGGCATTTATTTTTAGCACAGGCAGTTCAAAAAGCCTCTGAAGCTTGGGGTTTAAATCTATGCGCTAAAGATCCTTCTCTTTACTCAAACACTGTTACAGCAATTATGGTACCTGAAGGTATTGACTCCACTGATATCGTTAAAACCGCTTATAACAAATACAACACTTCTTTTGGCGGAGGACTAAACAAGGTAGCTGGAAAGCTATTTCGCATAGGTCACCTTGGTGATTTAAATAGCACCATGATTTTAGGTGCGATATCAACTGCCGAATTGGCCATGTATGATGTTGGGATTAAATTTGAGCTAGGCAGTGGTGTAGCCGCAGCTATCAAGCATTTAAAGGTTTAATATGAAAATTTGTATTTACGGTGCTGGTGCTATTGGTGGATATCTAGGCGCTAAACTTACAGAAATTGGCGCTGATGTAACGTTAATTGCTCGTGGACCTCACTATGAAGCTATTCGCCAAGATGGATTAAGACTGCGAAAAGATGGTAAAGAACTTGTAGTTTATCCTCGATGTGTGGACACAGCTGAGAAAGCAGGAAAGCAAGATTATATTTTTGTCACTCTAAAAGCTCATTCGGTTCCTGGATGTTTGGATGCCTTTGAGGTTTTAATGAAAGACGATACATCTTTTGTTTGGGGTGTAAACGGAATACCGTGGTGGTATTTCCATAATCATGAAAATCCTGAATACAAAGATAAAAGAGTAACTTCGGTTGATCCCGATGGTAGTCAATGGGATCGTATAGGTCCTGAGAAAATTATTGGATGTATTGTTAATCCCGCATCCGAAGTAATCAAACCAGGCGTTATACAACATTTAGAAGGCGATAAATTTCAATTAGGTGAAATTAATGGAGAGGATACGGATAGAATTAAAAAACTATCTAGCACTCTTGAGGAGGCTGGTTTTCAAGCTCCTATTCGTCCAAATATTAAAGGAGATATTTGGTTGAAGTTATTTGGCAATCTTTCTTTAAATCCTATCAGCTCTTTGACCACATCTACTTTAGTTAAAATATGCAGTGATCAAGAAGTTAGAAATGTTGTTAAAAATATGATGAATGAAGCTCATGAAATTTCAAAAAATTTAGGTATCGATAAACCTTTTGATGTTGAGCGAAGAATAGAGGCAGCAAAAGCTGTGGGTGAGCACAAGACTTCTATGTTACAAGATTTAGAAAGAGACCGTCCGATGGAAATCGATGCGTTAGTTTCTTCAGTGCAGGAGCTTGGAAGAATTACCAAAGTTCCCACACCGACAATTGATACTGTTTTAGCTCTGGTAAAATTAAGAGCTAAAGAAGCAAAGCTTTATAAGTAATTTAACCTAAAGCCTTTTGGATAGTTTCACCTAATTTAGCTGGTGACTTGGAAATGTGAACTCCTGCATCTTCAAGCGCATTAAACTTCGACTCAGCAGTTCCTTTTCCACCAGATATTATAGCTCCAGCATGACCCATTCTTTTACCCGCAGGAGCACTAGCACCTGCAATAAAGGAAGCTACAGGTTTTTTGATAGAAGAGTTCTTAATGAATTCTGCTGCTTCTTCTTCAGCTGTTCCACCAATCTCACCAATCATAATAATTCCCTCGGTTTCAGGGTCTTTTAAAAATAAGTCTAAACAGTCGATAAAGTTGGTACCATTAATAGGATCACCACCTATACCAATACATGTAGACTGTCCAAGTCCTACTGCAGAGGTTTGAGCCACAGCCTCATAAGTTAAGGTTCCTGATCGACTTACAACACCAATTTTACCTTTTTTATGAATATGACCAGGCATAATACCTATTTTACATTCATCTGGTGTGATGATACCTGGGCAGTTAGGACCAATGAGTCTTGAATTGGAATTTTCTAACTTCCTCTTAACCTGCATCATATCTAAAACTGGAACGCCCTCAGTGATACATACGATCAATTCCATTTGAGCATCAATAGCTTCAATAATAGCGCCAGCTGCAAATGGAGGAGGGACATAGATTACTGTAGCGTTAGCTTCAGTATTTTCTTTCGCCTCTTTAACGGTGTTAAATACTGGTAGACCTAAATGCTCTTGTCCGCCTTTTTTAGGTGTTACACCACCAACCATTTGTGTACCATATTTAATTGCTTGTTCTGAGTGAAATGTACCTTGAGCACCAGTAAATCCCTGGCAAATTACTTTTGTTTCTTTATTAATTAATACTGACATGTTTACTCCTTTAACTCAAAGCACCGACAGCCTTTTGAGCCGCGTCTTCTAAATTATCTGCTGAAATAATAGCTAGACCTGATTTATTAAGAATTTCTTTTCCAAGATCTACGTTTGTTCCCTCAAGTCTAACAACTAAAGGAACCTGAATGGATAGTTCTTTAGCGGCAGCAACAACACCTTCAGCTATGATATCGCATTTCATAATGCCACCAAAAATGTTTACCAGAATGACTTTAACATTTGGATCTTGAAGAATGATTGAAAAGGCTTTAGCAACTCTTTCTTTTGTAGCTCCACCACCAACATCTAAGAAGTTTGCTGGGCTTCCACCATGAAGTTGGATAATATCCATGGTACCCATAGCAAGACCTGCGCCATTAACCATACATCCGATACTCCCATCTAGTTTTACATAATTTAACTCATGTTTAGATGCTTCTATCTCAGCTGGATCTTCTTCTGTCTCATCTCGCATCTCGGCAATATCTTTGTGTTTGTATAAAGCATTGTCATCGATCGATACCTTTGCATCAAGTGCAAGGAAGTTTCCCTCACCAGTTAATACAAATGGGTTTACCTCAACTAGAGAAGCATCTGCTGATAAAAAGCTGGAATAAATTTTTTGAATCTGATCACAAAAATCTCCAGATTGTTCAGAAGTAATTTCTAAACCTTGAACTAATTGATCTAAGCTAGCTTGATCTAAAGTTTGATCACCAGGAACGTTTACAGTGATAATTTTTTCAGGTTCTTTTTCAGCTACTTCTTCAATTTCCATTCCACCTTCAGTTGAAGCTATAATAGAGATGGAGGAGGTTGAACGATCTACTAACATACTGAGATAGTATTCTTTTTTAATATCGCAGCCCTCTTCGATATAAAGACGATTAACGACTTTACCATCCGGTCCAGTCTGTTTTGTTACAAGTGTTTTACCAAGCATTTTCTTTGCATTTTCTTTTGCTTCTTCTTTTGAAAAACAAACTCGCACTCCACCTTTATCATCGCCGCTATCTTTAAATTTTCCTGCACCTCTTCCCCCAGCATGAATTTGTGATTTCACAACCATTACCGGCGTCTGGATAGAGTCAACAGCAGAGTCTATCTCGTTGTCGTTTAAAACTGGGTTACCAGCTAAAACTCTTACATCATTATTTTTAAGCAATATTTTTGCTTGGTACTCATGTAAGTTCATTTTTGTCCTCCTTTAATATCTAATAAGATTTTTCCAATATGGCTGGATGATTCCATTAACTCATGAGCCAAATTTACATCTTCCATATTGAAAGATTGGAAAATTGTTGGTTTGTATTTTCCCTGTTCAATTAAAGGCCAAATATGTTCAACAACTTGATTGACTATTTTTCCTTTTTCCTCAGGTGATCTTGATCTAAGTGTAGATCCAGAAACTTTTAATTGTTTGGTCATTATATATAGGAGGTTAGCTTCAGCTTTAATACTTTCGAGAGCAGCTATATATGTGAGTCGCCCTTTATGATTTAATATTTTTAAATTTTTCTTTAAATAGGATCCACCAACCATATCTAAAATAACATCAACTTTTATTTTTTGATCAATGAAATACTGCTCAAAATCTTCGTCTTTATAATTGATTGCCGCTTTGGCTCCAAGTTGTAAACATTGATCACATTTTTCTTTAGAGCCGGCAGTGACATAAATCTGATCAGTAAAATTTTTCAAAAGAGAAATAGCTGTTGTGCCAATCCCACTACTTCCACCATGAATTAAAACAACCTCATTATTTTTAAATTCAGAAATATTAAAAATATTTTCATAAACAGTAAGAATAGTTTCTGGAAGAGATCCTGCCTCTAACATACTGATATTTGACGGAATGGGCATGACTTGCCTTTCATCAACATTCACTAATTCGGCATATCCACCGCCACCTAAAATAGCACAGACTTTATCTCCAACTTTAAATTTACTCGAGTTTGGACCAATCTTGGAGACAATCCCAGCACACTCTAGGCCAATAATCTCACTCTCTCCCTTCGGGGGAGGGTAGTGTCCTTTTCTTTGAAGCACGTCGGCTCTGTTAACACTAGTTGAAAAAATTTCTATTTGTATTTGATTCTCTGTAGGGTCTGGTAAACTACTATTATCGATAAATAATTTATTATCTTTACAGTTTATAAATTTCATTTTTTTATAATTGTATAATGTATACATTATACCAAAGATCTTAACAACAAGTTAAAAAATATAGCTAAAAATAAGGTTTTTTTTATGAATTTAGAAATTTTTTTTTATTTATCTTTCTAATTTT
Source organism: alpha proteobacterium HIMB59 (assembly GCA_000299115.1). Classification (NCBI taxonomy): domain Bacteria; kingdom Pseudomonadati; phylum Pseudomonadota; class Alphaproteobacteria; order Candidatus Pelagibacterales; family Candidatus Pelagibacteraceae; species alpha proteobacterium HIMB59. Next base: position 1,275,626 of record CP003801.1, on the reverse strand, counting down.
TATTAAATAGGTTAATCTTTAAAAGAATATTCATTCTATAGGAGGAATAATAGTATGACTTTAATCAAAAAAATCGGTCTAGTTCTAGTTTCTCTTTCACTTGTAGCTGTTAGTTCAGTGTCTTCTGCGAAGCCTTTTTCTCCAAAGAAGCCTATTGAACTTATTATCCCAGCTGGTCAAGGTGGAGGAGCTGACGAGATCGCTCGACTAGTACAAGGTGTTATTGAGAAAAATGACTACGCATCTAAGCCAGTGATTCCAATCAACAAAAAAGGTGGTTCTGGTGGTGAGGCAATGACATATGTTAAGAAAAAAGCTGGTGATGAGCACACGCTGATCATTACTCTTAACAACGTTCTAACTACACCTGTTAACCAACCTGAGTTAGGAATTGACTTCTTCAATGACTTCACTCCATTAGCAAGACTTATCACAGATACTTTCCTAGTATGGATTGCAACTGAAGGTAAGAATACTCAAGGTGTAGAAACTTTTGATGACTTCATTGCACTTGCAAAACAGGGTAACCTTGTTGCTGGTGGTACAGGAAGTATGTCAGAAGACGAATTACTTCTTGGTATGATGAGAGGCCAGTTTGGATTTGATGCAAAGTACGTCCCGTATGACGGTGGTGGCGCTGTTGCAAAAGGTCTAGTTGGCGGTGAGTCAGATTTCACATTAAACAACCCTTCCGAGCAGATGGGATTCTATCAGTCTGGAGACTCTAAGGCTTTAGTTATGATGACTCCTGAGAGAAACCCAGCATTCCCAGATGTACCTTCTTCTTATGAATTAGGTTATCCTGATCTTGAATACTACATGATGAGAGCATTTATGGCTCCAGCTGGTATTGATGCAGAAGTGGAAAAGTACTACACAGGTCTTTTACACACTGTTTACTGGGATGATGAGTTCCAAACTTTCAACATTGACGACGGTAAGTTAATGAGTTGGTTGGAAGGATATGGTCTTAAAGACTTCTTAGCAGTTGAGTATGAGAAGCACGGCGAGATCATTAAGAACTTTAACTAATAAAATAAATTAGGAGCGAATAATGAGCACAGATACTAAATTTTCAGTTAGAAGGGCAGAAATTACTGTCGCTGTAGTTTTAGCACTGTGCTCACTCGCTCTTATGTTTAAAAGCGCACAAAACAGAATTACATGGAGCGCAGAAGAAAATATGGGAGCAGGGTTTCTTCCCTTCTACCTTTCATTAGGAATGTTCATTTGTACTGTAATAACCATTGCTAAGTTTATTTTAAAAAAATCTCCACAATCCACAAACCACGAGCCTTTTGTTGATCCTGAGGCCTTTAAGTTTGTATGGGTAACTATTATTTCACTTGTAGTTTTAGTTTTTGCTATCGGATATTTAGGAATTTATTTTTCTTTAATTTGTTTCTTAGCTTTCTATTTAAGATATTTTAGTGATAAGAGTAATTCTTTTATTTTTAATTTTTCAATAACAACCCCTATTTTGACTTTCTTATTTTTTGAATGGTTGTTAAAAATTCCTTTGCCTCAAGGAATATCTGAGCCTTTATTTTATCCAGTTTACGATGTTATGTATGGTTCAAGTTCACTATTTATGATTTGGATATATATAATTGCCACTGTACTTTCGCCATCTCTCTTGGCGTTTCTAGCTAGCAGATTTATAAAATAGTTTATGAGAAAGGGTAAATAAAACATATGGAAACTTTTGCATTACTTCTTCAAGGAATGGCTACATCCTTTGAATTATTAAATTTAGCTCTTTTGATATTTGGATGTCTCATAGGCTTATTTGTTGGAGCTATGCCAGGCCTGGGTTCAGTTAATGGTGTTGCTATTTTAATTCCAATTACTTTTATTGTGCCCCCTACAGCTGCAATTATTTTTTTAGCTGCGGTTTATTATGGAGCAATGTATGGAGGTGCAATCAGTTCTGTGATGCTAGGCATTCCAGGAGCGTCAACTGCCGTAGCCACAGTTTTTGATGGAAGACCTTTGGCTGTAAAGGGTGAGGCGATGACTGCCCTCACAGCAGCTGCCGTAGGCTCGTTTGTAGGTGGAACTGTGTCTGTAATTTTATTTACTTTATTCGCGCCACCACTTGCTGAAGTAGCCTTGAGATTTAATGCTCCTGAAACTTTTGCTTTAATGGTCATGGCTTTTGCAACATTTGTGGGCTTAGGTGGCGATGATATTCCTAAAACAATTTTCTCTATTTTAATTGGATTAGTTTTATCAACAATAGGATTGGACTTAATTACTGGTAAACCGCGCTTAATATTTTTTGGTATCCCAGGTTTTCTCCATGGAATAAATTTCTTAGTTCTGGCTATAGGTATTTATGGAATAGGTGAGATGCTATGGACACTCGAAGAAACTAAAGGAAAAGTTCAAATGTCTAAACTCTCAGTTAATATGAAAGAAGTCGGAAGAGCCTTCGCTGCATTAAAAAAGACTATTATGGCAATGAATATTGGTTCTTTTTTAGGTTTTTTTGTGGGTATTTTGCCAGCAGCAGGCGCAACACCAGCTTCTTTGATGTCTTACGGTATAACAAAACAACTCTCTAAAAATTCAAAGGAATTTGGATCAGGGGTTCCCGCAGGTGTAGTTGCCCCAGAGTGCGCGAATAATTCTGCAAGTACTGGAAGTATGTTACCAATGTTAACTCTTGGTATTCCTGGATCTCCAACTACAGCTATTCTATTGGGAGGGATGATACTTTGGGGCTTAACTCCAGGACCTTTATTGTTTACACAACAGCCAGAATTTGTATGGGGATTAATTGGAAGTCTTTATATTGCAAATTTTTTTACTCTTGTGTTAAACATTGCTTTAATTCCAGCCTTCTTAATGGTTCTCAGAATTCCTTTTGCTATATTAGCTCCTGTGATATTTGTTCTCTGTGTTACAGGTGGTTACGCACCAACGCAAAGCCTTCATGATGTTTGGTTAATGTTATTGTTTGGATTTGGAGGATATATACTAAGAAAATTAGACTATCCTGTAGCTCCAGCTGTCTTGTCGATTGTTTTAGGTCCGTTGGCTGAGAAAGCAATGAGACAATCCTTAATTTTATCAGACGGAAGTATGGGAATATTTTTTGATTTTGGCTCTAAGCCAATAGCTGCAGTGATTATGTACATAGCCATTGTTTTACTTGTCATGCCTGCTTTTGGACCTATTTATAGAAAATTTTTTAAAAAAGCTTAAAATAAATTAATGATCCAAAAAATTGGACCCGTTAATTTAAAGAATAAAGTTTATGAGGCTTTAAAAAAATATATCCTATCTTTAAATATATATCTGAAAGAGACAGATTTTCATTTAGATGAACGACAACTCTCCGAGAAGTTAGGAGTCAGCCGTACTCCAATAAGAGAGGCTGTAGCAAGACTAGAACAAGAGGGTATAGTAAAGACAGTCCCAAGAAGAGGTGTGTTTGTTCATAGGAAGTCTAAGAAGGAATTAATAGATATTGTAACTGTTTGGGCTGGTTTGGAGGGATACGCAGCACATTTGATTATTCAAAATTCGTCAAAAGAAGAAATCGAAGTATTAAATAAATATTGTCAGTATTCTAAGTCAAACGTCTTATCTGACCTTGATAACTATTCTAATGATAATATTAAATTTCATGAACATATTATGAAATTGACTAAAGTGAGACTGATGGGAGAGATACTAGAATCTCAATTAATACACCTCCAATATCTTAGAAAAAAGTTCATAATAGAGTCCAATCGGTCCATCAGATCTATTGATGAGCACAATGATATAGTCAAATCTCTTGTCGCAGGGCAACCTGCAAAAGCTGAAAAACTATTGAAAAACCATGCTTTAACGCTTGTTGAAAAGATACAAGAAAGTATCAAAACCTAGCCAAATTTCTTTGCATCCTTAATTTTTCTGGTATACATTATACCACCAGGAGAGAGGTACATATGTCTACAGGAACTAACGAACAAATGATTACTGGCGGTGAGCTAGTAGCAAAAGCTCTCAAAGCTGAGGGCGTTGAAGTAATTTACACCCTATGTGGTGGTCATATTATTGACATTTATAACGGTTGTTTAAACGAAGGTATTAAAATCATCGACGTAAGACACGAAGAAGTGGCTTCACATGCAGCAGATGGTTATGCAAGAATGACAGGAAAGCCGGGATGTGCTGTTGTAACAGCAGGGCCTGGAACTACCCATGCTATAACTGGCGTTGCTAATGCATTTAGAGCTGAAATCCCAATGTTATTAATCGGTGGTCAAAGTTCACTAACTCAACATAAGATGGGATCACTTCAAGATCTCCCACACGTGGATATGATGCAACCTATTACAAAATTCGCAGCTACAGTAATGTCTACTGAAAGATGTGCTGATATGGTCTCTATGGCATTCAGAGAAACTAGAAATGGTTCTTTTGGACCATCTTTCCTTGAGATCCCAAGAGATATCTTAGATTCATCTATTCCTTTAAGTAAAGCTGTTGTACCAGAAACAGGAAAATACAGTGCCTCCTCTAAAACTCTTGCCGATCCTGTTGATGTTCAAAAAGCTGCTGACATTATTTCAAAAGCTGAAAGACCTTGTATTCTTTTAGGTCAACAAGTTTGGACTAGTCAATCAACTCAAGATGCAGTTGATTTTGTGAGAAACATGGATATCCCTGCATACTTAAACGGTTCTGCTCGTGGTTCATTACCTCCTGGCGATCCACATCATTTCCATAGAACAAGAAGAAATGCTTTTACTAAATCTGATTGTATTATCATTGTGGGAACTCCTTTTGACTTCAGAATGGGTTACGGAAAAAGATTAAATCCTAACGCTACAGTTATCCAAATTGACATGGATTATAGAACTGTCGGTAAAAATAGAGATATCTCTTTAGGTCTTGTTGGTCATATTGGAACTACACTGAAAGCTATTTCAGAGGCTGGTTCTAAAAAAGACAGATCTGACTGGTTTAATGAATTAAGAGCTGGTGAAGAGGCGGCACTTGAGAAGTTAATGCCTACTTTTACAACAGACAAATCACCAATTAGCCCATACAGAGTAGCTTGGGAGTTAAACCAATTCCTTAATGATGACACAATTTATATTGGAGATGGCGGTGACGTTGTTACTATCAGTGCACAAGCAGTTCAGCCAAGACAGCCTGGTGCATGGATGGATCCAGGCCCATTAGGAACATTAGGCGTAGGCGTACCGTATGCCCTTGCAGCAAAGATAGCGGCTCCTGAAAAAGAAGTACTACTTTATTGTGGAGATGGCGCCTTCTCAATGACTGGTATGGACTTTGAAGCATTTGTCAGACACAAAGCCCCAGTTCTTACTGTTATCGGAAATAACTCAGCTCAAAACCAAATTCGTTTTGGTCAGATCATGAAGTATGGTGAAGAAAAAGGTAATGTTGGTAATATTCTTGGCGATGTTAACTTTGACGAATTTGCTAAAATACTTGGTGGTCACGGTGAAGCTGTTAGAGAAGCCAAAGACATTCAACCAGCACTTCAAAGAGCAAGAGAAGCGGTTAAGTCAGGTATCCCTGCAATCGTGAACATCTGGGTTGATAAAGAAGAATTTGCACCTGGTACAAAAAACCAGACTATGTACAAATAATTCAAAAATGGAAGCTTTAAAAGGTGTAAAGGTACTGGACATGACTCATGTCCAGTCCGGACCAACATGCACTCAGCTGTTAGCATGGTTTGGCGCTGACGTTGTAAAAGTTGAACGTCCAGGAGTAGGAGACGCTACTCGAGGACAGCTAAGGGATATCCCAGAAGCAGATAGCCTTTATTTTACAATGCTAAACTCCAACAAACGAAGTATTACTCTTAATCCTAAAAAACCTGAGGGAGCGAAAATCTTTACTCAATTAATTAAGGAATGTGATGTAATGGTTGAGAACTTTGCACCTGGAGCTTTAGACCGTATGGGTTTTACTTGGGAGAAGATCCAAGAGATTAACCCTAGAATGATTTATGCTTCTGTAAAAGGATTTGGACCAGGGAAATATGAGGAATGTAAAGTTTATGAAAATGTTGCTCAATGCGCTGGAGGATCAGCTTCAACTACAGGTATGTTAGGTGAGGTACCTATGGTTACTGGTGCCCAAATCGGTGATAGTGGAACAGGTCTTCATTTAGCCCTTGGAATAGTTACTGCGCTTTTTCATCGAGAGAAATCAGGCAAGGGTCAGAAAGTATCTGCCGCTATGCAAGACGGCGTTCTTAATCTATGCAGAGTTAAACTTCGTGATCAGCAAAGATTGGAGAGAGGGCCTTTAAAAGAGTACTCACAATTTGGTGAAAATATTCCTTTTGGTGACTCAACACCACGTGCGGGAAATGACTCGGGTGGCGGACAACCTGGTAGAATTTTAAAATGTAAGGGTTGGGAAACTGATCCAAACGCATATACATATTTTATTACCCAAGCTGCCGTTTGGGAAAAAGTGTGTGATGTGATTGGTAAGCCAGAATGGAAAGAAGATGAAAATTATTCAACCCCACCAGCTCGACTTCCTCGATTGAATGAAATTTTTGATACTATTGAGGCATGGACAAAGACCAAAACAAAATTTGAAGTGATGGAGATTTGTAATCCTTTAGATATCCCTGTTGGTCCTATTCTGTCTCTAAAAGAAATTGCAGAAGACCCAGGACTTAGAGAAACAGGAACTGTTGTCGAAGTTGATCATCCTGTGAGAGGAAAGTATTTAACAGTTGGCAATCCAATTAAATTATCTGACTCTCCTGCGGTAGTCAAAAGATCGCCTTTATTAGGTGAGCATACTGATGAAATTCTTAAAGAATTTTGTAATATGAGCGAAGAGGAAATTAAAGCAGTTAGAGAAGCTGGAGCTGTATAAATCTATAGAGGGAGAAAATAAAAATGAAAATTATACTGATGGGACAACAAGCATTTGGAAAGAGTGCTTTAGAAAAATTTCACACTGGAACTGATCATGAAGTAGTCGCTGTTTACTGCGCACCAGACAAAGAGGGTAAGCCGGTAGATCCTGTAAAGGAATATGCTCAAAGCGTAGGTCTTCCTGTATTTCAACCTTCAAACTTCAAAGATCAAGAAGTCTTAGATCAGATCAAGTCTCATGACGCAGACTTATGTGTGATGGCCTATGTAATTATATTTGTTCCTGAGGCTGCTCGCGATATTCCAAAACATGGCTCAATTTGCTTTCATCCGTCTTTGCTTCCCTTGCACAGAGGTCCCAGTTCTATTAACTGGCCGATCATCTGGGGCTCCGAGAAGACAGGTTTAACAATCTTTTACCCAAACGATGGTTTAGATGAAGGCGAGATATTACTTCAAAAAGAAGTTGAAATTGGACCTGATGATACTCTTGGTGATGTTTATTTCTCAAAGATTTTCCCATTAGGTGTGGATGCTTGTGTTGAAGCTGCAGATATGATTGCTGCTGGAAATGCTCCCCGAATTACTCAAGATGAATCTAAAGCTACTTATGAGTCATGGTGTAAAAAAGCGGATGCAAGAATAGATTGGAAAAAACCAGGTAGAGAAGTCTATAATTTGATCAGAGGTTGTAACCCACAACCCGGCGCTTGGGCTGAATTTATGGGAGATGAATTTACTTTTGTCGATACCAAATTTATTGATGAGCAAAGTGCAGAACACTTCCCCGGGCAAATTATTTCCATCAATGCTGAAAACGTTCGTATTGCTGTCAAAGGTGGTTTCATTGAAGTTTCAAGATTTAAATCAGATCAAGGAAAACTTTACGTGAAAGACATGAACACAGCAGTGTTTACAGAGGGCGATTTATTCTCATAATAGCTTTTAGTGGCTAATAAAACAATAAATTCGGTTAAGTTTTTATCTATACTAGTTTACTTCTTAGTGCTTTTTGCACTTTGGTACGTTCTCTCAGGATATTTAAAGCCCTTATTATTATTTTTTGGTTTAGTTAGCGTTTTATTTGTGAGTTGGATGTCTTTGAGGGCAAAAGCTTTAGATAATGATGCTCTTCCATTAAAGCTTTTATTACGTTTGCCCTTTTATTGGCTCTGGCTGGTTAAAGAGATATTTAAGTCTGGTATTACTACAACAAAAATAATTTGGAACAATAAACCTTCTCCAGAGTTAATTAAGATCAAAGCATCACAAAAAAATTCAACTGGTATAGCTAATTATGCCAATGCAATCACTTTGACACCCGGAACCGTTACAATTGAAGTAGAAAAAAATGATTTACTTATTCACGCTTTGAGTAAGGAGTTGTCTGAAGATTTACAAACTGGCGAAATGGATCGATTAATTTCAGGACTTGATAAATGATTTTTTTTGCTGCTCTGACTATTCTGGCATTGGCGATTATCCTATGCATTATAAGAGCCATTAAAGGCCCAACTCCATTTGATAGGATTTTATCTATTTCCAGTATCGGTACAATTATAGCCCTTGGAATTGCTGTCCATGGGTTTGCTTTTCAAAGACCAGAGTTTGTAGATATTTCATTGATGTATGTTTTATTAAATTTTCTTGGGACCATCGCTATTCTTAAGTTTTACAAAATAAAAGGAAAAAAATTTAATGGATAACTTTATCAATATCTTATCGATGATTTCACTGGCTATAGGTTCTTTTTTTATTTTTTCAGGAAGTTTAGGTTTAATCAAATTACCAGATGTTTTTAGTAGAATTCATGCTGCAGGTTTAATTGATACTTTAGGATCTGGTTTTGTAGTTCTCTCACTTGTTCTTTATTCAGGATTCACGCTAGTGAGTTTTAAACTTTTACTTATTCCATTATTTTTATTATTCACTAGTCCAATATCTAGTCATGCAATTTCTCTTTTTGCTTATGAGTCTGGACTAAAACCAAAGGCAAAAATTAAAAAAAAATGAATTTTCTCTTAATTAATTTTTTTCTCATTTCAATTCTTTTGATAACAACTTTTTTTATTTTCAAAAGTACTTCTTTGATTGGAATAGTCGCATTAACAGGAGCGTTTACTCTTGTTTGTGCCGCTATCTATGTAAATTTAGATGCTGTTGATGTTGCTTTTACTGAAGCTGCAGTTGGTTCGGGAATTTCCACTATCTTGATGGTCATGGCGGTAGCTAAATTGCCAGAAGGAAAAAAAAATACCTTAGTTAATTTATATCCGAGTATCCTTATTGCTGTATGTATTGTGATTGTTTTAATGGTCATAATCGCCAATCTCCCTCTACTTGGTGATCCCAATGCCCCGATTCATTTACATGTTACTCCTGAATACATAAAAGAGAGCGAATCATTTTTTCATATCCCCAATGTAGTTACTAATATTTTAGCGAGCTATAGAGGTTTTGATACTTTAGGAGAAACTGTAGTTATATTTACAGCTGGGTTGGGTGTAATCGCACTTTTAACGGGCAATACTCTTAATAGAAAAACAAAATTTAAAAAGAAATTAAAAAAATAATGAAAGAAAAAATATCATCTAGTCCTATTTTTAGTATTGTCAGCAGAATTTTATTTGCGCCAATTATTATTTTTGGATTGTATGTTCAATTTCATGGTGATTATGGACCTGGAGGAGGGTTTCAGGCTGGGGTAATCATTGCAGCTGCATTCATTTTATACTCAATGATTTTTGGATTAAAAAATGGTGAGACCTTGGTTCCAGTTAAAATAAACAGGTATTTGATGTGTGTAGGTGTTCTTTTGTATGCTGGTGTTGGAGTCATTTCATTATTTCTAAATGGAAAATATTTAGATTATAACGTCTTATCTTCTGATCCCTCTGGCGGACAACATCTAGGAATTATACTTGTTGAACTTGGAGTAGGTATAACTGTTGCTACTGTAATGATAGCTCTTTACCACTCCTTTGCTTCATTTGGTGATAGCAATGACTGATTTTTTATATTTCTGGAACCACTTTGCTTTTATTTTGCTGATGGTAGGTGGTTTATTTATCATTATTACTAGTCAAAATTATATAAAAAAAATTGTTGGTCTCGCCATTTTTCAAACTTCTGTATTTGTTTTTTTTGTTTCTCTTGCAAAAATCATTGATGGAACAGCTCCAATTTTAATGAAAGTTGAAGCTATATATTCAAATCCACTTCCACACGTTTTAATACTTACTGCTATTGTGGTCGGGGTTGCGACTTCAGCCTTAGGACTAGCTCTCGTGCTACAGATTTATAAAAACTATAACACAATTGAAGAAAAAGAGATTGAAGCAGAGGAGCTCAAGTCAGAGAGATAAAAATGAATTTTTTGATTGATGACGCCCCTGCTTTAGTTGTAGTTCTTCCATTAATTGTATCTGCGATCATTGCTTTTATGCCTTCTTCTAAATGGCCATGGATAATTTCAATGATAACTCTTGTTGTTCATCTTTTCATTTCTTTTGAACTTCTTTCAATGGTTCAAATATCAGGAGTAATATTGTATGAATTTGGAAATTGGCAGCCGCCTTGGGGTATAGCATTTAAAATTGATGGTATAAATATCGGATTACAGATTATTTTCTCGAGTTTTGTTTTAATAACTACTTTTTATTCTAGAAAAATTTTTCTTTCTGAAATACATCCTGAGGATAGTGGGAAAGCATATTCACTTTGGCTTCTGGCCGTAGCAAGTTTAAACGGTATTATTCTGACTAATGATATTTTTAATCTTTTTGTATTTTTAGAAATCTCAGCTCTATCATCAATATCTTTAATTGCTTTAGGTGCGGGAATGAATAGAAAAGCACTCTTAGCTGCTTTCAATTATTTAATTATAGGAGCGATTGGAGCAACTTTTTATGTAATCGGTGTTGGCTTTGCCTATTCAATGACTGGTACTTTGAATATGTCTGACTTAGTTATTCAACTTTCTCAATATTCAACTGGTCAATTAGCGATATTTGCAGGAATGTCTTTTATGCTTATCGGTCTCATGGTTAAATCAGCAGTTTTCCCTCTCCATTTATGGCTTCCTCCTGCTTATAGTTATGCCCCATCGGCCGTTTCAACTCTTTTTGCCGCTTTGGCAACGAAAGCTATTTTGTATTTTTTTGTTCGTCTAATTTATGAAGTTTTCACATTCTATGATCACTATTTAATTATATTTTTAGATTATGTTTTGATGCCTTTATCAGTCACAGCTATCTTTGTAGGCACGATCATTGCGATCTATCAGGATGATATAAAAAAACTGCTTGCATATTCTTCTATCGCCCAAATTGGCTATATTACTCTTGCTTTTAGTATGAATGACCAAAGCGGCATTACCGCTGGATTTATTCATATTTTCAATCATGCCTTAATTAAGGGAGGTCTTTTTATGGCCATTGGGTATTTTGCGATTTCCTCCCAAGATAGAGTAACTTTGTCTTCTATTAATGGATATGGTCAAAAATATCCAATTACATCTTTTGCGTTATTGATTTGTGGAGTCTCTTTAATAGGTATTCCGCTTACAAATGGATTTGTTTCAAAGCTCTATTTATTTCAAGCTCTTTATTACAACCATATGTTTATAACGATTGCGCTTATAGCGATAAGTTCTGCTCTCGCTGTAATTTATTTTTGGAAAATAGTAGAAAGCTTATGGTTCTCATCAATTAAGACTGAGGCTGTTTCTGAAGATCCAGCAATTTATATACCGCTCTGGATAGTTGCAATATCAATTATTATATTTGGAATTTTCTCTGCACCGATTGTAGAACTTGCTAATATGGCTTCTAGTAATTTATTTGGAGGGTTGTCTAATTGAGTAACTCTTCCTTAATTATTCTCGGCTTACTAGTTCCACTACTTTCAGCTTTGGGTTCATATGTTTTCCAAAAGAATATTAATTTACGTGATTCATTCGGCGTCATAGGAGGTATTATTACTTTTATCATCAGTTTAATTATCTTTGATGGTATTCAAAATTTTCAAGATTATTCAATCTCTCTATTCCCGCTCATTGAAGGTGTAGATTTTATTTTTAGAGTCACACCTTTAGGTTCAATTTTTAGTCTTGTCGCTTCCTCATTGTGGATACTTGCTTCTATTTACACTATTGGTTATATGCGTGGCGCTGGAGAAGATAATCAAACTCGGTTTGTCATTTTTTACTCAATTGCAATTCATGCTGCTTTAGCGATCGCCTGGTCAGGAAATTTATTAGTTCTATTCATTTTTTATGAAATTTTAACTTTCTCTACTTTTCCTCTAGTAGGACATAAACAAAATGCAGAGTCCCAGGCTGCAGGAAGAGTGTATTTATCAATTCTTGTCGGTACCTCTTTAATGTTGTTTTTGCCTGCAATATTTTGGATTTGGTTTCAAACAGGAACGCTAGATTTTAGGTCAGGCGGTATACTTGAGGGAAAGTTTCCAACAGAATACCTCTCTTTTCTAGTTGCCCTTTTGGTATTTGGTATAGGAAAAGCTGCTATAATGCCAATTCACCGTTGGTTACCAGCAGCAATGGTTGCCCCAACTCCTGTCTCTGCTTTGCTCCATGCAGTGGCTGTTGTAAAAGCTGGTGTTTTTAGCTTCTTAGTTGTGGTTGTCTATATTATTGGCCCAGAATATCTGTTTGAAAGCAGGGCTTCTGATTGGTTGATATGGTTAGCTTCATTTACAATACTGGCTTCAAGTATCATTGCCATTACTAAGGACGACTTAAAAGCAAGGCTGGCATATTCCACTATAAGTCAACTTTCGTATATTATCCTAGGAGCCGCTTTGGCAACTACCTTTGCAATTAAAGGCGCTTCCTTCCATATAATTACACATGCTATTGGAAAAATTACATTATTCTTTTGTGCAGGAGCCATTTATGTCACCGCTCATGTTAAAAAAATCAGTCAGTTAAATGGTCTTGGATATAAAACACCTTTGATCTTTTTTGCTTATACTTTAGGAGCATTGTCAATAATTGGGGTTCCTCCATTTGTAGGATCATGGAGTAAATTTTATTTAATACTAGGATCATTAGAGGCTGATTATTTATTTATAGCAATAATTTTAGGTATCTCATCGCTATTGAATATTTATTATTTATTAGAACCAGTCTTTGTTGGTTTTAGGAAAAAATTAACTAAAGATATTCATCTAACAAATGCCCCATTAGCTGTTTGGCCTCCTGTTGTAACAGGATTAGGGTGCTTATTATTATTCTTTTATGCTAATTACTTTGATGAAATTATCAATGGAGTCTTATTTTTATGAGCCAAAATAATTTGAAAACACTCGCAAAACACTTTACCAGAATTATAATTATTATATCAATTCTATTAGTCTTAATTGATTTTACATTTCATCGTCATGCATATTTTGCCCTAGAAGAGATATATGGATTCCCAGCCTTATTTGGTTTCGTTAGCTTTGTTTTCATTGTTCTTGTTGGAAAATGGTTAAGAAAAATATTGATGAGAAAAGAGGATTACTATGACTAATATGATCCCAGGTCTATGGATGATTTTAGTATCCATATTTTTACCTGTTATTCCTCAATATTTTAGACAACCAGTAATGTTACTTTCTGTGGCTGCTTCAGCCTTATCTCTTTTAAATGGTTTCGGCGTATTTGTTGAATGGGAAATTTTAGGAAACACTTTAATACTTTATCAAGCTGATAACCTAACTTTACCTTTTGCTCTAATTTTTCATTTAGCCTCTGTCTTAGTTATCATTTATGGGTGGCATAATAAAAATTTGATGGAAAATATGGCTACCTTGGCCTATGCAGGTGCTGCCATCGGTGCTGTACATGCAGGAGACTTTTTTAGCTTATTTATTTGGTGGGAAGCAACCGCACTTACTTCAGTATTTATTGTATTGGCTGGAAATACACCATCAGCAAGATCATCTGCCATGCGTTATCTGATTATTCAGGTTTGTTCCGGAGTGTTGTTATTGATTGGAGCTAGCTTAATGACATTACAAACTGGCAATTATTTATTAACTAAATTAGATCTATCAAATACTTTTAGCTTATTTATATTTTTAGCTTTTGGTATAAAAGCTGCTTTCCCTTTACTCAATGGTTGGCTTCAAGACTCTTATCCAGAGTCATCTCCAACTGGCACAGTTGCGCTCTCTGCTTTTACAACAAAACTAGCGATCTACGCTTTAGCAAGAACTTTTCCGGGGACGGATACTTTGATTTGGATAGGGGCGATCATGACCGCTTTCCCAGTTTTCTTCGCAGTCATTGAAAACGACTTACGAAGAGTTCTCTCATTTAGTTTGAACAACCAATTAGGTTTTATGGTTGTAGGTATTGGAATTGGCACAGAGCTTTCTTTAAATGGAACTGTTGCTCATGCCTTTGTTCATATTATTTACAAAGCTTTATTATTTATGAGTATGGGTGCAGTTTTACATCGAGTTGGAACAACAAAAGCTTCGGAGTTAGGCGGATTGTATAAATACATGCCATTTACTACCGTATTCTGCATTATTGGTGCAATGTCAATTTCCGCATTCCCCTTATTTAGTGGCTTTGTGGCAAAATCTTTAATTATGTCTGCATTAGGAGGGCAGGGATTAATTTTAATTTATTTTATTCTATTCTTTGCCTCTGCAGGTGTGCTTGAGCATTCAGGTATAAAAATTCCTTATTTTGCTTTTTTCGCTCATGAAAGGAAAACAAAAGTCAAAGAGGCGCCATTTAATATGTTATTAGCAATGGGTATCGCGGCTTCTTTGTGTATCGGTATCGGAATTTTCCCTAATTATCTTTATTCAATTTTACCATATGCAGTTGAGTATCATCCTTATACGATTGATCATATCATAAGCCAATTACAACTTTTAGTTTTTGCTATATTGGCTTTCTTATTTTTAGTTAAATTTAAATTATATCCAGCTGAAATTAAATCTACTGTCTTAAACTCTGATTGGTTTTATCGAAGAATGCTACCAGGAATTGGTAAACCTCTCTTTCAAACACTACAAATTGTTATAAATAGACTATATTTAATCCTAAACTCATTATTTGAATTTTTCTCAGGAAGATCCAAAAAATTTGCAAACTCATCTTACTTTAAAGTCACCACTCCAAGTTTTGCGGCTACAGTTTTAATAGCAATACTTTTCGTTATGTTAGTTTTAGCAGTTATTTAGTTTTTTTAATTTTTGCATATTCAAGTTTTATAGCTTCTTGAATAAAGATCTGCCAAATTCTGGTAGTTATATCAGGATCAATCTTATTTTTTTTTGCCTTGGTTTGAACAGTTTTTAGAATATGGGTGATGCGCTCATGATCTATGATTTGATCATGACTATCTTTTAGTTTAGTAACTTTATGTATTTCTTTAAATCGATCAGCGATTAATTTAATGATTTTGCTATCAATTTCATCAATCTTTAATCTTACTTTTTTTAATTCGGCAATATTGTTATTCTTTTTCATCGTTTAATAATTAATATAGTAGACATTAATATATGAAAATAAAAAATTCTAATCATAAAGTAGCAATTTTTTGTGGATCAATGTTTGGTTCAAATAAGGGATATAAGGATATCGCTATCAAGGTAACCGAATATTTATCCAATAAGGAATATGGCATTGTTTATGGTGGTGGAGAAAATGGACTTATGGGAGTAGTAGCGAACACTGCTTTAAAGAATAAAGCACATGTTACTGGAATTATTCCCAAATTCTTGGATCATCGTGAAACTATTCATCATAAAGTTGATGAACTTCACATCACTAAAACAATGGAAGAAAGAAAGAAAAAGTTCCTAAGGTTGTCCGATAGTTTTATAGCTCTTCCTGGGGGAGGCGGTACAATTGAAGAAATTGGATTAGTATTAAGCGCTCTACAATTAGGTATCATTAAAAATAAAAAATTTATTATTTTTAATTATAATAATTATTGGTCTGATTTGATTAATCAATACCAAAAAGTAATAGCCAAAGGTTTTGCTTATAAAAATTTTGGTGATTTGATGATTGAGTGCAAAAACCTATCGGAATTAAAAAAAGTATTTTAATTAGATTTTATCCATTTTAGCCAGTTTGCTAACTCTAAAGTTCTAAGTTTAAAATCATAAATTGATTTGCTGTAGCTATTGGATTTAGGTCTCTTAAAGTCTTGAATTAACTTTTCAATTTGATTTTTGGAAAAAAGTTTTTCATCTAATAGTATTTTTTTTCGAGCATTCATAATCTGGCCAGTGTATTTAAAATTAAACTCTGGATGATATTGAGTGCCCCAAAATTTAGAAGTAGATAATGACTGAATAGAATAATGATTGTCTGATAAGACTTTTGAGTTTTTTGGCATTGTAGTTACATGATCGACATGCGAGGCGAATGCATCAAAAATTTTTGGTTTTTTGGAATAGAGCGGGTGAGAGATCCCTAGATTATTTAAAGTTATATTATAGGCAATTCCTATTTCTCGCCCTTTAGTATTTTTAGTTACCTGACCACCGTTACAGACGGTATACATTTGCATACCCCAACAGCTACCAAACATTCTAACTGGCAGCTTAGATAATTTTTTCATTAAGTTTATTTGATTTTTAATTTCCTTTGTATTGTCATAAATATTCAAACTCGAACCTGTCCAAACAATGCCATCAAATGATAGAAAAAAACTATCATCATATTCCTTTTGCAATTCCATTGATGGATAGATAAAAGTGGTTTTTAATTTTGGATAAATTAGCTTTAATTGATCTCTATAAAATTCACAGATAGGCTGTAATTTATGTTTGGCGAGTTTGCCCCATCCTTTTTTATCATAGCCATTAACTATTAGTAAATTCATTCATATTTAATATAGTTACTTTGTTTAAATGTCAGCATTTATCTATAAGTCTTTTTCAGTTTTATTTTTTGTTCTTATGAGTGTTTGTATTAAGGCTACCGGAGATCATATTCCATTATTTCAAGTCGTTTTTTTTAGAAATTTCTTTGCCTTAATTCCATTATTTTTTGTTATTTATTTTTTAAAGCTTAAATTATCAACTATTAATAAATACCCTCTGCATTTAGGAAGGGCGGTTATTGGAATAACAGCAATGAGCTTGTTTTTTATTTCAATTAGATATGTTCCTTTAGTTGAAATGCAGACGATTAGTTTTTCCTCAGTTTTTTTTATTTCAATTTTATCTGTATTTTTTTTAGGAGAAAAAATTGGTTATAGAAGAATTATTGCTGTGATCGTAGGTTTTATTGGAGTTATTATAATTTTGAATCCCGGATCAGCAATATTTTCGAATTATTCTTTCTTGCCATTGATAGCTAGTTTTTTCTTATCAATAGCAGTTATTTTTCTTAAAAAAATACTTTTAACTAATAATAATATTTTATCTGTTTGGATTTTTACTGCCTTCTGTACAGTAATTAGTCTCTTTTTTTACGATGATACTTGGATTTGGCCTCAAAACTACGATCTCATCTTTATGGTAGCCTCAGGTTTTTTAGGATTTATTGCTCAAATTTGTCTTACAAAATCTTTTCAAATGGCTGATGCTTCCTTATTGGCTCCTTTAGATTTCTCCTCAGTTATTTGGTCTTTTCTAATTGGCTATATATTTTTTCAAGAGTTTATAACGCTTAATGTTTTGTTTGGGGGATTAATTATTATTATGAGTGTTTCTTATATCTTCTATCGAGAAAGAGTACTAAAAAAACAAATTGTTCTTGGAGCAAACAAACAGTTTTAATTTAAAAACCTGGAAATAATTCTTTCTAAAAATATTCCTGCAAAAATTACAAGACCTCCGCCTAAATATACTTGCCAAAAGCTTGTTAAAAGTTTGCTTTTCATATATTTCCATTTGATTATAGCTATCAGGGCGAGTTCAAAAATTGTGATTATAATAGCTAGATCTTTTGCAAGTGATATATCGTCAATTAAAAATGGAAGCGTATGCAACATGCCACCAATAAAGGTGGCCACACCAGTAATAATGCCTCTTATAACAGGTGAACCCCTACCAGTTAATTTACCGTCATCACTTATCGCTTCAGCTTGACCCATGCTTATACCAGCTCCTACAGAAACTAAAGTTCCTGCCATAAAGGCTGTTTTGGCATCCCCTGATACTGCAAAACCAAATACAGGGGCTAATGTAGAAATAGATCCATCCATGAAACCTAAAAGTGAAGGCTGAACAATTTTAAGAAGGAACTGTTCATCTTTATTCATTTTGGAATGGTCTGACATAACTTTAATTTATATTTAAAATTTTCTTATTAATAGTTGCAATTAGACATTCTTTTGATTTTTTGATAATTAATTCTTATGGAATTTTTACACACAATGATCAGAGTAAGTGATGTTGATGCTTCTCTAGATTTCTATTGCAATAAATTGGGACTGATTGAATTTTCTAGAAAAGATTATGAAAAGGGTAGGTTTACACTTATTTTTTTGTGCGCCCCCGAAGATAAAAATCTTGCCGAACAAAATAGAAAACCTTTAATTGAACTTACCTATAATTGGGATAAAGAGGAATATACTGGCGGCAGAAACTTTGGCCATCTTGCATTTAGAGTCGACAATATTTATGAAATTTGCCAGAAACTTCAAGATAATGGTGTAGTTATCAACCGCCCACCCAGGGATGGACACATGGCTTTTATAAAATCACCTGACGGCATCTCAATTGAATTGCTTCAAAAGGGCGATAGTCTTGAACCACAAGAACCTTGGTCAAGTATGGAAAATACAGGTAGCTGGTAATTAGCTATCTATATTTCAGATAATTTTTTTAGAAGATCTTCTCTTGTTAGTGAACCGTTATGTTGAGAGATAACATCAAGAGACTTTCTGATAATATCCTCGTCACCTGGTTCTTCAAGGTCTGAGAGAACTATTTCTTTTAGTAACTCTTGATTTCCTTGCTGACCGATATGGTCAAGAATAAACTCAGCAAAAACTTTATTTCTTGAGTTTCTTTTATCAAACTCTGATTGTTCTTTATGACTTTGTTCAGCTTCGAAAGCTCTTTCTCTATCTTTAAATTTATCCATGATGTGATTATTTCACAGTTGGCATGTTTAGAGAAGCCCCTGCGACATCTTCTGGCCATCTTGAGGTAATTGTTTTTCTTTTTGTGTAAAAATTAATTCCTTCTTCTCCATGCATGCCATGACCTCCAAAAATTGACCCTTTCCAACCTCCAAAACTATAAAAAGACAAGGGAACAGGAATAGGGATATTAATACCAACCATGCCAATTTGGACATCTTTCATAAAGTTTCGAGCAAAAGTACCATTAGAAGTATAAATAGAAGTACCATTTCCAAATTCATGATTATTTATAATTTTTAATGCATCATCAAAATTATCTAAATTGACAACGGATAAAACAGGACCAAAAATTTCTTCTTTATAAATCGTCATATCAGTTGAAACATTATTAAAAATTGTTGGGCCAACAAAATTACCTTTTTCAAAACCCTGTAGATTTAAGTTTCGTCCATCCATTTCAAGAGTAGCGCCCTCAGAAATTCCTTTTTCAATATAATTTAAAACTTTTTGTTGATGTTCTTTGGTAATTAAAGGTCCCATTTCACTTTGGGGATCCAGAGACTCACCAACTTTAATTTGAGATGCTTTTTCTTTTAAAAGTTCCATGAATGGTTTTTGAATTTTACCTATAGGAAGAGCGACAGAAGTAGCCATACATCTTTCTCCAGCTGATCCAAAAGCAGCACCAATTAAACCATTTACAGCATCCTCTAAGTTTGCATCTTCCATAATTAACATATGATTTTTAGCACCACCTAAAGCTTGTACGCGTTTATTGTACTTTGCACACTCTGTATATATGTATTTTGCTACAGGAGTAGAGCCTACAAAACTAACAGATGCTATATCAGGAGAATGTAAGATATTATCTACAACTCTTTTGTCTCCATTTACTATAGTGAGAACATTTTCAGGTAAACCTGCTTCGTGCAATAATTCTCCTAATTTTAAAGAGCATTGTGGAACTTTTTCCGAGGGCTTGAGTATAAAAACATTCCCACATGCAATAGCCATTGGAAACATCCACATTGGAACCATTGCTGGAAAATTGAAAGGAGTAATCCCTGCGCAAATTCCTAACGGTTGTTTTATATCGAATAAATCAACATTTGTTCCTACATTTATAGAATGATTTCCCTTTAAAAGATGCGGTATCCCACAAGCAAAATCAACAACCTCTAATCCCCTTTGAAGAGAACCTTTGGCATCTGAGAATACTTTTCCGTGTTCTTCAGAGATGATGCGAGCAATTTCATCAAAGTTTTTTTCAATTAAACTTTTAAATTTAAACAAAATTGCACTTCTTTTGGTAACTGGAGTATTGGCCCATGAGATTTGGGCATTTTTCATTTTATCAATAATTAATTTAAATTCTTTATCAGTAGTTACGGGTATTTGAGCATATTCTTCCCCAGTAGTAGGCTTGTACAAAGGAATTTTGTCTGTGGACTCACTTGTAATGAGCTTTCCGTCAAAAAAATTACTAATCGTCTTCATGGTCACTCAAATTAACAATATTTTTTAATAAGTAAATATATGTCTTTAAATAAACAAAGCTTCTTGTTATGATCTTTGTAACAGGGGTGCTTTTGATAAAGCTGAGAGAGGATTTCCTTAACCCTAGAACCTGAACCGGATAATGCCGGCGTAGGAAGTTGATTTCCCTACCAATGCGCAATCTTGGTTCCTTGTTAATGAAAGGATTAACGATGAACTTAAAATTATTGATTATTTTACTTTTATTTCCTCTTCAAGTTTTTGCTAAAGAAGAATTAAAAGTACTTACCTATGGATCATTTAATTCTGATTGGGGTCCTGGACCTAATATTGAAAAAGAATTTGAGTCTATTTGTAATTGTGACTTAATTTGGAATACAGCAGACTCTTCAGGGGCTCTTTTATCGAGAGTTAAGCTTACCAAAAATAATGAAGGCTTTGATGTTCTTCTAGGTCTAGATGACTCTTTGATCAATGAGGCTGAAGAAAATGATTTATTTATAGAACATCAAATAGAAGAATTTAATTTAGATTTAAATTGGAAAAATAAATTTTTTACACCATTTGATTATGGATACTTCAGTTTTATTTACGATCAAACAAAACTTTCCATGCCACCTCAATCTTTTGAGGAACTTGCCTCAAGAAATGATATTTCTGTTATAATAATGGATCCCAGATACTCCACACCAGGTTTGGGATTAGCTAAATGGATAGATCAAGTTTATCAAGAGGATGCAGTTGAATTTTGGAAAAATTTACAAGATCAAATTGTTATTACCTCAAAAAGTTGGTCTGACGGATATGGATTATTTTTAGAGGGAGAAAGCGACATTGTTCTGAGTTATACAACTTCCCCCGCTTATCACTCATTAATAGAAGGAAATTCAAATTATCAATCTTTGGATATGATGGAAGGGCATGCTATTCAAATTGAAGTAATGGGTATTTTGAAAAATGCATCTAACATAGAATTGGCAAGAAACTTTTTAGAATTTTCTTTATCCGAAGACTTCCAAAAACACATTCCACAAGGTAACTGGATGTATCCAGTAATTGATCTTCAAAATTCGCAGAGTGAATTTTATAGTGCAGCACCAAAACCAAAGTCATTAGATCAGGTTTTTCCATCTCTTGCTCAAAAGGAAAAATGGATTTCCAATTGGGAAGCTTCACTAGGTGAGTAAATCTATTAATTTTATGGGAGCCTTCTTCATAAGGCTTCCATATTATTTATATTTATTCATTCTTTTATTCATATTTGTAACTGGAATTTCATTTTTTCTTACAGCAACAGATAGCTATATTTTTAATTTTTTAAATTATTCAAACGCAATATTTTTTACTTTCTTTCAAGCTACTACTGCTACATTTTTTTCTTCCATTTTGGGATTTATTTTTGGTTTAATTTTGTATCTTTCAGGGAAAAATCAAAGATTGATCTCTGCTTTTTTGAATTTTTGTTTTATTTTACCGGTCATTTTTGTTTCCTTTGGAGTTATCTTTTTTTATAGCTCCAATGGTGTTTTAAGCAAATTTTTAAATCTATTTTCTTTAAATTATGATTTTAAAATTTTCTCATTTGCTGGAATTATTTATGTCACTTCATATTTTAATATAGCCTTTAATGCTAATTTCTTTTTTCGAAAATTAGTTAATCTTCCGGACAATTATATAAAAGTTCTAAAGTCCAATAATATTACCTTTTGGACTGCAGTAAGGTTGCAAATTAGAGGGTATTTATTTCAAGGATATAGGTCTATTATTATTTTAACATTAATTTTCTGCGCAAGTAATTTCACGATATTGTATTTACTCTCAGGATCACCAAATTTGGTGACGATTGAACTTTCAATTTATCAATCAATTATTTTTAATGCCGATCTGCATTCAGGAATAACTCTTGGTATAATTCAATTAATTCTGATGTTATTTTTATCAAGTTTGATCATGTTTAATCAAAATTATGATCAATCATTCAATTTTAATAAATCATCCATCATAAAGTTTCCAAAAAACACCTTAATTTCAATAGGTTTTTATGTGATTGTATTTTATTTTTTAATACCTTTTCTAATTTTGATAAAAGGTCTTTTTAACTTTAATGCTCAATCAATTTTATCAATAGGTTTTCTAAATAGTATTTTTAATAGTTTAATGATTTCAACTTTTTCTGTTTTATTATCTATAATTTTATCACTTTCAGCTTTATTTACTTATAGATCTTTTTTAGAAAAAAATAGTAATTTGCAAAAATTTATATTTCTCTCGATTACGATCCTTCTTTTCATTCCCTCTCTCACACTGTCTTCAATTATTTTTTATTTAAATTTTAATTTAAATTTTATTTTTTCTAATTTTTTCATTGTTTCTATAATCAATGGTTTTTTTATTACTCCCATAGTTTTTGTTTTTTTATCAAGTAAATTCATAGAAAATTATTTTCATGAGTCTAAACAATGTTTGATACTCAAAATCTCACCTTTAATAAGATTAATAAAAATCGACATCCCAAAAATTAAAAACGAATTAGTCTTAATTATTTCAGCTGTTTTTGTACTAAGCTTAGGTGATTTAACTTCAATTACTATTTTCAATGATAGTTCTTTTAGAACCATCCCATTATTTATCTCTCAGCTTTATAATAATTACAAATATGATGATGCATTTTTTATATTATCGTTATTTATAATTTCACTTTTTTTTATTATGTATTTACCAAGTAGGTTCCTGAATAGAAATGCTTAAAATAGATAAACTTACTTGTTCATTTGACTCTTTTAATACGAATTTTAGTTTTAAGATCTTAAATTCAGGCATTGTGGGCGTTGTAGGAAGAAGTGGCTCAGGTAAATCTACATTACTAAATCTCATAGCAGGTTTTATAGAGCCTCAATCTGGAAAAATTATTTACAATGACTCAAATTTAAATGATTTAGAACCCTCTCAAAGAGATTTATCAATTTTATTTCAAAATTTTAATACTTTCGATCATCTATCTATTTTTGAAAATATAATTCTAGGTATTGATCCCCAAATGAAAAAAACAACAGATAATTTTAGAATAGTAAGAGACATATTAAAAAAACTATCCATAAATCTTGATATGGAAACCAAACTAAATTTATTATCAGGAGGCGAGCAACAACGCGTCTCGATTGCTCGATGTTTAATAAGAAAAAAATCTTTATTACTTCTTGATGAACCTTTTAATTCTTTAGATCCTGGTCTTAGAAATAATCTTTATAAAGATGTTGTGTCAATGGCAAAAAAAACTCCAAATCAGCTTACTCTGATAAGTAGTCATTTAATTGAAGAATTAAAAAAAATTACGAATTCTTTTATTTTCCTTCATAAAGGTAGAATAATTGGAAATAAGGTTTTAACTTTTGAAGAATTATCTAAATACAAATCTTTTAAAGATTATTTAAAATAAATTTATCAACTTTTAATTTTAACTTTCTCGCTCTCTCGCCGTTTTTTTTATGGTCCAATGAGAGAAATAAGTAATCTAAAAGTTGGCAGATAGGTAGATAGTGATGGATTTCCTCTAAAGATACTTTTGAATAAAGTGATATCTTTTCTATTTGTTTTTTATTTAATTTTTCTAAATAGGCAAACATGGCCAAATCATATCCAGAGGAAGACAGCACATAATAATCCCAATCTAAAAAATAGAATTTATTTCTATTTAAGAAAATATTTTCTAAATGCAAATCTCCATGGCAAATTTTATTTTGTAGATAAACATCTAAATATTTTTTTAATTCATTTATTTTATTATTTATTTTCTGATGTTGAGGGTCATTCTTAGTATAATTTTCAATTTCATGAATTATTTTTTTTGATGAAATATTTTTTTTTACGTTACCTATATTTTTAATTTGTTTTAGAAAATTTTTTAACAATCTTTCATTATTAAATAATTTTTTAATAGTGACCTTTTGATCGGACTCTAGCTCCTCAATTTCAATAATACTTTTAGAAATAACTTTATGTTTAACGCTTAATTTTAATTTACATAATTCATCATAAAGCCTTTTGAATTTTGATAGACTATCTCTGAAATATTTAGAAAAGGCTACTTGATTATAGATTTTATAGACCTTTTGGTTGGTTAATATTTTGTAGACTGATGAAAATCCCTCATTTTTATCTTTAAGTCCTATCATTCCTTTAATTTACCTTGCTAATTTGAGATTGTTTTTCATTAAAATATGTATACTACTCTATCTGTACTATTTAAGGCTAATTATAATTGAATTAATAAATTTCGTTTCCCCAAAAAAAACTTAGTTTGACGATTTAATGCTGGTTAACCTTATTATTTAAGAAAGGTAATACGAATGACTACTGGAACAGTGAAATGGTTTAACCCAAAAAAAGGATATGGCTTTATTGCCCCTGATGGTGAAGATAAAGATATCTTTGTTCACATTACAGCTGTTCAACAAGCAGGATTAGACCGCCTTGATGAAGGTGATAAAGTCGAATTTGAAGTTGTTGAAGACAAAGGCAAATCCAAAGCAGATCAATTAAAAAAAATCTAATTGATCTTACGCAAACTTTTTATTTTATCGTAGGCTTGATTTATCTCGGATAGTCTGTCTTCAGATTTAATGATTAATTCTTGAGGTACACCCTGAGCTCGTAATTGATCAGGGTGTAGTTCTTTACTCAATTGTATCCATTTTTTTCGAATTTCTTCATTAGTGGCTTCTTTTTCAACTCCTAGGATTTTATAGGGATTAACTTGTTTATCCAGCCAAAGAGATTGAATACTTTCATATTGATTTCTTTGTAAGCCAAAATATTTAGCACACCCTTCAATAAATTGAATTTCTGGTTTGCTAATTTCTCCATCTGCTTCAGCAATATAAAATAAGAGATTAATAATTTGCTCTAAGACTTGAGTTTGATTTCTAAAAATCATCCCAAGCTGTTGAGCGTATTGATGATAGTCATCAGATGATTTTTTTGCTTCATTAAAAATCTTTCCAACATCACTTTGAAAGTTTGGAGGAATTTGGAATTTTTCTTTAAATGCTGAAACTTCATCCGCAGTTACTTGTCCATCTGCTTTCGCAAGTTTCGCTGCCAGAATAATAACACCAACTGTAATAACCTCTTGAGTTGATTGAATGCCATCTTGATAAGTTCCAGATTGACTTCTTATTTTATCAACGCTGTGGCCAGCAATAACACCTAAAAGAGCGCCAATAGGCCCTCCAAGAGCAAATCCAAAAGTACCAGCTAATAGTTTCCCCCAGATACTCATGCTAAAAGTTTATTTGCAATCCAGGTTCTAATTTCATATCCGTAACGTTTATATTCTCTTGAGAGATTTTCATGATCCTCGAGTGTTTTTTCATAAACCTTAATTCCATCCGGTTTTAAGATCACTTTATTAAAATGTATTTCAAATTCCTTGAGCATTGAGAAAAAAGCTGGAGTATTGCAATCTGCAAAACTTATAGCATTGTTTGCAAAATATTTATCCTCTTGCTTGATATTATTGATCAATTGAAGATGATACTCGATTTCTTTGAAAATATTTTCAATCATCAGTCCATCAGAGGGATGGGAGGTAGTTTTGACAAGGCTAAAAAGCTTTCGAATACTTCCTACTAATTTTTCATCAACTAATTTTGCCATAAACCTAATTTTGGAATTAATAGTTGGTTGATTTGAAAGTAAAGATGGTTCTGAATATTTCTCTTCGAGAAACTCTAAAATTGCCCCTGAGTCTGAAATCATTAATCCATCAATTGACAAACATGGAACGGTGGCAGTAGGAGAAAAAGCACTATAGTTATTAATTGCTTCTACTTTATCTAACTCAATCGATTTATAATCGAGAGCAAACTCTACTTTCGAACAAGAGACACTATGGGAGTTGGTATAAAGTTTTAACTTCAATATGATTTTTTTGACTAATTATCCGGATTTATTATTATATTTAAATACTAATATTTTGAGTAAAAAATTTCTATTTAAAATTTACATTAATCTTTCACTCTATAGATAATCAAATATATTAATTAATGATGTCTCACTTCTTCCATCCAGATTATATCGTAATTGGTTCGGGCTCTTCCGGATCAACTATTGCATATAGACTTGGAGAGAATGGGAATAATCAAGTACTCGTTTTAGAATTCGGTGGAACTGATATTGGTCCATTTATTCAAATGCCTGCGGCTCTTTCTTATCCGATGAATATGTCTCGTTATGATTGGGGGTATAAAGCTGAACCTGAACCCAATTTGAATAATCGATCTATTGTATGTCCAAGGGGTAAAGTAATTGGGGGATCGTCATCAATAAATGGAATGATTTATGTTAGAGGTAATCCAGGTGATTATCATTACTGGGCGCAGAATGGAGCTACCGAATGGGATTATAAAAATGTCCTCCCTTACTTTCAAAGAATGGAAACAAGTCATGGTTTTCAGTCAGAATTTCGTGGAAGCAATGGTCCTTTGCAAGTTTCTCGAGGTAAGAGGGATAACCCTTTGCACTCTGCATTTGTTACAGCTTCTGAACAAGCAGGCTATCAACCAACCGATGATTATAATGGTTATCGACAGGAGGGATTTGGTCCAGCCGATATGACTGTTTGGAAAGGTTCTAGGTTCTCCACCGCTAAAGCCTATCTTAGACCCGCTTTGAAAAAGAAAAATGTTCAATTAGTTACGGGAGCCTTAGTCGAAAAAATTATTTTTGAAAATAAAAAAGCAGTAGGAGTTCAATTTTCTCATCAAGGTCAAAGTAAGATTATTAAAGTAAAAAAAGATGTTATTTTGTCAGCGGGATCCATCAACAGTCCAGCAATTCTACAACGATCTGGTATAGGAAATGCAGAACAATTAAAAGATTTAGGAATTCCTGTTGTCCATCATAGCCCTGGAGTAGGAGAAAATTTACAAGATCATTTAGAGGTTTACTTTCAAGTTCAATGTTTACAGCCCATCACCCTCTATAAATATTTAAATCCTTTTTCTAAATTATTAATTGGAATGCAATGGACATTTTTTAAAAGTGGGCCTGGCGCATCTAATCAATTTGAAACTCTTGGATTTATTCGCTCTGATAAAAATATTTCTTATCCTGATATCCAATTTCATTTTCTTCCAGTCGCTATTCGCTATGATGGAAAAGCTCCAAGTGAAGGACATGGTTTCCAGTTACACGTGGGTCCGATGAGATCTGAGTCAAGAGGTTATGTGCGAATACAATCATCTGATCCTAAAACAGCACCTAAGATTAAATTCAATTACATGAGCCATGAAAATGATTTCCCGACATTTCGAAAAGCACTAAAATTAAGTAGAGAAATTTTAAGCCAAGATGCATTAAAACCATTTAAAGGACCAGAGATCCAACCGGGAGATGAAGTTACCTCAGATGAAGGCTTGGATGAATTTATTAAAAATAATTGTGAATCTGCTTACCATCCTTGTGGTACTTGTAAAATAGGTCAAAAGGATGACCCTACTGCCGTTGTTGAAAACAATTGTAGTGTTAAAGGAGTTTCGAATTTGTATTTGGCTGACTCTTCTATTTTTCCTCGAATTACTAATGGTAATTTGAACGCTCCATCAATTATGACAGGGGAAAAAGCATCTGATTACATTTTAGGGAGAGAGCAGTTATCTCCCTCAAAATTAGAGCCTTTTTATCACTCAAATTGGAAAAACTCTCAAAAATAGTGCCTTTAACATATTAAATAGAGTTAGGTTTTTTAAAAATTCAATTTTATAATTTAAATTTAAAATAGGATAGGAGGATAAATAAAATGTTTAAACTCAAAACATTGATTAGTGTATTAACACTATCAATATTTTTTTCATACTCATCTAAAGCAGTTGAGTCGCAAGATCCAATTAAGTTAACTTTACATGATTGGACTGGTCAGTTAATCACAACAAATATTATGGCTGAGGTTTTAAAAGAGGCTGGTTATAATATTGAATTAGTTCAGGCTGATTACATCGCACAATTTGCTGGTCTTCAAACTGGAGATTTGCATGTAGCCATGGAAATGTGGGAGACAACAGGAAGAGATGCGATAGATGAATACACACCAGACGGAAGAGTTATTAATGTAGGTTCCACTGGTATGGATGCCATTGAAGAATGGTGGTACCCATCTTACATGAAAGATGAATGTCCAGGATTACCAAATTGGGAAGCTTTGAATGATTGTGCTGAGGCTTTCTCAACTATGGAAACAGCTCCTAATGGTCGATATCTAGGAGGTCCAGTAACTTGGGGAGGATTTGATGATGAAAGAGTTGAGGCTCTTGGTTTAGATTGGGAAGTTATACATGCAGGCACGGATGCAGCTTTATTTGCTGAACTAGAATCAGCATATCAAAGAAAGGCTCCTATCATGCTTTGGATTTACGCTCCTCACTGGGCTCCATCAAAATTTGAAGGAGAATTTGTTGAATTCCCAGCTTATACCTCAGAGTGTTATAATGATCCCTCATGGGGAATTAACCCAAATGCTGCATATGATTGTGGTAAACCAAGGGGTCCGATTTGGAAAGTAGCTTCTAGCCAGTTAAAAGATAAATGGCCAGGTGCATACGATGCTGTTGAGGCATTTACAATCTCTAATGATGAAATGGGCCAAATGGTTGCCGCGGTGGATCTTGATGGTAATTCAGTTGAAGCAGTTGTTGCAGACTGGATGAATAATAATAAATCAAGATGGCAATCTTGGATTAAATAATAAATCTTCATTGTGGGGGTCTTCACCCCCACATCCACATTCGATTAGTCTGGTGCTTTTATCAAAAAAAAAATTTACCTTTATTTTTTTATTTCTTGTTACTTTAATAATTTCTTTATTTTCAAGTGATTTTTTAAAATCTAATGATTTAGGATGGGCTCTTAAATTTCCGAAGTCCTTAATATTTCCATTTAAACTGTATATTTCCTCGTCGATTAAATGGCTGATTGAAAGCGCCACATTTGGACTTTTTACATTTAATGATTTCACCAGATCAATATCTTGGATAATTGAACAGCCCTACGAAATTATTTTATCTTTTTTTGCTGAAGGTTTTTACAAAGGCCAAGGTAGCCAAGCAATATTAATTTTAAGTCCTTTAAGTTGGATAGCAATGGTTGCGATAATGACTATTGTAGCTATAAAAATCAAAGACCTTTCATTAGCTTTATTAACTTTTTTTGCTTTTCTCTATTTAGTCATTTTTGATCAATGGCATAGTTCTATGGTTACATTGGCATCTATATTTATTGCAGTTCCTTTTGGTGTATCAATAGGGATGTTTTTTGGAATCTTAAGTTACAAAAGTTTAAATACTTATAGAGTTGTAAATCCAATATTAAATTTGATGCAGACAATGCCGGTCTTTGCATATTTGGTTCCTATATTAGTGCTATTCGGGTTTGGACCTGTATCAGCATTAATAGCAACAATAATTTATGCTTTGCCTCCAATGGTTCATACAACTTATTTAGGCCTTAAAGGAATTAATCCTTCTATTATTGAGGCAGGAAAAATGTGTGGTTGTAACAACCAACAATTATTGTGGAAAGTAGAAATACCCTCAGCTCTGAGTTCAATTAAATTGGGTATTAATCAAGTAATTATGTTGTCATTTAATATGGTCATCATAGCCTCTATGATTGGTGCGGGTGGATTGGGTTATGATGTTTTAACATCATTGAGAAAGTTGGATATCGGTGGAGGAGTAGAGGCTGGATTAGCAATTGTGATCCTGGCTATAGTTTTAGATAGAATGAGTTTTGCTTATATAGGTAAGCACAAAAAATTTGAAAATGAAAATTCAAATTTTTTTAAAAAATATTTTCATTTATTAATAATTATTTTTTTAATCTTGATAACTTATATTTTTGGATTTTTCATAGATTTTTTTAAATCATATCCTGAAAATATTACATTAAGCACTTCTGAATTTTGGGAAAAATCAATTAAATTTATAAATATAAATTATTATGACCAGCTAGAGTTATTTAAATTCTATATTTTAAAATATTTCATGCTTCCCATAAAAAGCTTTTTTTTATCTATACCCTGGCCTTGGTTTATATTTATTTTAGTTTTATTAGGGTGGTATTATGGAAAATCTAAATTAGCCCTTTTAAATTTAATTTTATTATTATTTATTGTTGTCAATGGATTATGGCTCAAAGCTATGGTTACAATTTATTTATGTGGAGCCAGCGTAATTCTTGCCTGTATCATAGGAATTCCCTTAGGAATTTGGGGCGGATTAAACGACAGAGCTAATAAGATTTTATCAAGTATTATGGATACGCTTCAAACTTTACCAAGTTTTGTGTATCTCATCCCTGTCGTCATGTTATTTAGAGTTGGAGATTTTACTGCTATGTTAGCTGTAATTTTATACTCTTTAGCACCAGCCGTTAAATACACAATTCATGGTATAAGAGGTATTAATTCAGAAATTATTGATGCTGGTGTTGCAAATGGCTGTAATAAAAGGCAATTACTTTTTAACATTCGCTTGCCCTTAGCTTTGCCAGAAATCTTACTTGGAATAAACCAAACAATTATGTTGGCCTTATCTATGTTAGTTATTACTGCCCTGGTTGGAACGCGTGAGTTGGGTCAAGAAGTTTATATTGCTTTAACAAAAGCAGATATAGGAAGAGGTTTAGTTGCAGGTCTTTGTGTCGCCTTTATTGCAATTATTTCAGATAATCTGATTAAATCAGCTAGTAAAAAATTGAAAGTTAAGTATGGTTTTGCATAGATGAATTCAATAGAAAAAATAAAATCCTTATCTATTTGGAGCCATGAATTAACAATTAATCCCCTAGAGGGCGGTATAACAAACTTAAATTTTTTGGTTAACCATGGAGATGACAAACTAGTAGTTCGATTGGGACAAGATATACCGGAGCACTTAGTGTTTCGCTCAAATGAAATTAATGTAAGTAAAGCTGCATATGAAATTGGCGTATCTCCTAAGTTAATTCACAGTGAATTAGGAGTCCTAGTTTTAGAATTCATTGAAAGTCAAACCTTAGACCCCAAAGGGGTTCAAAAAAACTTAGAGAGGATCATGCCGGTAATAAAAAAAATTCATCATGAGATTCCCAACTTTTTATCTGGACAACCTGCAATGTTTTGGGTCTTCCATGTAATCAAATATTATGCCAATTTTTTAAGATTAAATCACAGTAGCCATCAAGACAAAATCCAAGATCTACTTCAAAAAGCATCTAAATTAGAAAAACTATCCTCTCCCAGAGAAATAGTTTTCGGTCATAATGATTTTTTAGCTGCTAATTTTTTGGATGATGGATCTAAGATATGGGTCGTTGATTGGGAGTATGGTGGCTTTAATGATCCCTTATTTGATATTGGCGGATTAGCTTCAAATAATGATTTTAGTCAAGATTTAGAGAAAGAGGCTTTAGAGATGTATTATGAAAAACCTTTAACAAATGACGTTTTATTAAAATATAATTCAATGAAAACTGCTAGCTTACTCAGAGAAACAATGTGGAGTATGGTTTCAGAAATTACCTCCAAATTAGAATTTGATTACGGTGAATACACCCAAGAAAATTTGAGTAAATTTAATGAGGCATTTGAAAGTTTATAAATGATTTCTAATTCAAAAATTATAATTGTTGGAGGAGGTATCGTTGGATGTTCAACAGCTTATCATTTGGCTCACCTTGGATTAGAAGTATGTTTAATTGAGAGCGGTAAGCTCACATCAGGTAGTACCTGGCATGCTGCTGGCTTGGTAGGACAGCTTAGAACTAATGCTAACATTACTCAACTTTTGGGGTATTCCGTTGATTTATATAATCGCTTAGAGAAGGAAACGGGACTTAGCACAGGATGGAAAATGAATGGCGGCTTGCGACTTGCTTGTAATAAAGAACGTTGGCAGGAAGTGCTAAGACAAACAACAACAGCTCACTCTTTTGGATTGAAAATGGAACTGTTAACTCCAAAAGAGGCTCAAGATCTTTGGCCGATAATGGATATTGAGGATGTTCATGGAGCTGCTTTTTTACCCACAGATGGCCAAGCTAATCCTACCGATATTTCACAAGCTCTAGCCAAAGGTGCAAAAAATAAAGGAGCTCAAATCTTAGAGGAGACAAGAGTTACAAAAATAATTATAGATAATGGCATTATTAAAGGTGTCGAAACTGATAAAGGAATTATTAGTTGTGAAAAATTAGTTTGTTGCTGCGGTCAATGGTCTAGACAATTTGCTGAAACAGTGGGAGTTAATATTCCTTTAGTTTCATTTCAACATCAATACATGGTTACAGAACCAATAGAGGGGGTTGCTTCTAATTTGCCAACTCTCAGAGATCCTGATCGTTTAATTTATTTTAAAGAAGAAGTAGGTGGCCTAGTCATGGGAGGATATGAACCTAATCCTATCTCGTGGGCAGAAAAATCTGTTCCTGAGGATTTTCATTTTTCTTTATTAGACTCTGATTATGATCACTTTGAACTTATAATGAATAATGCTTTGGGCAGAGTTCCGAAATTAGAAACAGCTGGAATTAAAGAGTTAATTAATGGTCCAGAGAGTTTTACTCCAGATGGAAATTTTATTGTAGGCGAGAGTCCGGAATTAAAGAATTTTTATGTTGGTGCAGGTTTTAATGCTTATGGTATAGCAGCTGGAGGTGGCGCAGGCATGGCATTAGCTGAGTGGATAGCCAATGGTCAACCCCCTTATGATTTATGGCCTGTCGATATTAGACGTTTTGGTAAACCACACCAAGATCTTGAATGGGTGAGAAAAAGAACTTATGAGGCATACGCAAAGCATTACACTATGGCTTGGCCATTCGAAGAGCACTCAACAGGAAGACCTTTTCAACAATCTCCAATTTATGAGAATTTAAAAAATGCAAACGCTTGTTTTGGTGAAAAATTAGGTTGGGAGAGACCTAATTGGTTTGCCCCTAAGTCAATGGAACCAGTTGATCATTATACATATGATCGTCAAAATTGGTTTGAGGTAGTTGGTGAAGAGGTAAAAGCAACTAGGGAAAAAGCCGTTCTAATTGACCAAACATCATTTGCTAAGTTTGAAATATCAGGGCCCCAAGCCTTAGATGCCTTGGAGTATCTTTGTGCAAATAATATCAATAAAGAGATCGGTTCAACTATATATACTCAAATGTTAAATAACCATGGTGGTATTGAGTGTGATGTTACCATTACTCGTATTGAGGATGATTGTTTTTATTTAGTAACAGGAACTGGCTTTATGACCCACGACTTTGATTGGATAAAAAGAAATCTCACAAATTTTCCTGATGTAAAAATTGAAAATGTGACTTATCAAAAATCTGTTTTTTCATTAATGGGACCCAATTCACGACAAATTTTAGAAAAGGTTTCATCGAATGATCTTTCAAATGAATCATTTCCTTTTGCTACAGCTCAATCAGTTAATATTGGCGATAAAATTGTTAGAGCCATTCGCATAACCTATATGGGTGAATTAGGATGGGAACTTCATTTTCCAATAGAAGATGCGAATTACGTATATGATAAATTATTTGAAGCAGGTGAAGAATTTGGTCTAGTTAATGCAGGATATAGATGTATTGAGGCTTGCCGATTAGAAAAAGGCTATAGAGCTTGGGGTTCTGATATTGGCCCCGATCATACCCCATTGGAAGCAGGATTGGGGTGGGCAGTTAAATTAAAAAGCAACAAAGATTTTATTGGCAAATCAGCATTACTTGATCAAAAGAAAAATGGCGTTAAGAAGATTTTCGCAGCCTTTACTGTGGATGATCCAGAACATATACTTCTTGGAAGAGAAACTATTTACCGAAATGGGAAACAAGTTGGATGGCTTTCAAGCGGGGGATATGGCTATACTATTAAGCAATCTGTTGGATATGGGTATATTAGAAGTTCAGAATTTATAGATAACCAATTTGTTTTGGATGGTGAATACGAATTAGAAATTGCAACAGAGATGGTGCCTTGCAAGGTGCATTTAAAAGCTCTTTACGATCCTCAAATGAAGAATATTAAAGCTTAAGTTCTCTTATTTTTAATAAAGCAAATTTAGTAACTATATTTTGTGTTTTTTTACTATCAATAAGATCCAGAACTTCTTTTTTTTTAAGAGGCAATATATCTATATACTCCCCTTCTTCAGTATTAATAATCTTGAATGTGTTAATTATAGGTACCTCAGCCAAATAAATATCAGTAATTTCTTCTAGGCAATCTGGGGCAATTATCAGTGAGTCTATCTTTTTGACCGATAAAGCTTGAACACCCAGCTCTTCATGAATTTCTCTTAGTACTGCTTGTCTACTGGTCTCTTTTTTTTTAATCCCACCTGCCACTATTTCTAAGGGATATCTTTTAGTGTTATTAAAAAAGTAATTAGGTCTAAATTGTCTTATAAAATAAAATACTTTTATTTTTCTATTAAAACAGATTGCTGAGACGCTTCTTCCATTAAAAATGTAGTTTTCTTTAATATTTTTAGACTTATCTTTTTGATCAAAATTGATCTCTAGTTCATAAATATTTTTATAAATTTTCTTTTTTTTTATTTTATTCATTCTCGTTTGGATCTTGTAACTTATTTTACATAGTTTATTTTATTCAATTCCAAATGAAAGTTTTAGTTGCCGTCAAAAGAGTAGTTGATTACAAAGTTCAAATTCGAGTTAAAAGTGATAACTCCGGAGTTGAAACACAGAATGTAAAAATGTCTGTTAATCCACCGGATGAAAATGCTATTGAGGAAGCGGTTAAACTAAAAGAACAAGGTTTAGCTACTGAGACTATTGCAGTTACTATAGGTGATGATAAATCTCAAGATGTGCTTAGAACTTCTATGGCTATGGGTATTGATCGCTCAATTTTAGTTAAGAGCTCAAACACTTTAGAACCTCTGGCTGTAGCTAAAACTCTAGTTAAAATAATTGAAAAAGAAAATCCTGATTTAGTTTTATTGGGCAAACAAGCAATTGATGATGACTCAAATCAAACTGGTCAAATTTTATCCGCTTTAATGAATTGGCCACAAGGATGCTTTATTTCCAAACTAAAAATAGAAGATAATAAATTACTCATTTCAAGAGAGATAGATGAAGGAATTGAAAAACTTGAAACTAGTTTGCCTGCTGTTTTAACATGTGACCTAAGATTGAATACTCCTCGATTTGCATCTCTACCAAATATTATGAAGGCTAAAAAGAAACCTCTAGATATTATTGAAATAGATACACTTGGAATTGATACTGAATCAAAAATTAAAGTTTTAAATGTAGCCGAACCACCTAAGCGCGAGGCAGGTATTATGGTCAGTGATGTTAAAGAATTAGTTCAAAAATTAAAATATGAGGCAAAAGTTATTTAAATGACAGTTTTAGTAATAGCCGAACACGATAACCATAATTTAAAAAGTTCAACATTAAATACTATTAGTGCAGCTACAAAATTTAATGATGAGATACATCTTATAATTTTAGGTAACAGTATTGATAATTTGATTAACAATTGTCACTCTCTTCAAAAAGTATCAAAAATTTTAAAATGTGATCATGAAAAATTAGAAAATCCAATTCCTGAAATCATGGCACCAATAATTTCTAATATTTCAAAAAACTACACTCATATCTTGGCTCCAGCTTCAACTTTTGGAAAAAATCTCCTTCCGAGATTATCGGCGTTATTAGATGTCACTCAGATCAGTGATGTTATAGAAATCAAAAATAATAATACTTTCGTCAGACCTATCTATGCAGGTAACGCCATATCAACAGTTGAAACAAATCAACAAATAAATTTGCTTACTGTTCGCCCAACTGCTTTTGATAAATGTGAAGAAAGCGGGGGCAATGCTTCCACTGAAGAAGTCCAATTTTTAGATAGTGAAACTCACACAAAATTTATTGGTAGAGAGGTTTCCAAAAGTGACCGACCTGATTTAGGAAATGCCAGAGTTGTCGTCTCAGGCGGAAGAGGTATGGAAAACTCTGATAATTTTAAATTGCTTTATGACTTGGCTGATAAACTGAACGCTGCAGTAGGGGCTTCAAGAGCTGCAGTGGACTCAGGTTATATTGGAAATGAATACCAAGTAGGACAAACAGGAAAAATGGTTGCGCCAGAATTATATATCGCAGTAGGTATTTCAGGGGCGATTCAACATTTGGCCGGTATGAAAGATAGTAAAGTGATAGTCGCTATAAACAAAGATGCCGAAGCGCCTATATTCGGAATAGCAGATTATGGACTTTCCACTGATTTATTCCAAGCAATTCCTGAAATCATCAAAGAATTGGACCTTCTTAATAAAATAGAATCTTAATTTTTAGTATATAGTTAAATTTATGAGTGAAATCCAAAGAGAGGAAATGACTTATGATGTTGTAATAGTTGGGGCTGGACCAGCTGGACTTTCTACAGCCATTAAACTTAAACAATTAAATAATGAATTATCTGTTTGCTTGTTAGAAAAATCTGCTGAGGTGGGTGCTCATATTTTAAGTGGTAATGTATTTGAGACAAAAGCTCTTGATGAATTAATCCCTAATTGGAGAGAGCTTGATGCACCAATTAATACGAAAATAAAATCAGAGGAATTTTTATTTTTAACTAAAGCAAAAAGTTTTAAGGTTCCTAACTTTCTTCTTCCACAGTCATTACAAAATCATGATAACTATATTATTAGTCTGTCTAATTTATGTAAGTGGTTAGGAGAGTTTGCTGAAAATTTAGGTGTAGAAATTTTTCCTGGATTTGCAGCAAGTAAATTAATTTTTAATGAAAAAGGAGAAGTTTCAGGAATTCAAACTGGAGATATGGGTCTTGATAAGGATGGAAATCCCAAAGATAATTTTGAACCTGGTATAAATATTAAAGGAAAAGTAACTGTATTATCCGAGGGTTGTAGGGGGCATTTAGGAAAAGAAGTCATTAAAAAATTTAATTTAGATGCAAACAATAAATCGCCTCAACAATATGGGATTGGTTTCAAAGAAATATGGGAGATTAATTCAGAAAATCATCAATTAGGTAAAATTATGCATAGTGTTGGTTGGCCTTTAGAAAATGATACCTATGGAGGAAGTTTTTGTTATCACGCAGAAAATAATCAATTATTTTTAGGTTATGTCATTGGACTAGATTACAAAAATCCTTATTTGTCTCCATATGATGAATTCCAACAATTTAAAACTCATCCAGAAATAAAAAAATTGTTAACTGGTGGAAAAAGAATTTCATATGGAGCAAGAGCTCTTATTGAAGGAGGAATTCAAAGTCTTCCTCAAATGCATATGCCAGGGGCGCTACTAATTGGTTGTGATGCAGGAACATTAAACATGCCGAAAATTAAAGGCTCACATACCGCTATGAAAAGTGGAATTATAGCCGCTCAAGTAATTGATAAGCACATTAATGATGGTGAAAATTTATCAATTTATGAAAAAGAATTTAAAAATTCCTGGCTTTATGAAGAATTGAATCAAGCTCGAAATGTTAAACCTAGTTTTAAATGGGGCTTGATACCAGGGATGATATTTACTGGAATTGATCAGAAAATATTTGCTGGAAAACTACCACTGACTCTGCAGCATGATCATGCAGATCACGAAAGTTTAGAATTAGCAAAAAATTCAAAAAAAATAGAATACCCCAAATACGATAATCAGTTTACATTTGATAAACCAAGTTCTGTTTATTTATCTGGGACTAATCATGCTGAAAATCAACCTTGTCATTTGTTACTGAAAGACTCTGAACTTACAACTACATATACTCTAGAACAGTATGATGAGCCTGCACAAAGATATTGTCCCGCGGGTGTTTATGAAGTTGAATTAAACCCTGAAACAAATAAACAATACCTTAAAATTAATTCACAAAACTGCATTCATTGTAAAACTTGTGATATTAAAGAACCTTCACAAAATATTGATTGGGTTGCTCCTGAGGGTGGGGGTGGTCCGATGTATTCTGGAACTTAGCTAAAGCCAGTTTTTTTTCATAGAAAGAACATCCTCATCACCTTGTAAGATGATAGAAGAAAGACTTTCAATTTTTGGGAGAATGCTGGAGAAGTAAATCATTGAGCTGGAGATTTTAGCATTTAAAAATTCTTCATCCATTTCATTTTTATTTTTCAAATCAATTGATCTAGATGCAGTTTTCATCATCATCCATCCACCAAAAACATAACCGAGCATCATCAAATAATTGACTCCAGAAACGGCTGGTCTCTTTTTATTGTTTGAAATTGAAACAATATGATTAATTACTTTATTAGTTGTCTCAATTGATACCTTCATTTTACTACAGATATTCTGAAGATTTTTGTCATCTGATTTTGAAATTTCTGTTACCTCTGTATTTATTTCAGTAATTAGGTCAGTTATGGCTTTCCCGTTATCTCTTAGAGTTTTTCTAAATACTAAGTCATTTGCCTGAATTGCTGTTGTGCCTTCATAAATAGGAAGAATTCTTGCATCTCTATAATGTTGAGCTATTCCAGTTTCTTCAATAAAACCCATTCCTCCATGAATTTGAATAGCATTTGATGTAATCTCAAGAGATCTTTCTGTTAACCATCCTTTAATTATCGGTATCATCAATGAGGACTTAGTATCCCAATATTCACTCTGAGAGGATTTGGTCATATCCAAAGCAAAACCACCATAGATTGCAAGTGCACGCATAGCTTCAACTTCAGATTTCATCGTGGAAGCTAATCTTAGTACATCAGGATGATCGATAATTGGGTCGCCTTTTTTACCATCAATAGGTATCCCTTGAACTCGATCAAAAGCATACATTTTAGATTGTTGATAAGCTCTTTCTGAAACCGCCAAACCTTGAACTCCAACAGAAAATCTTGCATGGTTCATCATTTCAAACATTATATTTAAACCTTGGTTTTCCTCACCAACAAGATAGCCAATCGCACCACCGTTCTCACCAAATTGAAGAACAGCAGTAGGAGAACCTTTTACCCCAAGTTTTTTTTCAATGGAAAGGCAGGTAACATCATTTTTTTGACCTATACTACCATCTTCATTTGGAATAAATTTTGGAACTATAAAAACTGATATACCTTTATTACCGTCGGGTGCATTAGGTGTTCTGGCAAGAACTAAATGAATAATATTTTCTGAAAGATCATGTTCTCCGTAAGTAATATAAATTTTTTGACCAGTAATTTTATAATGACCATTTTCTTTTACGGCTTTTGTTTTAATTGAGGATAAATCAGTTCCGGATTGAGGTTCAGTTAAATTCATAGTCCCTGTCCACACCCCCGAGGCTAGCTTAGGAATAAAGAAATTCCTTTGATCTTCTGAAGCTGATTTTTGTAAAGCATAAATCAGCCCTTGAGTAAGCAAATGACAAAGTGCTAAGGACATATTAGAACTATGCCAAATTTCATTAACAGCTGCTGATAAAGTTACTGGAATTTGCTGACCACCAAATTGTTCCTTTGCCTCTAGACCAAACCAACCGCCATCTCTTAGGCTCTCATATGCCTCTTTATATCCTTTGGGTGTTTTTACTTCTCCAGTATCGAGCCTTTTTGAACCCTCATGATCTCCGGATAAGTTACAAGGATCGAGAACTTCAGAGCCTATTTTTCCAGCTTCTTCTAATATTGCATCAACTAAGTCATCTGAAAATTCTTGATAATCAGGAATATTTGATAGTTCATCTAAATTAATTAGATTTTTAATGACAAAATTTAAATCTTTTACTGGAGCCTCATACATTTTTTTAAATATATACTTTTTTAGAATTCTTACCTAAAGAAATTAAAACTTCATGTTCGTTAGTACCTAGTTCTAGAGCTAAGTCTTCACAAGATTGATTTTCTCCTAAAATTTCTACAGGCTTTCCAAGATATAAACTGTTTTCATCTACATTAGATACATCGATAGTAATTAGGTCCATAGACACTCTTCCTAGCACATTACAAATTATTCCATCGATGAAAACCTTGGTACGATTACTTCCAGATCTCAAATAGCCATCTGAGTAACCAAAGTCAACTGTGGCAACCTTAATATTTTTTTTGGCTTTAAATGTTTTGCTGTATCCTACAGTTTGACCTTTCTTTATTGAGGTAATTTGTAAAATTGGAGCATAGATACTCATAACACCTTTTAATCCAAAAGATTTTTTTAAAAATGGATTTATCCCATAAAGACTCTTACCAGGCCTTACATAATTTAAGTGAAAAGATTTTCCTAAAAAAATTCCTGATGAGTTCGCAATACTTAAGGGTTTATTAAAAAGTTTATTAATTCTTTTTAATTGATTTAGTTGAAATCGACATTCTTTTATATTCTGTTCATCTGCTGAGGATAAATGAGTCATTAAAAATTGAACATTTTTTAAAATTGATAGTTCTTTTATTTGATTTATTTCTTCAATTTTAAACCCTAAACGATTCATTCCTGTATCAAAATGTAAAACAAATTTAGTATGAGGAATAAATCTATTAAAGATCTCCAATTGTTTTAAATTATTAATGATCGGAGTAATTTCGTATCGCTTTATATAACCACAGATTTCCTTGGATATAGTCCCAGACAGCAAATATATATTTATCTTTTTTTGATGTTTTTTTCTTAAACTAATTGCATCATCCAAGCGGGCTACATAAAAATGATTACAACCATTTTTCTCAAGCACATCAGAGCATTGTTGGATACCATGTCCGTAGGCATCCCCTTTAATCACAGACATGATCTTAGAGTTTTCTGCTTTTTTTTTTAAAATATCGTAGTTATTTATTAAATATTGCCTGTTGATATAAATTTGCTTGTTATCAAGTTTTTTCATTTTTTGAAGTATATTTTGTTTCACTATATGAATTTTTTCGCTTCAACGACATGAATAATTATCATAATATTACTTAACTATTATAATAGGAAATGGAGGAATAAATGAAAAAACTACTTTCATTATTTTACACTCTAGTTTTATTAGCTGGTTTATCTACTGTAGCTAAAGCAGCTGATCCAATTAGAATTCCAGTTTTAAACTGGTCAAGCCAAATTGTTATGGCTAATGTTATGAAGCAAGCTTTTGAAGAGCTTGGATACGATGTTGAATTAGTACCATCAGAATCAGCTACTAGATATGAAGCTGTTCGTGTTGGTGAATTGCATGTTGCACATGAAACTTGGCAGTCAACTATGGCTAAACCTTTCTACGAAGCTATGGACAAAGGTGGTCTAATTGATGCTGGTTCACACGCAGCTCCAACCCTAGAAGATATGGGTGTTCCACAGTGGGTTATCGATGAAAATCTTTGCCCAGGCCTACCAAATTGGGAAGCTTTAAAATCTGATGAGTGTGTAGCTAACTTCCAAACTCCTGACTCAGAAGGCAAAGGAAGATGGCTTGAAGGTCCTTATGAGTGGCACACAGACGTGATGCCTAACAGACTTAAGGGTCTTGGCTTAGATGATAAGTGGATGGTTAAGTTTGCTGGTAGTGCTGATGCATTATGGGCTGAATTAGCTGCTGCTAAAAAAGAAGGTAGAGGTACTGTGATCTTTAACTGGACACCAAACTTTACTGATGCTGAAGGTTTCGTATTTATCGAATTCCCAGAGTTCTTCCAAGGTTGTAGACTTGAAGACGGTGGTTCTTTAGAAACTACTGGTTGTGGTTCTCCAATCGGTTGGTTAAAGAAAGCAGCACACATCAAGTTCCCAATCACTCATACATCTGCATATAAGTTCTACACAAAAATGGAATTTACATCAGGTAATATTGGTGAAATGGCTAACTACGTTGATAACGGTGGCATGACTCACGCTGAAGCTGCTACTGCTTATATCGCTAATAACAGAGATCAAATTGATCTCTTTATGAAGTAGTAATACTTTATTCAATACCCCCATTTAAGATTTATCTTAGTGGGGGTATTATAAATTTCAGGAGATAAATAAATAAAAATGTCACCCACTATTAGTTGTTCGTCTGTATATAAAATTTTTGGAGATAATGCTGGAAAACTTCTATCTGAGAATAATGGAAAAGTGGATGCTAAAAAGTTTCAAGAGGCTGGCTGTATAGTTGGAGTTAATGATGCTTCCTTTGATGTAAACAAGGGAGAGATGTTAGTTGTTATGGGCCTTTCTGGTTCTGGTAAGTCTACGCTTTTAAGATGTATATCTAGACTAACAGACGCAACAGCTGGAAAAATTCTCATAGATGGTGAAGATATTTGCCTAATGAATAGTAAACAACTCATTGAACTTCGAAGAGAGAAAATGGGAATGGTTTTTCAAAATTTTGCCCTTCTTCCCCATAAAACAGTTTTAGAAAATATTGCCTTCCCGTTACAAGTTAAAGGCGTCACTACTGAAAATAGTATTCACAAAGCTTTAGAGATGGTTGAACTCGTTGGATTAAAAGGTAGAGAAAATTATTTTCCAAGAGAACTATCAGGTGGACAACAGCAACGTGTCGGTATTGCACGCTCACTTGCAGTTGAGCCAGATATTTGGTTTTTAGATGAACCTTTTTCTGCTTTAGATCCTTTGATTAGAAAAGAAATGCAGGATGAGTTTCTAAGACTTCAATCTGTTTTAAATAAAACAATTATGTTTGTAACTCATGATTTTGATGAAGCCCTAAGACTTGCGGATCGTATTGCGATCATGAAAGACGGAATAATCGAACAATTAGACAAACCTGATAAC
Organism: alpha proteobacterium HIMB59; assembly: GCA_000299115.1. Taxonomy (NCBI): domain Bacteria; kingdom Pseudomonadati; phylum Pseudomonadota; class Alphaproteobacteria; order Candidatus Pelagibacterales; family Candidatus Pelagibacteraceae; species alpha proteobacterium HIMB59. The sequence goes on along the minus strand of CP003801.1, from coordinate 1,232,440 downwards.
ATTGTTTTAAATCCAGCTACTGACTATGTTAAAAAATTTACCCAAGATGTCCCAAGAGAAAAGGTTTTAAAGATAGAGTCAATAATGGACTCTGTTAATTCAAGTGCATCTGGAGAGAGCGCTGTTAATAAAGATGATATTATTGAGACTGTTGCAGAAAAAATTCTGAATAGTAAAGATATAATTAATGTTATTGATGACCAAAATAAAATAGTTGGCTCGATAAACCCTACAAAAGTTATCAAAGTTTTATTCGGTGAATAAAAGCTACTTAGAAATTTTAAGAACATCGAAACCATCCCAGTTTGGTTTATTATTTGTAGTCTTTTTTGCTTTATATTTTTTAATTCCACATAATGAAGGTAATTATTTATGGAGACTGCCATCTGTTCTAAAAGGAATTCCGCTTTGGATTAACAATATTATTTTTAATGCTCTTTATGAATGGTTCCCATTAAAGGTCTGGGATCCCGTATTTGAAATGTACGAGGAAAAAGCAGCCTTTAGAGAATTTACAAAAACAGTTTCTCAAAGTCTTTTATTCTTAATTACATTTGTAAGAGAACTGCTTTTAGGTGGAGATAAAATTATTGATATCTTTGTGAGCGACGCCTGGCTAAAAGAAAATGATTGGCTATCTTGGCCTGCATTACCTTGGACTGCCGCTACAGTAGGTGCTTTTTTATTAGGCTATCAATTAAACGGTTTTAGGCTTGGTTTGTTGGGAGGTATTGGCGCTTTATATGTTTCTGTTTTTGGAAATTGGGTTCCCTCCATTCAAACTCTATCTTTTGTATTAATTACTACTCCAATTTGTTTTGTCTTGGGACTTTCTTTTGGAATTTGGGGCTACCTTGATAAAAAAGTAGAGACAGCATTACAGCCTGTATTAAACATAATGCAGACAATGCCACAGTTTGCATATCTGGTTCCCATTATTGCTCTCTTTGGATTAGGGGATCATGCAGGATCAATCGCAACGATCATTATTGCCACTCCTCCAATGATCAGAAATACAATACTAGGATTAAAACGAATTTCTCCAGAAGTAGTAGAGGCCGGTCTGATGAGCGGTTGCACTAAACGGCAACTCTTATTCAAAGTTCTAATACCAACTGCAAGAAGAGACATATTAAATGGTGTGAATACAGTTATCATGCAATGTTTAGCGATGGTTGTGATAGCTTCATTTGTTGGAGCTAATGGATTAGGTTTAAATTTAAAAGTAGCTTTAAACAGTTTAAAAATTGGAAAAGCTGCTGAAGCTGGTCTATGTATTGTTTTTATTGCCGTTATTCTTGATAGATACACAAAAGCTTGGGCTAATAAGCCAATAGATTATTTTGAGGATTTGACATTTCTTCAGCGATATAGATCGCTAATAATTTTTGCTATTTCAATAGTTGTTTTCTCTATAGTAGCTTTTATCGCTAATGGTTATTTCGATAAAATTAATTATCTTTATATTATTCCAATTGAAAAAGGTCTAACTATAGCTCACTATATAGATGCTGGTGTCGATTGGGTATGGGAGACTTTCTTCTATTCATTGAATGCATTTAATAAATTTTTATTAACCCAAGTTTTAGGACCAATGAAAAAAGCCTATTTAGGAATGCCTGTAGTGGCAACCTTTACTCTAGCTATGGGAGTTGCATACATAGTAGGAGGACTGAGAACAGGTCTGTTAGTTGGAGGAATGTTATTATTTATCGCTCTTTCTGAGTATTGGGATAGAGCTTTAATTACAATGTACATGGCAACTTTTGCTGTGGTTATGGCTTCGTTTAATGGAATAATCGTCGGTTCGATTTTTGCACAGACTGAAAGGGGCTCTAAGTTTATATTGTCAGTTTGTGATTTCTTTGAAACATTCCCTTCATTTGTCTATCTAATACCTGTTATCTTTTTATTTAACATTACTGACACCTCTGTTTTGATTGCTGCGATTGTCTACGCAACAGTCCCTGCTACTCGTTATACTGTGTGGGGTTTAAAAAGCGTTCCTTTACAATTACATGAGGCTGGTACCATGTCAGGTGTAACTAGAATGCAAAGATGGACAAATATTGAAATACCGATTGCCTTTCCAACTATCATGCTAGGTGTAAATCAAACAGTAGTTTTCTCCCTTCAAATGGTAATTCTTGGTGCATTAATTGGAACTGAGGACCTAGGTCAAATTATTTTTGGTGCTTTATCGAGAACAAAAGATGGGGCGGGAGTCGCTCTAACCTTAGGTGTTTTTGTATCACTCATAGCAATATCAGTAGATGTCATTGTAAGAAATTGGGCAGAGGATAGAAAAAAAGCATTAGGTCTCGCTTAATGCTAAAGTTTTTTTATTTACTTCTAGCTATAATTTTCGAGGTAGTTGCCACAATCTCACTCAAACTTTCTAATGGATACACTCAAATAACCCCAACTATTGTGATGGGCATTTCTTATATTATTTGTTTTTATTTCCTTTCAAAATGCCTGAATGAATTTGTTTCAATAGGATATGTGTATGCGATCTGGGCTGGTTTAGGAATAGTCCTGATCACACTTCTTGGTGTAATATTTTTTAAAAACGTTGTTGATATACCTGGTGTAATCGGAATATCTTTAATAGTGTTAGGAGCTATGGTTTTGAATTTATTTTCAAAAATGTCTCATTAATTATGATTATACCTAGAATAACCAAACCTTACGAACCCGGTTTACCAGCCTTAGGTGATGATTTAGAAAATTATTTAGTATCTGCTGGTGGATCTGTCACTCTTAAACTGGAGCCAGGTGATAAATTCAAAATAATTAATTTAGAAGGTCTTCAGCAAGCTGAACTTGTTGCATTTAATTCAAAGGGTGAGTGTAGCCTGTCACCTTTAAGCCTGAAAAGTGAACACAAAGGTGAGCTAACAAAAAAAATTTTAACAAGTAATGATGAGTCCGCCCAAATAGCTTTTTCAAAATTAAAAAGACTTGGACATGAAGTTAATTCTATCAATCAATCCATTCTTGTTTTTTCTAAAGAAGCTCAAGCAAATAGCGTTGAGGAGTTTGACTCCAATGACTCAGCTATTTGTATTATTTCAGCGCCTGGGGAGACTGAAATTACTCATGAAAATATTCCCGCTTCAGAATTAAGAGTAATAGTTCAAAGATCTAGAAAAAGAGAAGAGGGGGAGTTTTTACTACCTGATCCTTTAATGGATCCTGTTGAGGAAATTTTTGTAAATCGTTACACAGCAATGTCATATGAAGTTAAAGAGGGCGACTTTATTCAAATTATAGATATTTATGGAAGACAATGTTCTGACTTTATGGCTTTTGATGCTGACAAACTTCATAAAGGACAAGAATTAGCTATCGATACAACTAATAGTAGATATTTAATGGGCTCAGCTTTTCCTATGCCGGGACTCCACTCAAAATATTATGATGAAAATCAATTCCCAATGGTGGAAGTTTATAGGGACACTGTAGGAAGACACGATACTTTTGGAACAGCTTGCACATCTAAATTTTATGATGACTTAGGTTATTTTGGTCATCCGAATTGCTCTGATAACTTTAATAGAGTCCTCGATAAATTTACTTTAAGAAAAAGATTGGGATGGAATGCCATCAACTTGTTTTATAACACGGCTATTGATGCAAATAATTCTTTAATTTTTGATGAGCCTTGGTCCAGACCGGGTGACTATGTAATGTTTAAAGCATTAAAAAACTTAGTTTGTGTATCTTCAGCATGTCCTGATGATGTGGATGCTGCAAACGGATGGAATCCAACAGACATATTTGTTAGAGTTTACAGGCCCAATAAGCCTTTTAGTAAAGGAGTAGCGTATAGAATGAAAGCAGATTCAGAACCAAAATTAACCAAAGAGACCGGGTTTCACCCGAGGGTAGCTGCATTAACTGAAAACATAGTTGAATATAAAGGTTATTGGCTTGCTTCTAACTTTAATAATTATGGTGCCTTACAAGAGTATGAGGCCTGCCGTGAAAGAGCTATCATTATGGATTTATCGGCACTTCGAAAATTTGAAGTTAGAGGTCCTGATGCAGAAGAGTTGCTTCAAAGAACTTGTACTCGAAATATAAGAAAGCTTTCTGTGGGACAGGTTGTTTATACCGCGATGTGTTATGACCATGGCGGCATGTTGGACGATGGTACTGTTTTTAAAATGACCCATGATAATTTTAGATGGATTTGTGGTGATGAGTATTGTGGTGAGTGGTTAAGAAATAAAGCAAAAGAAATGGGTTTAAAAGTATGGATTAAATCATCTACAGATAATCTCCATAATGTTTCTGTCCAAGGTCCTAAGAGTAGAGAAATTCTTAAAAAGATTGTTTGGACACCACCTCATCAAACTACTTTAGAAGATTTAGAATGGTTTAGATTTACCGTCGGTCGTCTTCATACTCTTGATGGAATACCGATTATGGTATCGAGAACAGGTTATACAGGTGAATTAGGTTACGAAATTTTTTGCCATCCAAGTAAGGCTGCGGAAATTTGGGATGCCGTGATGGAAGCAGGAAAAGAATTTGATATTGCTCCTATGGGCCTTGATGCTCTTGATCTAGTGAGAATTGAGGCTGGATTAATTTTTGCTAATTATGAATTTGATGATCAAACAGATCCTTTCGAAGCGGGAATAGGATTTACCGTTCCTTTAAAATCAAAAGAGGATGACTTTATCGGTAAAGATAATTTAATTGAAAGAAAAGCTAATCCACAAAGAAAATTAGTTGGACTTGAAATTGAAGGTAATGAAATTTGTGGTCATGGCGATTGCGTTCACCCCTCTGGAAATGGTCGAGAGCAAATTGGTATAATAACCAGTGGAATGAAATCACCTGTTCTTAATAAAAATATTGCTCTTTGTAGAATGAACATTAATTATTGTGAATTAGACACAGAGGTAGAAATCGGAAAGCTCGATGGTCATCAAAAACGAATTAAAGCAAAAGTAGTTCCATTTCCTTTTTATGATCCAACCAAATCAAGGGTCAGAGCTTAATCATTTATTATCAATAGATGTTTTATTCTGGCTTGTGTTTTGGAACGGACGATCTTAAAAAATCAGGAGATTTTTACGACAAAGTTTTTAAAACTATAGGCGTTATACGTCACCAAACTACAGAAAATGAGGTTGGTTATGGTAAAAATGGTGAGGATGAGTGTTTTTGGATAATCAAACCCTTTAATAAGAAAAATGCAACTCACGGCAATGGAACCCAAATGATTATTACCGCAGAAACCAAGGAACACGTCGATTTATTTTACGATACAGCTATTAATTCAGGTGGTTTTGATGAGGGCGAACCTGGATTAAGAGACCATACACCAAATTATTATGGAGCGTATATAAGAGATTTGGATGGAAATAAAATCCACATTTACACAATTTTGAATTAATTATTTTTTTTTTCAGAAACTATCCAACTGATAAACTTTTCAATTTCAGGTTTAATAAAAGCTTTCTTTTCATAGACCAAATCATAACCAAGGTCAGTTTTTATTGATAAATTAAAAGGATCTATCAACAATCCTTTCTTTATTAAGTCACTCAAAACTGGTGTACTGCCAAGTATAAATCCTTGTCCTGCAATGGCACATTGAAGGGCAAGATTATACTCTGTAAACTTTGGACCATAATTTAAATTCAAAGTAGTATCTAATTTTGCAAATTTTATCCAATTTTCCCAATCCATCCACCTTTTGGTATTATTAGACCAATTAAATTGGGAGGTATCCCATCTTAGTAATGGGTAATTTTCAATTTCTGAAAATTTAGATATCTTTTTTGAACCATGAATTAACGAGGGACTACAGTAAGGAGCAAGAGACTCGTCGTATAGCCTTTCTACATTTAATCGGGAGCTATAATCATTTACCCCAAAACGTATTGCTAAATCAATAGATCCATCTGAAAGACTTACAACTTTCGGGGACGAGTCAATTAAAACCTCTATTGAAGGATTAAGCGTTTTAAATTTATTTAATCTAGGGACAAGCCATGCTGAAGCAAAAGAGGGTTCGCAAGTTATAACTAATCTGTTTTTATTTTTATAAGATTTCATTCTATTAACTGTTCTCTCAATTTGTTTGAATGAAATACTTAACTCTTCCAGACCTACTTCACCGACTGAAGTAATTTTTAAATTTTGACCCCTTCCTAAAAAAAGTTTTTCACCTAAAAGATTTTCTAGTTTTTCAACTAACTGTTTTACAGCTGCAGTAGTAACTCCTAATTCTTCAGCAGCCTTTCTATAACTTTTTTTTCTTGCCGTTACCTCAAAAGCTCTTAGGGCATTCAATGAAGGAAGCCAATTAGACATTTTTTAGAATTTCTAAAATATTCATAGTTCTTATGACTTTTTTTGTATCAATTATTATTTATATTCAACTATATAAAATATAATTATAAATCTAATTTTTAGTTTTTCTAATAAATTAGTTTGAAAGGATTAATTTATGAGCAGTAATTCTATCCACTCTGATCGCACCAGACTTTTAATTGGTAGTAAAAGATTTGATAAAGGCCCTTTTTTCCATTTTTACGATAATGAAAGTGTTGTTTATGGTGTTTATGCAGGTCGTTTTTATCCTATATATCTTGGCAATGATAATGAGGATATGTATTGGGCATTAAGACAAAGAGCTGTTCTTTATGATGTTCCTGAGAAACCCATACAAATTGACGGCCCTCAAGTTGTGGAGTTTTTAGAAAAAATTTTTTCAAGAAAAATTGCAAATATGAATGTGGGAAGAGGAAGATATGCCATAGCTTGTAATGAGGATGGTGGCCTTTTTATGGACGGTATCTTATTTCGATTAGAGGAAAATAGATTTTGGTATGTTCAACCGGATGGTGCTCTTGAAACATGGTTAATGGCTCACAAATCAGGATATGATGTAAATATTTCTGATCCTAATTCTCGAGTAATACAAATCCAAGGTCCCAAATCCCTAGAGGTTATCAAAGCAGTTACAAATGGAGCAGTTGATGAAAATTTAAAGTACTACCAGTCTGGATTTTTTACAGTAGCTGATCAAGAAGTATACATTTCTAGAACTGGATGGACTTCAGAGAGAGGTTACGAAATTTATACTCAAGGTGATAAGACTGACTGTGAAAAACTTTGGAGTGAACTTATTTCAAAAGGCAAGCCTCTTGGAATGGAAGTTGATGGAATTTTATCAATGGAAACAAGAAGAATTGAAGCTGGTATTATGGATAATATCACTGATTTTGATATTACTATGAATCCTTTTGATGCAGGTCTTGGAGCCTTGGTTGATTTGGACAAGCCCGATTTTATCGGTAAGAATGCTTTAGTAAAAATTAGCCAATCTCAAAAAGGAAAAAAAATATTTGGTATTACTTGTGATGATAGCTTTAAATATAAAGCTAAACTTTTTGATCAAAGTCAAAAAGAAGTTGGATACTTATCTGCTTCCGTTTTTTCCCCAACTCTAAAAACTAATATAGCTTATGCTCGTTTTTATGAAGCGGGACATTGGCTAGATCAAGAAGGTATTACAGTTGAAAACACAGATGGTGGCAAATCTCCTTGTTCTGTTGTTGATCTTCCTTTTTATGATAAAGAGAAAGCTATTCCTCGAGGCAAGGACACTTCTATTCCTGAAAGAGTGTAAATTTAAATATCTAGGTGTTAGTTATTGTTTTTTACTCTAGGTTAGCGCCTAGAGCTTCTACCACCATATACTGAAAGTGATGTACTGCGTGCTCAGACAGTTCTGTTAATCCTTTATCAACTATAAATCGTCCTTGATTATAGGCCTTAGAATTCAAGCCTTGTTGCACACTTTCACAAAGACCAATATCTTCTGGTTGCAAAACATCTTTTTGGTAGTCAGCTGCTTCTTTTAGCTGAGGGGATAATTTACCTCCAGGAGTAAACCAGTCTTGATACTCGATTGTTCTATTTGGTGAAGAGGGGTTCATTTGCAAAACTGATAAGTTGGCTTCTCCCGGATAGATCCAAATCGTAAAATTAGGCCAAACAAAAAAGCCAGCATATCCAAAATCCACATCCCCTGGCTCAAAGCTATACGCTTTGCTATTAGTTTTTAATGGAGCAGCAGCACATTGAGATGAATATCTTTTATGAGTTATGGTACGGTATGAATTCATATCAACTAAATCAACGAAGTCTTTATGAGCAGGTGAACAATGATAACACTCTAAAAAGTTATCAACTAGCACCTTCCAATTAGAAGCTACATCAAAGGTATCCCTTTGAGCATACTCTAAAGAGTCAACAGAAGGCATGTATTGTCTAATCTCTTCTTCTAATCCTTTAAATTGTTCAGCAAATGGTTTTGCATTTAAATCTAAATTCACCATTAACATTCCGCAAAATACTTCAAGTTTTACTTCTTTGAGTGAAAATTCATCCTTGTTAAAGCCAGCAACATTTTCTGAGTTTCTTGCGTTTACGAGTTTTCCAGAAAAATCAAACGCCCATGCATGATAAGGACAAGTAATAACGCTTTTTCTACCAGAACCCTCCAAAAGAATATGTCCGCGATGTGCGCAAACATTATGAAAAGCACGAAGTTCTCCATCCGAACCTTTAGCAATAAAAATATTTTGATCATGAATAGAAGTAGTAATATATGAACGCTCTTCTTTTAATTGAGAGGCATGACCGGCGTAGTGCCATGATTTATAAAAAATAGCATCTTTTTCAATCTCATAAATATCAGGACTTGTGTAAAACCTAGCGGGCATAGTGTATGAAACAGATGGATCTTTTGTAAAAGGTGCATCACCTTTTTGACGAACTAATAAATTTGAAGAACTTGTCAAAATATTTCTCCTTAGTCTTTATTCAAAAAGTAGGGGATTAAAAAAATGATACAGCCAAGAAGAAAGAAGATACTTCCAAACATGGCCCAAAAACTCCCGATACTAGAAATAATAAAACCAATGGCTGAGATGACAAATGTCCCCCAGCCAATGAGATTATAATTTAATTTAGACAATTGACTTAAATCTTAATTTTTTAAGTATGTCTCTTTAGAGTCATCTAAAGCTTCTTTCCAAGGAGTATGGTGTTTTGGTGCCACCGTCCCTGTCATTAAAGACTTATAAGAATTGTTTCGATAACCCATGATATCGTCATGTTTATGGTGTTCCCATTCCATGAATGTTTTATTAACAGCTTCAATATCAAATGTTGGGTAATCAGTAGCTTCGATTAGTTCTTTGGTATAATCACCTTGGAACCAAATCATATCTTCATCTGTCTCAAGCTTTTCTTCGCGATCTTTCCATTCTTGATTGTTTTTCAACATTTCATCTTTAGAAGGAAGAGATATTTTACCCATGATTACATCACGCGCATACCATCCCTGGGCATCAAACATGTTAAATGTGTAGAATTGGTCCTGCATTCCGATATACATCATTTTGGGATTATCTACCCAGAAAATTCCTTTGTAGATACCAAGAGGCCATAGGCAGTTATTGGTTTTAAGTTTCAGTTCATCCTCTAAGAATGGAAAATAATGAAGATATCCAGTGCACAACACTATCGCATCCACAACTTTACTAGTTCCATCAATAAAATGAACTTTATTTCCTTCTTCAATATGATCGATTAATGGAACTTGTGAGAAGTTATCCGGCCAATGAAAACCAGTAGGGTTCGTTCTATAACTAATAGTCACAGATTTACATCCATACTTCCAACATTGCGATGAGATATCTTCAGCAGAGTAACTTGTTCCAACTATCAAGATGTCTTTGTCTTTAAATTCTAAAGCATCTCTGAAATCGTGAGCATGCATTACTCTTCCACCAAATTTATCTAAACCCTTAAAGTTTGGAACATTAGGAGTTGAGAAGTGCCCAGATGCACAAACAACATAATCAAATTCCTCTGTAGTTTTTGTATCATCTACTAAATTATGTGCGGTAACACTAAAGTTATCTTTGTCTTTATTGTAAACAACACTTCTTACTGGTGTTCTGAATCTAATTTTATCTCGAAAGTTTGATTTCTTTAATCTGCCTTGAATGTAATCAAGCATCACAGCTCTTGGAGGATAAGATGCGATTGGCTTTCCAAAATGCTCTTCAAAGGTATAATCAGCAAACTCTAAACACTCTTTTGGGCCATTAGACCATAAGTAACGATACATGCTGCAATGAACCGGCTCTCCGTATTCATCTGTTCCTGTTCTCCACGTGTAATTCCATAGTCCACCCCAATCGTCTTGTTTTTCGTAACAAACAATTTCAGGGATTTTTTCACCTTTTCGCTCTGCTGATTCGAACGCTCTTAGTTGAGCAAGTCCGCTAGGGCCAGCTCCAATTATACAAACTCTCATTTGATTTAAATCCTCCTAACAAAATAAATCTAAATTTTACTTATAATAAAAGATTAATTTTGCATTAAAAAATATTTTTTTGATATATTTTGTCATATCTTTTGACCAATATTTTTAGAAAAACTAAAAATGCAAAAACATCATAATTATTAAATTTGTTTCATAATTTGAAACAATATTTTTTGTAAGATCATATCCAAATGTATGATCAGTGAAGTTAGGAATCCATATGCAAAAATATTCTATATTTAGTTTAGTTAAAAATGCCTTTTCCAATCATGAAAATTGGGAGGTGGCTTGGAAAGATCCAGAGCCAAAATCAGAGTATGATGTTGTTATAGTGGGTGGCGGCGGTCACGGACTAGCTACAGCTTACTATCTAGCCAAAGAGCACGGCATCACTAATGTTGCAATCTTAGAAAAAGGTTGGATTGGTGGCGGAAACGTTGGAAGAAATACAACCATTCTTCGATCAAATTATATGTTTGACGCTAATTCTCATTTTTATGAATTTGGCATGAAGCAGTGGGAAACTCTTAGCCAAGAACTAAACTATAATGTTATGTACTCACCTCGAGGCATTATTAATTTAGCTCACTCTGATGCTCAAATGAATGCTTACGCTCGTCGAGGTAACGCAATGCGTTTAAACGGTATCGATGCTGTGTTGCTCGGTAGAGAAGATCTAAAAAAAATGATTCCTTTCGCAGACTTCTCTGACACTTGTCGTTTTCCTATTCACGGTGGATTAATGCAACCTCGAGGAGGTACAGCAAGACACGATGCTGTTGCTTGGGGTTATGCTCGACAAGCAGATGCGATGGGCGTGGATATAATTCAAAACTGTGAAGTAACTGGTTTTGATGTTCAAAATGGAAAAGTTCAAGGTGTTCAAACTTCTAGAGGAAACATTAAAGCTAAAAAAGTTGGATTATGTGTTGCAGGTAGCACTACTTTGTTAGCGGACATGTTGAATATGAGATTGCCGATTGAAGCTCATGTTCTTCAGGCTTGTGTATCTGAGCCCGTTAAACCAATTCTTGATCATGTTGTTACTTTTGGTGCTGGTCACTTCTATTGTAGTCAGTCTGATAAAGGTGAAATGGTAATGGGCGGTGACTTGGATGGATACAATAGTTACGCTCAAAGAGGTAATATGCCAATGATCCAACACGTTTTAACTGGAGGCTTGGCTGTTTTCCCTAATTTTAGTCGCTTGAAAATGTTAAGAACCTGGGGCGGTATTATGGACATGTCCATGGATGGCTCGCCAATTATTGATAAGACACATATTGATGGAGTCTACTTAAATTGTGGTTGGTGTTATGGTGGATTTAAGGCTACGCCTTGTTCTGGCTGGGTATTCGCTCATACGATTGCGAAAAATGAAGTTCATCAGCTCAATGCGGAATTCAATTTAGATCGTTTCCATACCGGAAATATTATTGATGAAAAAGGCGTTGGTCCAAAGCCTTGGATCGGTTAAGTCATGCTAGAAATTAAATGCCCTTATTGCGGGAAGAGATCTCAAAATGAATTTTCCTATGGTGGAGATGGAAACATAAAAAGACCAGCTCTAGGAGAAGAAATTTCTACTAAGGATTGGGATGACTTTGTTTACTTCAGAGATAACCCTAGAGGAAAACACACTGAACTTTGGCAACATGTTTCTGGATGTCGCCAGTGGTTCAAAGCATCAAGAGATACTGCAACACATGAGATTTTTTCAACATGTAAAATGAATGAGGATTTTAATGAGTAATCAATACAGAACTACAAACTCCAAAGGTCTAGTTAATAAAGAAAAAATTATTAACTTCACTTTTAATGGAGACTCTTATCAAGGTTATGAGGGAGATACTCTAGCATCTGCTTTAATTGCTAATGGTATACATTTAGTTGGCAGAAGTTTTAAATATCATCGACCTCGTGGTTTTCTAGGTGCGGGTGTAGAAGAACCAAATGCAATGGTCCAGTTACATGAAGGAGATCGTTCGGAGCCAAACATTATGGCTACCGAGGTTGAATTAGTGGAAGGTCTAAAAGCTAAAAGTCAAAACTGTTGGCCGTCTGTCAAATTTGATATTGGTGAGATAAATAATATTTTAAATCGTTTTTTCCCAGCGGGTTTTTATTACAAAACATTTATGTGGCCAAAAAGCTTTTGGTTTAAAGTTTATGAACCATTTATCCGTAAAGCTGCAGGCATGGGTGTAGCCCCATTATCGCCTGATCCAGATAGATACGAACATAATTATGAACATTGTGATGTTTTAGTTGTTGGTTCTGGACCTTCTGGATTATCAAGTGCGCTTGCGGCTGCTAAAAATGGTGCGAGAGTTATTCTTGCTGAAGACAAAGCTTATTTCGGAGGCTCTCTTTTAAATGACGATGTAACCATTGGTAATATGTCTGGTCGCGAGTGGGCAAGTGATGTGATCTCTCAACTCAAAAACATGCCAAATGTTGTTGTAAAAAATCGCTCACAAGTATTTGGATACTACGACCATAATATGACTGTAATGTTTGAAAGAGTAAGCGATCACGTGGAAAATCCATCTAAATACACACCTCGCCAAAGATTACATTATATAAGGGCAGGTGAAGTGATTGTCTCTACAGGATCGATTGAAAGACCTATCTCTTTTGGTAATAACGATAGACCAGGAATATTTCTAGCATCAGCCGCAAGAGAATACATGAAAGTTTACGAAACTCTTGTTGGTAAAAAACCAATAATCTTTACGAATAATGACTCAGCTTATGCTACAGCTCTAGAATTTTTGAGAAATGATATTAAACCTATCGTTGTTGATACTAGAGATAGTTCTGATGGTCAACTTGCTAAAGAAGTCCAAGAACATGGTATCACAATAAGATTCAATTCAGGGATAGCAAACACCAAGGGTCATCTTAAAATTAAATCCGCTACTATCGGAACATTAGATAGTCAGAAAGAAAACTTTATTTCTCTTGAGGAGGTTGATTGTGATTGTATTTGTATGTCAGGTGGATGGACACCTACCGTTCATCTTTCTTCACAAGCTGGAAATAAATTAAAATTTAATGAAGATATTGATGCCTTTGTTCCTGACAAAAAAAGACAAAAAGAAACTGCCGTTGGATCAGCAAACGGAGCTTTTACTTTAAACCAATCTCTAGCAGAGGGTTTTCAAGTAGGATTTGAACTGTCCAATAAATTTACATCGAATGGAGTTAAGACTGATACACCGACCTCCAATGAGCCCGATCAAAAACCTCATGAAAAACTTTGGTGTATGCCATTACCAAATGGGCAAAAACCAAAAAGGTTTATTGATTTTCAAAATGACGTTGCGGTTTCAGATGTAGAATTAGCTTTAAGAGAAGGTTTTAGATCTATTGAGCATGTGAAGCGTTATACCACTCTAGGTATGGCTGGTGATCAAGGTAAAACGAGTAACTTAAATGGTCTTCAGTATGTGTCTAATATTGAAAAAAAGATTGTTCCCGAGGTAGGGCATACAACTTTCCGTCCACCCTATACTCCAGTTACGATTGGTACAATCGTTGGTCGTGAAGTTGGGAATCACTATCTTCCAACACGTAAATCTCCAATTCATACTTGGCATGAAGAAAACAATGCAGTTTTTGTAGCCGCAGGTTTGTGGGTTAGACCTCGATATTATCCAAGAGGAACGGAAACTATGAATGATGCTGTTAATAGAGAGGCGGCTAATGTAAGAAAAAATGTTGGTATCTGTGATGTTACCACGCTTGGAAAAATAGATATTAAAGGCCCAGATGCACCAGAATTTTTAAACAGAGTTTATACGAATGCTTGGCTTAAACTGCCTGTCGGTAAGGCTCGTTATGGAGTAATGTTAAGAGAAGACGGTATGGTTTTTGATGATGGAACTACATCTCGTCTTTCTGAAAATCATTTTCATATGACTACCACTACAGCACAAGCAGCAAACGTTCTTTCTCATTTGGAGTATTACCTTCAAGTTGTTTGGCCAGATCTCGATGTTAATGTTTTGTCAACAACAGAACAGTGGGCAGGAGTTGCGGTAGCAGGTCCTAAGTCTAGAGAACTTTTATCAAAATTATTCCCCGATGTTGATTTGTCGAACGAAGGCCTCCCTTTCATGGGTCTTGTTGATACCAAATTAGGTGATGTTCCAGCTAGAATATATCGAATTTCATTTTCAGGTGAGCTAGCTTATGAAGTTAATGTAGAGTCAAATTACGGTCTTCATTTATGGAAAAAAATTATGGATGTAGGATCTGAGTTTGGCGTTCAACCTTATGGAACAGAAGCTTTATCAACATTGAGAATAGAGATGGGTCACGTTGCAGGTCCTGAATTGGATGGAAGAAATATTCCTTATGATGTTGGTTTGAACGGAATGGTTAGTCAGAAAAAAGATTTTATTGGTAAAAGATCTTTATCAAAAGATGCTTTTGTCAGCGAAGATAGACAAACTATTGTTGGATTGGTTCCGGTTGATAAAAAAAGTAAAATACCGGAAGGTTCACACTTGGTCGCCGATGATAAAGCACCAACTCCTATTCCAAAACTAGGACATGTATCTTCATCTTGTTGGAGTGTGGAATATAATAACCCATTCTCTATTGCGATTTTAAAAGATGGAAAGAAACAAATTGGAAAACAATTAATTGCCGTCTCTCCACTGAAAGATATTTCCATTCCTGTTGAGGTGGTTTCTTCCCATTATGTCGATCCTAAAGGAGAAAGGGTGAGGTCATAAAATGAGCGATACTAACATCTCCGCTTTACAATTTGATCATAAAATTGGTTTATTTGGAGATCATGAAGGTAAGCAAGATCTTCTGAAGATTTCTGAAATTAAGAATTTATCTATTTATCAAGTAGCTAAGTTCAAGAAAAGTGAAGTTCAATCAAATCAAATTAAAATTGATGGTTTGTCATTACCACAAGAAAACCCTTTAGTTTCTGCAAATGAGAACTTAAGAATATTGTGGATTGGCCCTGAGACTTGGATTTGTATTTCGACCAAATCAAATCTTAAAGACCTAATTTCTTCAGCTTGTAGTGATAATGATTTTGCAATCACCGATCTTTCTCATTCTAGAGCTACCATTGAAATTAAGGGCGCTCAAGCATTGGACGTTATAAAAAAAGGTTCCCCTTTAAATGTTAATGAAAATGTTTTTAAAGAGGGCAATTGCGCCAACACCTCTTACAATGGAATTAATATTTTAATTGATTTCATTAGTAATAACCCTAAAACTATTCGCTTATATGCACTTCGCAGTTTTGGTGGTTCCTTTTATCATAGCATCACCGATGCTGCTCTAGAATTCGGCTACGAAGGAGTTTAACTAAATGTGTGGCATTGTTGGAATTTATCTCAAGAATAAAAAATATAATAAGCAACTTGGAAAGTTATTAACGGGCATGATGAATAATATGGCCTCTCGAGGTCCCGATAGTGCTGGGTTTGCAATCTATAACAAGTCAAGCAAATTTAAATATACAGTCTGTCTTCAAGATAATTTTTTACTAAAAGATTTAAAAAAATCACTCAAAAATAAAATAGCTAATGCTAAATATAAAGTAATATCTGACCATGTGGTGATTGAGAGTTCATCTAAACCTGAGAAAACCATCCCTTTTTTAAAGAGTATTAAGCAGGTTGATTTAGTAGGCTACGGAAAATCTATTGAAATTTTCAAACAAGTTGGAAACCCAAAAGATGTTGTTAAAAAATTTTCATTAGACAAGTTTTCAGGTTCTCACGCTATTGGGCACACTCGAATGGCTACTGAAAGTGCGATTACCACTGATGGATCACACCCTTACTCTACTGGAGAGGATGAGTGCTTGGTTCATAATGGTTCTTTATCAAATCACAACAATCTTCGACGCACTCTCGTTAAAAATGGAATAGAATTCAAATCGCAAAACGATACTGAAGTGGCAGCAGGATATATTTCAAATAGTTTAAAAAATAAAACATCTTTAAAAGATACTCTTACTAATGGTTTAAAAGATTTAGATGGCTTTTATACATTTATCACAGGTACTCAAAAAGGTTTTGCTGTTTTGCGTGATGAAATTGCATGTAAACCAGCGGTAATTGCAGAAACAAAAGATTACGTAGCTATAGCCTCTGAATTTCAAGCAATGGCACATTTGCCTGATGTTAATAAGGCTAATATTTATGAACCTAAGCCGGGTGTTGTTTATTCTTGGGGTAGCTAATGAATTTTGATCTTTCAAAAAAATCACTTACTGAAGTCAACTCTTTCTTACAAAAAATAGATCCAAAATCTAATCAAAGAGAATTTGTCATTAAAAACCCACAAGGTAATCATGCGTTATGTGCGGGCCTACAAGATGAAGTTCAAGTAACTATAAAAGGCCATGTAGGCTACTACTGTGCTGGCATGAATAAGAACGCAAACATAATTATAGAAGGAAATGTCGGAACAGGCGTGGCTGAAAATATGATGTCGGGCTTAGTTCATGTTAAAGGCAACGCTTCTCAATCGGCTGGCGCAACAGGACATGGAGGCACTTTAGTTATCGATGGTGATGCTAGTTCTCGATGTGGTATTTCGATGAAAGGAATTGATATTATTGTAAAAGGTTCTGTAGGCCATATGTCTGCTTTTATGGCACAAAGTGGGAATTTAGTAATTTTGGGCGATGCAGATGAATACCTCGGAGACTCAATTTATGAGGCTAAGATTTATTGTTTAGGCAAAGTAAAAAGTCTCGGTGCAGACTGTATTGAAAAAGAGATGAATGAAAAAGAAATCAAACATCTAAGTTCAATTTTAAAAGCTCAAAATATTAAAGCTGATCCTAAGAAATTTAAAAGGTATGGTTCAGCAAGAAATTTATATAATTTTAAAATTGATAATGTGAGTAGTTATTAATGAGTGATAATAAAAAAAATTTAAAAGGTTTCAGTACTTTTCCTCACGATACCATTGCGGAAATTCAACGATCAGCTAGAGAAGGAATTTATCAAATTCGTGGATTGGGAGCTAAAAGAAAAGTTCCTAATTTTGATGATTTAGTTTTTTTAGGTGCTTCAGCATCAAGATATCCGCTAGAGGGATATCGAGAAAAATGTAATACATCTGTTGTAATTGGTGATCGATATGCCAAAAAACCAATAACGCTTGATATCCCTATTACAATAGCAGGAATGAGCTTTGGGGCTTTGGGAGCTAATGCTAAAGATGCTTTAGGAAGAGGCGCTTCTGCTATGGGAACTTCTACAACTACAGGAGATGGGGGCATGACACCCGAGGAAAGAAAATCTTCTAAGTATCTAGTCTATCAGCTATTACCATCTAGATATGGAATGAACCCTGATGATCTAAGAAAAGCAGATGCAATCGAAGTTGTTGTAGGTCAGGGCGCAAAACCTGGAGGAGGCGGTATGCTTCTTGGACAAAAGATTAACGAACGAGTTGCTATGATGCGGAATTTACCTGAGGGTATTGATCAGCGAAGTGCTTGTCGCCACCCTGATTGGACAGGTCCAGATGATTTGGAAATAAAAATTCAAGAACTAAGAGAAATTACAAATTGGGAAAAACCTATTTATGTAAAAGTTGGTGCAGCGCGAGCTTACTATGATACAGCATTAGCCGTTAAGGCGGGTGCGGACGTGGTCGTCTTGGACGGTATGCAAGGCGGTACTGCAGCTACACAGGATGTTTTCATCGAGCACGTAGGTATCCCAACCCTTGGCGCTTTGAGAGAAGCGGTTGACTCATTGAAGGAACTAAATATGCACCGAAAGGTTCAATTAATCGTCTCTGGTGGAATTCGATCTGGGGCAGATGTTGCAAAAGCGATGGCGATGGGCGCAGATGCTGTTTCAATCGGGTCGGCTGCAATGATTGCCTTAAACTGTAACGCAGATATGTATCCTGAAGATTATGAAAAACTCGGTACAGCTGCAGGTTACTGTCATCATTGCCATACAGGCAAGTGTCCAGTCGGTGTGGCTACTCAAGACCCCGAATTAGAAAAAAGACTTGAACCCGAACTAGCAGGTAAACGAGTTAAGAATTATTTAGCTACTTTGACTCTGGAGTTACAAACTCTAGCAAGAGCTAATGGCAAATCTGATGTTCGAAACCTTGAGCCAGAGGATTTAGCCGCTCTTACAGTCGAAGCTGCTGCCATGGCTCGTGTTCCTTTGGCTGGAACTAATTGGATACCTGGCCACGAACTTTAAGTTTTGAAAACTTATCCATATTGGTGGGAATTTTATAAACCTTATCACTTTCAAAATACTCAAGTTGCAAATTCTTTATACGACCTAGTAGTCGTCGGTGCCGGATATACGGGTGTGAACGCTGCTATTCAAGCTTCTTCAAAAGGTCTAAAAACTCTAATCATTGACCAAATAGCATTAGGGGAAGGCGCAAGTACTAGAAGCGCTGGAATGGTTTCAGGGGGTTTAAATTTAGGAAAAAAAATTAATCTTTTTAAAGATTATGGAGAAGATCTTGCTAAGAAGTTTATCCAAGAGTCCATTGGATCATATGAATATTTAGAAGATCAAATTAATCATCACCAAGAGGAAGTATCCTATCAAAAAACTGGAAGATTAGTTTTAGCTCATAGCAGAAAAAAATTAGATGCATTGAGACAAAAAACAAATCTTCTTAATTCTTTATCAAATTTACAAATTGAAATAATTGAAAACTTAGAAAGTGAAATTAACAATAACTATTATAAAGGAGGGATGCTGGTAAAAAATGCTGCCAGTGTTAATCCTGCTAAGCTATATAATTTTTTTTTAGATAAAGCTCTTTCAAATAAAGTTGATATTTTTAGTCCATGTAAACTGTTATCACATAAAAAAATTGATGAATACTATGTGCTAAAAACTTCAGAGGGTAAGATTAGAACGCAATATCTTATTATAGCTACTAATGGTTACTCAGAAAAGGATATTGGAAATGAACATTATAATATCATTGGTGTGCCTTCTTATATTGCGGCAACAAATATATTAGGGCAAGAGAAGGTTCAAAAACTTCTGCCAAAATTACGAATGTATTCCGATAGTAAAAACGACTTGTATTACTTTCGCCCATCTCCAGATCACAAGAGAATATTGTTTGGAGCTTTTCCTGTTTGGGCCTATGGAATGGAGAATAGCAATATGGTGAAATCTTTTTTTTATAAAAAAATAAGCTTAATCTTGCCAGATATTGATAATTTTTCGATTGATTACATATGGGGCGGCAAAGTAGGAGTAACGTTCAATACTCTTCCGATGGTTAAAAAAACTAATAATAAAATTTTTGTTTTAGGATGCAATGGCAGTGGAGTTGCTCTTATGCCTTATCTTGGTTATCAGGCAGCAAATATGCTTACAACAAATCAAAATACCGATCTTATTATTTCAAAAATCAAGAATGACAAAAACTATTTTAAATCTTTGATAGTTAAACTATTACCACTGCTTGGCTGGTATTACCGTTTTAAAGAAAATTTTGAAAATAAATTCTTATAATATTGATTTAAACTCATAAAAGTTATTTAATATTGTTCCATAGGGTGGAATAAAATTTTAAGGAAAGTATGACTGGTGATTTAAAATATATTAATAAGTCATTAGAAAAGTCATTTAAAATTTTAGAAATATTATCAAAGTCTATTTTTCCACAAAAGGCAGCAACAATTTCTCGCAAAGCATCAATGTCTCGAACAACGACTTTTCGACTTTTGTTTGTTTTAACACAGTTAGGATATATTCATAAAAATAATTCTTCTAACACTTATACAATGGGGCATAAAGCTTTTCAATTTGGTGAAACTTCTGATTATCTTCAATCAATTTCTGAGGCATCCAAAGAAATTTTAGAAGACGTATCTAATCAAACAAATTTAATTACTTACCTTGCAATGCTTGAAGGATCGCAGATCGTACATTCTGATAAAATATCTCACGTTAATAGCGATGCTTCTCATCGAACTTTTCGAATGAGAATGGATGCGCATTGTTGTGCTTTAGGAAAGGTAATGCTTGCTTATCGACCTGAAAATGAAATTTCATCGATTTATAAAAGTTACAATTTCTTTCCACATACAAGAAACACTATCCATAATTTAAATGATTTAAAAAAAGAGTTGCTCAAAATTAGAACTCAAGGTTATTCATTAAATCATGGTGAAGCATTTGAGAATACCTATGGCATTGGTGTGGCTATTCTCGATAAGGAAAAAAGATCTTTTGCAGGAATCTCTTTATCAGGAAGCAGGAATATTATGAATCCTAAAAATACTATTGACTACGTAAAGCTGCTACAAAGTGCTTCAATTAAAATATCTAAGCTTATTGTTGATAACTAACAATTCTAAGACAAAAATTTGTTTCATAATTTGAAACACTAAGTGTTCTTTCCTATAACCAAGATCAAAATGTACTTCGAACCGGAGGTTATATAAATGAGTTTACCGTCTAAATGTGAATACCTAATAATAGGTGGTGGTATTCATGGCTTAAGCACAGCTTGGCACTTATGTAAAAAGTTATCCAGCAAAGGTCAACTAAAAGAAGATTCTGTTGTTGTTATAGAAAAAACAAAAGTTGGTGAAGGTGCAACTAGTGTTGCTTGTGGTATCGTTAGAAACAACTACTACCAACCTGCGATGCGTCGATTAATGGCTCACTCAGTTGATGTTTGGAACGCAAACGCTGAAGCTCTTCAATTTAGACCTGTCGGTTACATGCAAATTAATTCTCAGCTCATGCACGAGGGAATGGCGGAAGTTTATCATCAGCAAAAAGAAATTGGATATGACTCCACATTTATTGAGGGCGCAGCTGACTGTGATAAATATATGAAAGAGCTTTTACCTGATTGGCAAGCGCAAGGTATCACTTCTGTTCTTCATGAAAAAAATTCTGGTTATGGACCTAATAGAGGTGCTAACTTAGGTTTCAAAAAACTAGCAGAAGCAGCTGGTGCAAAAATTCTTGAAGGTGTTCAAGCTACCAATCTTGTCACTGCTAATGGCAGTGGGGCAGTGAGCGCCGTGGAAACTAACCAAGGAACAATCGAATGCTCACAACTAGTTGTAGCTGCTGGTCCTTGGGTTAGAACTTTTTGGGAAATGCTTGATCTTCCTAATTCTGTAAAAATTAAACAACCTGATGGAACATTCACAGATGAAATTCCAATGTGGTCTTACATGGCACTTGAAGAGGGTGAAATTGATGTTGATCCTAATAGTTATCGAACCGCTAAAGGAACAGAGTATCCTGTTATTCATGTCGATACTGAAGCGACATTGGTTTCCAATAAATCAGGTGATGTAATTCATGAAAATGAAATGTGGGGCTTTTATTATAAGCCTGATGTTTACCGTAATGGTATTCAAGGAGGGTCTTCTCCTTATGATGTCGCTAAGCCTGCATCTGAGGTTAAATTAGATCCTTATGGTCATGAGTCTGAAGAATTTCAGCCAAGACCTGCATTTGAAGATAAGTTTACTTCGGCTCTGGCTTTTTGTCAGAAACAATTTGATGGCTGTCACGCAAAGTATAAGAACCAAAAAGCTGGTGGAATAGGATGTGTGACTCCTGATCGTTTCCCTGTGTTCGACCAATACAGAGAAAACGTTTATATCATTGCAGACGCAAATCATGGATACAAAATGGCAGGTGTTGGCGATTTAGTATCTGATGAAGTACTAGGGAGCAAGTCTGAAATTCTAGAACCTTTCAGATTTTCTCGATACCAAGAAGGGAAACTACATCCGGTCTCAAATAGCCCGTTCCCTTGGAGCTGATGTTAAAGGAGGAATATAATGACAGCATTAGAAACGTACGTTAAGGATAAGAAAAGACAAGAATATATAAAGAAGGTAAGAGCAAAAATAAATAAACTCGGTATTGAGTATATTTATTATCAGTTTATCTCTGTTACCGGAAGAATTGTTGGTAAAGGCGTTCCAGCTGATCACTGGGAAAGTGTTGCGAACAAAGGTTTCCAATTAGTTTACGGAGCAACTGCTAACCTTTTTACAAATAGACATGGTGATTATATCGGATATGGACCAGAGGCTCACGAGCTAGTTGGTATTCCTGATCCTGAAACTTTTGTTCAGATTCCTTGGGACAAGAGAATCGCTAGAGTTTTTTGTACTTGTTTCCGAAACAGAGAAGAAGAAAATGATCCGGGTGGATACTTAACTTCTGACTGTCGTGGAAATCTAAAAAGAATTCACGAAGATTTCAAAAAAAAGCACAAGCTTGAATTAAGAGCTGGTACAGAACCAGAGATGATGTGGTTGACTAAAAATGAAGATGGTACACCAACAGGCTCAGGTTTCTCAAAGCCATATTGTTATCACATTGATCAATTTGAGTCATTAAGACCTGTTTATATGAAGGTTATTGAGTACTCACGAGCAATGGGTCTTGATATTATTCAAGGTGATCACGAGGATGCACCAGGTCAGTTAGAGTTAAACTTTAACTATGATGATGTTGTCAGAAATGCAGATAGATTATCTACATATCGTCAAATTTGTGCTCAGGTTGCAAGAGAGTTTAATCTTATTGCATGTTTCTTAAGTAAGCCTTTCGTTGGTGTTTCAGCTTCTGGTTGTCACACAAATATTTCTCTTTGGAAGGGTGGAAAAGATGAAATTGTTCCTTGTGGAAACAAAGATATTCCAGGTATGGAAAATGTTTTCCATCATAGAAGAGGTGGAACAAACGTATTCATGCCAGATGGAAAAGATAGAAGAATTCCTGGTAAAGTAGGACTTCAAGCAATTGGTGGTGTTATGGAACACTTACCAGCCTTAACTGCTTTAGGTTCTTCTACTGTGAACTCATATCGAAGACTTTGGGATACTGGCTTCTGGGCTCCTGTTTACGCTGACTGGGGTTATCAGAACAGAACATGTGGTTTACGTGTTTCGGCCCCTGGTCGTTTTGAGTATCGTTCTGTTGACTCAGCTCATAATCCATACCTAATGGGCGCAGGTCTTCTAAAAGCGTTTGACCATGGTATCACAAAGAAGATGGATCCAGGCAAACCTGAACAGAATAATATGTATGAACAAATGAAAGCTGGAAAGCAAGTTGAAAAACTTCCGATGACTCTTGGTGAAGCGTTAGATCGTTTAGAGACTGATAAAGTGATCCAAGAAGCACTTCCTGGCGACATGATGAAAGTATTTATGGAATATAAGAGAGACGAGTGGGAAGAGTTCCTAGCAACTCCAACTCAATGGGATCTCGATAAGTACTTAGACTGCTTACCATAATAACAAAGGAGATAGAAAAGTATGTGTGGAATAGCTGGAGTAATTAACAGAAAAAAGACTGTGAATGTAGGCGAGCAAATGCGCTTGATGCTTCAAGGTCTAAAACATAGAGGTCCGGACTCAACTGGATATGCTATGTATGGTACACCAAAGAAAAAAGGCTTCGTGATGAGATTCAAAATTTCAGAAAATGAAGCAGAAAAAGTCAAAGCTGTCATTGACTCACCTGAACAATTAAAAGAAAGAAAAAGTCAGGTTGATGCGATCATGAAAAAACATGGCGCAAAGGTAACCAAACAAAGCTCCAGCACTCCATACGCTTTTCGATATGAATTTGATTTCAAGGGCGATCTTACAGGATTGGCTACTGAAATTGAGACTGTTGAAAAAACTGAAATTTTATCAATTGGAAAAGGCTTAGAGTTAATCAAAGATCTGGGAGATGCTACAACTGTAGCAGATCAATATGGTCTTGGTAAATTTATGGGAACTCATGGTATTGGCCATACCCGTATGGCTACAGAGTCTGATGTCGATATTAAGTCTGCTCACCCATATTGGGCTTTCCCTTTTGAAGACGTATCTGTTGTGCACAATGGTCAGTTAACTAACTATTGGGGTAACAGAAGAGTATTGGAGAGAAAAGGTTACCGTTTCAATTCAAATTGCGACTCTGAAATTATTGCTGTTTATATTGCGGACAAAATGGCAAGAGGCATTGAATTAGAACAGGCAATGCATGATAGCTTAGACGAGCTAGATGGTGTTTTTACATACGTTGTTGCAACTAAAGATCAACTAGGTATGGCAAAAGACTACATGGCTGCTAAGCCAATGGTAATTTACGAAAGTAAGGATATTGTTGCATGTGCCTCTGAGGAAGTAGCAATCAGAAATATCTTCCCTCATGAAATTAAAACTTACGATCCATATGAAGCGGAGGTAAAAGTATGGCAGGTATAGCAAAAAAAGAAAATTTAGCTTTTTCTGATGAAAATTTAACTGGAAGAACGCAACAACTTTTCTTTAACCCTACTGAAGAAGAGAATTATACATATTACGGTAATGTAGACGTTGATTTTAATAAAAGAACTTCAATTGATTGCACAGACCTAGAAGCAAGAGATCTTAATCAAAAGATCAGAGATGCAATGAAAAAAGGCTATGGAACTGTTGTAATTAAAAATCCTGGTGCAAAACACTCTCTTGGAGTAGGTATCCTAAACAAGCTAAACATTATATTTGAAGGTAGTTTAGGTTATTTCGGAGTTGGTTGCATCGACGGCCCTACTGTTAGAGTTAAAGGTAGAGTGGGATGGTCCTGTGCTGAAAATATGATGGCAGGTAAAGTTCTAGTCGAAAACAACGCTGGATCATGTTTTGGTGCCGCACTGAGAGGTGGCGATTTGATCGTAAAAGGTAATGCTGGCGCAAGAACTGGTATTGATATGAAAGGCGGAACTATCATTATTGGTGGAAACGCTGGAGCATTTACTGGTTTCATGATGCAAAGAGGAAGAATTATTGTTTGCGGTGATGTCAGTGCAAACATGGGTGACTCCATGTATGACGGCATGATTTTTGTTGGCGGTGAAGTCAAGTCTCTTGGTAGTGACTGTGTTGAAGGCGAAATGAATGAATACGAAATCAGATGGCTTGAGCAGAAACTAAATAATGCAGAGATTAATTCTAAGACACCTGTCAGTAAGTTCAAAAAATATGTTGCTGGTAAAAAACTTTGGAACTATGACAACTTAGAGCCAAGTGAAAGAAAAGGAATATTAGGTTAGGAGATACAATGGCAAAAAGAAATACAACACTTTTAGGTAAAAATGCAATCTTCACTCCTGACGTCATGGATGATATCCATATTAAGGCGCAGTTAGGAAGATACAGAATGAGAGGTATGGCTCTCATGAAAAAAATTCCTCACTGGGATGATTTAACTTTCCTTCCTGGTACTCTTACACGTTTTGTTATTGAGGGATATCGTGAGAAATGTTTAACAGAAACTGTTATCGGCCCAAGAGCTAAAAACCCAATTAAATTAGACATACCTGTTTATATTACAAGTATGAGTTTTGGTGCGTTATCTTATGAAGCGAAAACAGCTTTAGCTAGAGGCGCAACTATGGCTGGTAGCGCTACTTGTTCTGGTGAAGGTGGTATGATTCCTGATGAGAGAAGATACTCAAATAAATGGTATTACCAGTGTATCCAATCCAGATACGGATTTAATCCACACCACGCTCAGCTAGCGGATGCTATTGAAGTATTTATCGGACAAGGTCAAAAAGTTGGTATGGGTGGACACTTAATGGGTCAAAAGGTGACTGATCAGGTTGCAGAAATGAGATCTTTACCTGCTGGTATCGACCAAAGATCACCAGCAAGACATCCAGACTGGATGGGTCCGGATGATCTAGCACTGAAAGTTGCTGAATTAAGAGAGTTAACAGATAATCAAGTTCCAATCCAATTAAAACTTGGAGCTTCAAGAGTTTATGATGACGTCAGAATGGCAGCTAAGTGTGATCCTGACTCTATTTTCTTAGACTCTATGGAAGGCTCAACTGGTGCTGGACCTCACGTTGCAGCGGCAAATACAGGTATCCCTGGTATCGGAGCAGTTAGAGAAGCTAGAAGAGCTCTAGATGATGTTGGAAAATCAGGAGATATTACACTTGTTTATGCTGGTGGTATCAGAGATGGTGTTGACATGGCGAAAGCGCTTGCACTAGGTGCAGATGCTATTGCTATTGGTACAGCTGGTCTTATTGCCCTTAACTGTAACAAAGACATACCAGAAGCTGATTTCGAAAAGGAAATGGGTGTTGAAGCTGGATATTGTTATCACTGTCATACAGGTAGATGTCCTGTTGGTGTAGCAACTCAAGACCCAGTTCTTAGAAGTAGATTAGATCCTACTGAAGCGGCGGAGAGAGTATATAACATGCTTAACACTATGACACTAGAAGCACAGTTAATGGCAAGAGCTTGTGGTAAAACAAATCTTCACTCACTAGAGCCAGAAGATTTAGCTGCATTAACGATGGAAGCGTCAGCTATGGCGAAAGTTCCTTTAGCAGGAACAGATATGACTGTTGGTGTTAAAAACTACCATTCAATATAGGAGGAGAAATGGCAAAAGCAAAAAAAACTACGAAAACTAAAAAAGCAAGTAAGTCATCATTCTCTTTAGGAGTAAAGGGTGGAAAGTATCAAGCCGTAGGTGGTGCTAAGTTAAAAGATAAGGATATTAAATCTGAAAGAGAAAAATCAATCGGACAGCATATTGGTTATCGATATGATGTGAATTTAATTCCTGATTACAAAAAACTAACACCATTCTTAAAGAAATATATTGAGACTATGGGTTGGGATGACCTTAACTGGTTAGAAGACGTTCATATGGGATATGAAGGTGATAAGCCAGCTGTTTTTGACAGAAATGCAAACGGTTGGATTACTGTTCCAGCAAAAATGAAGCTACCTAAAGGCCAGCAAGAAAGAGATATGTTGGCAAGAGAACTTTTGATTAAGTTCCAGATGTCTTCAAGTCATCCTTTAGTTGCACTAAAGAAAACTTACGTTAAAGGCGATAACTTTAAGCTTAACGAATAGTAAAAAAAATATTTATTTTAAAAGGCGGCTATTTTTAGTCGCCTTTTTTTTTATTCAGAAATTCTAATAAGTTTAGACTTTTTCCAATTAGGAATAAATTTTATGACATCTATGTCTTTATTAAGACCTGGATTAAAATTCAAATTATGCCAAAAAACATTTTCCCAAGCATTTTCATCTTCATCTAAAATAAAAGGCGTACACTCTATTCGATAATTAGTTGAGAGATGAATGAAGTCTAAGATACACTTACCTTTTTTTACTATTTTCGAGATAAATTTATTCTTTTTTGGAAATGTGGCAAACAAAGCATCGCTAAACTTATGTTTATCCAAAAAGAACTCAGATGACAAAAACTTATTAATCTTGTCGTATCTTTCGGCAGGATCATATGTTTTTTTAAAGTTATACTCAAAGAGTCTTGTTGTTTCCTCACAATCATTTTCTACAAGCACAACAATAATTTGGGCGTACTCGTTGCCTTTATCATCTAATAAATAAGGTGTCATGGAGGTGTTGGGCCTACCTCCTTGCGTTCTAAAAGCATTCATTCTTGACTGACATTGCCAATCAAGAAATTTTTCTTGTAATACTTCTGGCGATAAGTCTACTAGCAATCTAAAGTAGTCTCTCTTTCCCAAGATGATAAGTGTTTGTTAAAGGTAGACCAGTCTTGGTTTTTAAGTTTTACATAACTATTTACTAGCTCATCTCCAAAACCCGCTCTTATGATTTTTGATTTATCAAAATCTCTAATCGCATCTAGAAGGTTTAGAGGAAGTTTCTTCACTTTTCCTGCTTTATGACCCTCAGTGTACATATTGATGTCTAATCGTTTTCCTGGATCTCTTTTATTGTCTAAACCGTCAAGTCCAAGGAGCATGATACCGGCTTGGAGTAAGTAAGGATTAGTGGCACCATCCATTAATCTTAGTTCAAACCTGCCCGAACCAGGAACTCTAACCATATGGGTTCTGTTATTACCTGCCCAAGTAATTGAACTTGGAGACCAAGTAGCACCTGAAGTTGTCACGCTACCATTAATTCTTTTATAGGAGTTGATAGTGGGGTTAAATACTGCAGCCATTTTATCTGCACTTTCCATAATCCCACCAAGAAAGTTATAGCCCGTTTTAGATAATCCTAATTCATCTTTATTATCTAAAAACATATTTTTCTTACCAGTTTTATCCCATACTGAAACATGGCAATGACAGCCATTTCCAGTTAGATGTGTAAAAGGTTTTGGCATAAATGTTGCACGCAAAGAGTGTTTTTCGGCAATGGATTTAACCATAAATTTGAAGAATGCATGTCTATCTGCAGTAACTAAGCAATCTGAGAAGTCCCAATTCATTTCAAACTGACCATTGGCATCTTCATGGTCATTCTGATAGGGGGCCCAACCTAAAGATATCATTGAGTCACAAATTTCTGTAATTACATCATACCTTCTCATTAAAGCTGCTGAGTCATAACAAGGTTTGGATTGGATATCTTTATCATCGGATAGGGCTGTGCCATCTTGATTAACGAGGAAGAATTCACATTCCACCCCTGATTTCATGTAAAGACCTTTTTTTGATGCCTTTTCAATTTGACGTTTGAGTGCAATTCTAGGTGAAGCCTCGACAGGTTTACCATCCATATAAAGATCTGATGCTACCCAGGCAATTTCTTTGTTCCAAGGGAGTTGGATAACGCTATCTCCATCAGGCATTCCAAACATATCTGAGTCAGCAGGAGACATATCAAGCCAAGTTGCAAATCCCGCAAAGCCAGCACCTTCAGATTGAATTTCATCGATGGCAGTAGCCGGAACTAATTTTGATCTTAAGACCCCAAAAAGATCGACAAAACTGACAAAGAAATATTTAACGCCATTTTTTTTGGCAAATTGATGAAGGTTGACTGACATTTTTAAACTCCTCTTATATAAATATGCAAATCTTGCATATAGCAAAAAAACACTGATTTAATTAGGTTTTTTTATAATTTTCACTCTTGATAGTTATTATAATTAAGTAATTAACAAAGTAAAATGCTTTAAGAGGATTAGGAGTGATTCTTAGTCTTTTTATTTTTATAAAAATAAAATTAAGGAGGACATTTAATAATGACACTTGAAGAACTAGAAGTGTTTGTGATGACGCAGGCCAACGTTGGTATGGAAGCATACTACTGGTGGTGTACTGCGTTAATGATCGCAATTCACGTCGGCTTCTTAATGTATGAGGTGGGATCTTCGCGTTTTAAAAACGCAGTTTCATCCGGTGTTAAGAACCTTTTAGCTTTTGCCTTCATGATACCAACTTTTTGGTTATTCGGATGGTATATCTATTTAGCTTTCCCAGGTGGTTTTAGCCCTATTGATTTAGAGGGATATGGAACACCTTGGAATGTATCAATGGGCCCTATGTTAAGTGACCAGGCAACTGGTGTTTTCTGGGCTGCATTTACACTTTTTGCTTGTACTACTGCATCAGTTTTCTCAGGGGCTGTAATTGAGAGAATAAGAATTAGTGCTTTTGTATTTTTAGCAACCGTACTCGGTTCTGTTGCTTGGATCTTAGGTGCTGCTTGGGGATGGCACCCTGATGGATGGCTTGTAACTCAATTTGGATATCACGATGTTGCCGCTGCTGGTGTTGTACACATGATTGCAGGTTGGTTTGCATTTGGTGTTGTTCTAAATTTAGGACCAAGAGTAGGAAGATACAATAGTGATGGATCAATGAATGAACTTGAAGGTCATGACCTTAGGTTCTCATTTATTGGTTTGTTAATGATCATTGTCGGTTTCTTTGGTTTCTTAGGTGGTTGTTTAATTTGGGCAGGTGCTGATTTTGGCGGTTGGGTGAACATTTATGGTGCTCCAGCTACATTATCTTCATTTGTATTCAATACACTTATGGGCTTAGCAGGCGGTATGATCGGTGCTTTCTGGATGAGTAAGGGTAATCCTTTCTGGATGATGTCTGGTGGTCTTGCCGGTATCTTCTCCTGTGCATCAGGTCTTGATGTATGGTATCCAGGTTTAGCCTTTGTATTAGGCTTTGTAGGTGGTGTAATTATCATTCCTGCAAATGACTTCTTACATAGAGTCTTCAAAATCGATGACCCTGTGGGAGCAATTGCTGTTCACGGTGTAGCTGGTATTTGGGGTGTATTAGCAATGGGTATATTCGCTTCAGGATTCCCTGCTGCTGGAGATATTCCTGCATCTAGCTTTAGTGGTCAATTAGTAGGATGTATTGTCATGTTCCTAGTGGGATTTGTTCCTGGCTATGGTCTTTCATTCATTATGAAAATGATGGATTGGTTAAGAGTACCAGATCACGTTCAAGAAGCTGGTATTGACAGTGCTGAACTCGGGCTTCGTGCTCACACATAACGGTTAAGGAAGGAGAATTTTTATGAATTCATGGCCAGGACCTGAAAATAGTTGGGAAGGTGTAGACGCTTATTTTACATCTGCTGACTCAGAGGGTACATTAATATTCTGGACACTTGTCGTTATTGCCTTGTTGATTTTTGTCACTTGGTCAGGTGCGCGACACGAGAATGATGTATCTAAAAATACTAAAAAATAATATCTAAATATATTTTGGCGGGGTATACTACCCCGCCTCAAAAAAATGGAATACACCGCTGTAAACAGTTTCTTTCAAAATTTAGTAAGCTTAGCCTTAGAGAATAGATTAGTTTTAGGATTGCTCTGGATAGTCGCTATGTATTTTTTTCTGAAGAAATTATCTAAAAAAGATAATGACTTCATCCTTAAAAAATTTACTCGAAATAAGTAGTTGAAATTTTTAATTATCAGCGGAATGGATAGTGTTGCTGATAAAGAACATATTAAGGCTAATTGCCCACCTCAGTCAGATTTTTTTAAAAAAATTATATTAAACCAATTACCGAATTCTACTGTGGATCTGTATCAAACTTATAGTAATAAATTCTCCATACCAAAATTATCAGAATATGATGCTTTCTTTTGGACAGGTGGTTTAGGTAATATATATCAAAAAAATGAATTCAATATTTCACAATTAAAAGTTGCTGAAGATATATTAACTATCAACAAACCCATTTGGGGTAGTTGTTGGGGACTTCAGGTTTTAGTTACTGCTTGTGGAGGTAAAATATCTAAATCAAAAAAACCAGAATTTGGTTTTTCTCCAAATATTTTTATCAAATTTGATAATTATATTTTTGATAATAAGCCTGATGGTTTCACAGCTCCTGGACATCACTATGATGTAATTGAAAAAATGCCATCAAACTTTAACATTTTAGCTGAAAATGATGTTTCTATTCAGGCTATTGCAAGTAAGGATTCAAATATCGTTTGTACGCAATACCATCCAGAATTACCTTATGATTTCATTGGAAAATTAATGCTCTACTGGAAAAAAAATTATCTTAATGAGATGTTAGAAAATGAATTCATAGATCTCATTAATCAATTAAAAATATTAGAGAGTAAAAATAGTTATCAAAGAGAGTTAGAGTTAACTAATTGGATGAGTAATTTATAATTTATTTATTTTCCTTAGTCGCAATTGTTAAAATAATAAGAAAAAAAAGTGAAACCAGTCCGCAAAACACTGAAGCAAAAAAGATTGTTGAAACTATAAATAAAAAAATATCAAGGTTGGTAATTTTACTAAAAAATAGTGGCTTATCTAAAAATTGATCCACTACTAAAATAAAGCACATTATAAATAATCCGGTACCAAAACCTCTTTTGTAATACCTAATCCAAGATCTTTTAAATAAGCTAATATTCATTTTTAATTATTTGTATTAAAAGTATATACTATAAATTTATATCTTTGTAAGGAGGAAGTTTTGGGAAAATATTATGAGAATATGAAAGATGCTTTACCAGATCCAAAAAGGGTAAAGAAAATAAAAAAAGAGCTTATCTCAAAAGGAGTTAAATATATTTATTCCAATTGGATAGATTTTTTAGGAAGTCCCAAAACTAAACCTATGCCAATTTCTGATTTTGAGGATCTTTGTGCAGGAAAAGGTCCGCAATTCGCTGTGCATTCAGTTTCATTTGTTCCTGAGCTAACTCCAGCGGATAATGACCAAATTCCAATACCAGATCTGGATAGTTTAGTTGTATGTCCATGGGATAAAAGCTGTGCGTGGGTTTTTGCTGATCTTTATTGGAACGGAAAACCCTATGATGTTTGCCCTCGATTAACCTTAAAAAAACAAATTCAAAAAAGTGCTAAATCTGATTTGAAATTTTATGTAGGAATAGAACCTGAGTTTTTTTTAATGCAATGGGATGGAGACAAACCTGTCAAGGCTATAGACAGAGATCCGATACCTTTGAGAAGACAGGCGTTTGGATATGACACAGAGTATTCCATTGATGGAATGCATTTTCTCAAAGAAATAATAGATATTTTGAATAATGACTTAAAGTGGGATTTACACGATGTAGTTGCTGAAGGCGCCTATGGACAATACGAACTAGATTTTGGTTATACCGACATCTTAGGAATGGCTGATCGTTTTGTTTTTTTAAGAGTACTTTTAAAAGAAATTGCAAAAAAATATGGTTATTTTGTATCCTTTATGCCAAAAACAACCATCAGTGATTGGCGATCTGGCGCGCATATAAACCATAGTGTGGCTTCAATTAAAAAGAAAAATAATAATATTTATAAAGATGGAAATAATTTTTCATCAAAGGCTTATAATGCTGTAGCAGGTATTTTAAAACATGGAGCAGCTATTACTGCTTTAGCTTGTCCGACTGTCAATTCATATAATGGTTTTGTTCCTACTGTTGAAGGCTTAGATGGTGGACGTCATACTTGGGCACCTACACATATGACCTATGGTAGTAACAACAGATCGGCAATGATTAGATTGCCTCAAAATAGATACTGTGTAGAAAATAGAGCTTCAGATTTAACTCAAAATCCTTACCTTACTTTCTCTTTACTAGCAGCAGCAGTCACAGAGGGAATTGATAAAAATATGAAACCCCCCAAGGCTACTAATAAAAGTTTATATGATTTGACGGAAAAAGAGAAAAAAGAGGTAACCAGTCTTCCAAGAAACTTACTTGAGGCTGTAGATGCTTTTGCTGCAGATAAGTTAGTTCCTGAAGTGTTCTCTAAAGCAATGATTAATAACTTTATTGGTTATAAATACGATGAATGGTCACGTTATCATACAACGACAACTGATTGGGAAATTAAAGAATATTTAAAGTTATTTTAATTGGTAGAAAAAGAACAGTTAAAGAATTTTCGCCTTGAAAATTTTCAGTTAAAATCTGGAGAAAAAATAGATTTAGATTTAAATTATTTGGCGTTTGGAAATTTAAATGCTGAAAAATCTAATGTAATTCTTTTTCCTACTAGGTATGCCGGAACTCATCTCGAGCAGGGATATTTGATCAACTCAGATTTTCCAATTAACCCTAATGATTACTTCATCATTATCCCAAATATGTTTTGCAATGGCGTCTCCTCCTCACCAAGTAATACTGAGGGTAAGTATTCAGGGGCAAATTTCCCACTAATTACAATTTTCGATAACATTTGTGCTCAAAAAAAACTACTAAATGAGGTATTTGACATCAACGAAATTAAATTAGTCATCGGATGGTCCATGGGCGGTCAGCAAGCCCTTCAATGGGCTTCTTATTTTCCAGATATGGTTAAAAACATGATCTCTATGTGTGGTCATGCAAAAACAACTGATCATACATTTGTTTTTCTTGAGGGTGTTTATGCAGCTTTAACTTCGGATCCTGAATGGAATAATGGTAATTATGAACAACAACCGGAAAAAGGAAAAACAACTATGGCAAGAGTATGGGCAGGGTGGGCCCATGGTCAAAATTGGTACCGTAATAAAAACTACTTAAATGATGGTTACAAAAACCCTACAGAGGTTTTAGATAAGTTATGGAATAAAATTTATTATCATAGAGATGCGAATGATTTAATTGCGATGATGAGAACATGGCAAGAACATGACATCAGCAACAATGATAAATTTCAAAAAAATATCTCATTGGCTCTCAATTCTATAACTGCCAAATCAATATTGATGCCAGGAGTAAACGATTTATATTTCCCACCTGAGGATAATGAAATTGAATTAAAGGATATTAAGAATGGGGAACTCAGAATAATACCATCAGATTTTGGACATTATGCGGGTGCGGG
Organism: alpha proteobacterium HIMB59; assembly: GCA_000299115.1. Classification (NCBI taxonomy): domain Bacteria; kingdom Pseudomonadati; phylum Pseudomonadota; class Alphaproteobacteria; order Candidatus Pelagibacterales; family Candidatus Pelagibacteraceae; species alpha proteobacterium HIMB59. Next base: position 1,197,957 of record CP003801.1, on the reverse strand, counting down.
CAAAACAAAAACTGATTTAGATTTTATAAATAAAGCAATTGCTGATTTGCTGACTAATTAAATTTAATTTTAAATAATTTCTTTTTACCAATTTTTAAAACATCATCATGATTAGATTGATTAAGAATAAAATTAAAATCTTTTATCTGATGATCATTGATTTTAATTCCTCCACCCTCAATTAGTCTTTTTGCTTCAGATTTTGAAGGAACTAACTTGTGGGTAATGAGAGCCTCTAGAATGTTAATCTCTTTGTTATTTTCAAAGATGATTTCCTCTAAGTCTTCATGAGATTTTTTTTCAAATATAGAAACTGCTTTATTTTCTGCTTCTTGGGCTGAATTTTCTGAATGACAGTCCGCTGTTACTAAGTATGCAAGACGTTTTTTTGCATTATTAATATCTTTTGATATTAGATCTTTAATTTCAGTTTGTTCTAGATCGCTAAAAATTAATAATAGTTTTTCAACATCACTATCATCTACGTTTCTCCAGTACTGATAAAAATCATAAGAACTATATTTTTGTTGATCAATCCAGACTGCTCCCTGTTCTGTTTTTCCCATTTTTTTTCCAGATGAGGTTGTCAAAAGAGGGGTTGTTAATCCGTGTGCATCTTTCTTATTAATCTTAGATATAATTTCCATACCTAAAACAATATTTCCCCATTGATCAGAGCCTCCAATCTGCAAGTCGCATTGATGATGTAAGTTTAGGTGAAGGAAGTCATAGCTTTGGAGTACCATATAATTAAATTCTAAAAAGGAGAGGGACTGTTCTCTTTTTAACCTCTCTTTGACGCTCTCAAAGGTTAACATTCTATTGATTGATAGATGGCTACCTACATCTCTTAGTAATTCTATGTAATTTAAATTACTTAACCAATCATCATTGTTAATAAAGGTTATACTTTCTTTATGATCTCTAAAATAGTGTTCAAATATTCTTTTAAAATTATCAATATTATTTTGAATTTCATCATAAGTTAAAATCTTTCTAGCACTATCTTTGCCTGAAGGGTCTCCAATTTTCGTAGTTCCACCACCAAGTAATACAATTGCTTTATGGCCGTGTTTAATAAGTGTTTTAATAGCTCTTAATTGGACCAAACTACCTGCATGAAGAGCATCGGCAGTGGCATCAAAGCCAATATAGAATGTAATTTTTTTTTTATTTAAAAGATTATTTAACTCTTTTTCATTTGTGCATTGATTGAATAGATGTCTATCTTTAAATAACTGTATATAATCAAACACATATTATATTTAGCATAATTTTTTAGATATCAAATGGATTATATTGCTCTTGGTTGTATGTCTGGGACATCATTAGATGGAATAGATCTAAGTTTAATTCGCTCTGATGGCGATACTTATTCAGAAGAGATTATGAATTATTTTCAACCATATTCGAAAGATTTAAAAAACAAACTTCATGAGGTTATCCAAAGGGGCTACTTAACAGATCCTAAAATCACCACTCAGTTATCTATAGAATATTCACGGACTATCCAACAATTTCTAGATTCAAATAAAAAATATGAAGTCAATGTAATTGGAATTCATGGTCAAACACTTTTTCACGATGAAAAAACAAAAATATCCATCCAACTATTTGATAAAAATTTAAATTTAAATATGGCAATTCCAGTTATTTGTAATTTTAGAAAAAATGATCTTTTAAATGGGGGTTTTGGCGCACCTATTATTCCTATATACCACCAACTCATTCATCAAAAGCTAAATAAAAAATGTTCTGTTTTTGTAAATATTGGAGGCGTAACAAATATTACCATTATTAATCAGGAAGGAATATTTGCTGGTGACACTTCATTTGGCAACGCACTTGTAAATGATTTAATTAAAAAGAAATTTAATTTTGAGATGGATGAAGATGGTTATATCTCTGGTCAAGGTTTGGTCAATGAATCAATTATTGATCTTATTTTAAATGACCCATTTTTTTCAAGATCGCTTCCCAAAACACTTGATAGAAATTATTTTCATAAATATTTAGAAGAATTACAGGCTATGGACAAAACTGAAAATATTATTAATAGTCTGTTAGAAATTGTTCCTATATCGATTGAGAAATTAATTTTTGATACCGATCCTACGATTATCCTTTGTGGAGGTGGAAGAAAAAATTTAACTTTACAAAAATTATTTAGACAACACTTTAAAGATGTTCATTCGATTGATGAATATGGCCTAGATGGAGACTATATAGAATCTCAAGGAATGGCCTTACTTTCAATTCGTTATTTAATGAGAAAAAAATCTACTTTTACATCAACCACAGGTGTTAAAAGAGAAGTGTACTTAGGTGAGAGATGTTAAAGTTTATGCTTATTAATATATTTAGACATAGTATCCATTAAAGGATCTAACTTGCCTTCAAATAAATGATTAGCTTTAGGGATTGTTTCCATAGAAACTTCTGCATTTTTTTGTTTTTTAAAAGTTTCAAAAAACTCTTTTAAACTATCTTTTTTTACAATTTCGTCTTGCTCTGCTTTTATAATCATTGTTTTGATAGGGCAGGGAGATAAAAAATTAAAATCATACAAGTTAACGGGCGGAGCTATTAAAATTAAACCATCAACTTCCGGTCTTCTCATCAAAGTTTGAAAACCTATCCATGCACCAAAAGAAAAACCAACTATCCAACATGATCTAAAATCTTCATTTTTCTTTTGTAGCCAATCAAGAGAAACACTAGCATCGTTTAACTCACCTTCGCCCTCGGTAAAGGCTCCATCACTTTTTCCCACTCCTCTAAAGTTAATTCTAAGAGTTGAAAAACCAGCTTCTTTCATAACTTTGAAAGCCGCATAGTTTACTTTGGAGTCCATGGTTCCGCCATGCTTAGGGTTTGGATGTAGGACGATGGCTATATTAGGTTTTTCTTCCTCACTAGGTGAGTATTTTGCTTGAAGTTTACCTTCACCACCTTGTATAAATACTTCTGGCATAATTAAAGTCGAGATTTTAAATTGATTTCAGTGAGAAAAGCAAGGTAATAATGAACACACTTGGATTTAACAAAGATCCCTCTGAAACCACGGTAGTAGTTGCCATGTCTGGTGGCGTAGACAGTTCTGTGACCGCAGGCCTTTTAAAAAAAGAAGGCTACAACGTCATTGGAATAACTTTGCAATTATATTCATCCAATAGCTCAGCAAAAAAAGGATCTTGTTGTTCTGGTATCGATATTTATGATGCCAGAAGAGTGGCTCAAAAATTAGACATACCACATTATGTCTTCAATTATGAGAAAACATTTAAAGAGGATGTTATCGATTACTTTATTCAATCATATGAGAATGGAGAAACGCCAATTCCATGTGTTAAATGTAATGAAACTGTAAAATTTAGAGATTTATTAGGATTTGCAAAAAAACTTGATGCCGATTGTATGGCTACTGGTCATTACATTAAAAGAAAAGGCAAAACTGAAAACGCGCTTATGTATCGAGCTGAAGATAAATCTAAAGACCAAAGCTATTTTCTATTCTCTATGACCCAAGAGCAGCTTGATTATTTACGATTTCCATTAGGTGATATTCCTAAAGAGCAGACGCGAAAAATTGCTGAGGAAATTGGACTAGTTGTTTATAACAAAAAAGATAGTCAAGATATTTGTTTTATTCCAGATGGGGATTATAAAAAATTTTTAAAATCTCATAAAAAAAGAGGAGAAATTATTGATCTTCATGGGAAAGTTTTATCTCATCACGAAGGTATTCAAAATTTTACTGTTGGTCAAAGAAGAGGCATAGGGGTTTCAAGTAACGAGCCTCTTTATGTTATTGATATTTTAAAAGAAACAAATCAAATCGTAGTAGGTGATAAAAAAGACCTCTTGGGCACCTCTTTGCTGCTTGATAATATGAATTTTATTATGCCAGAGTTTGATTTTAGTAAATCTGAATTACAAATATCTTGTAGCGCTAAGATCAGATCTTTGTCTGAGCCAATGAAAGGAAAGCTCATTAAAAAATCTCAAACATACTCTTTTGAATTTGACGAACCAGCAGAAGCGATTACAAAAGGTCAAGCCTGCGTCCTTTATGATCAAGATAGGGTGCTTGGTGGCGGGATTATTAGTCAAAAATTGAACTAAAACCCTTATTTCTTCGTATTTTCTTGTAAATTTCCTTAATTTAATTATATATCGGTGATCTATGGCAGCTACGGAACAAACAATTAAACAAGTAAATTCACTTGGAAATAGTGAATATAAATATGGCTTTTCTACGGAGCTTGATGAAATTAAGGCACCCAAGGGTTTGAGCGAGGAAGTGGTGCGCTTTATCTCTGCCCAAAAAAATGAGCCAGATTGGATGTTAGATTGGAGACTAAATGCGTTTAAAGTATTCAACAAACTCCCAAAGCCAAATTGGGCAAAGTTAAATATCCCAGAAATTGATTATCAAGATTATTACTATTACTCCTCTCCAAAAAGTCTTAAAGACAAACCTAAGTCACTTGATGAAATAGACCCTGAGATCCTCAAAACATATGAAAAGCTTGGTATTCCACTAAAAGAACAAGAAATACTCTCCGGTGTTGCGGTTGATGCTGTTTTTGACTCTGTATCGGTTGCCACAACTTATAAGAAGCAACTCAATGACCTTGGTATAATTTTTTGCTCTATTTCAGAGGCTATTCAAGAACACCCCGAACTTGTGAAGAAATATATTGGTAGCGTTATACCAGTTAGTGATCATTCTTTTGCTGCTCTTAATTCTGCTGTTTTTACAGATGGATCTTTTGTTTATATTCCTGAAGGCGTTCGATGTCCGGTAGAGCTTTCTACTTATTTTAGAATAAATGCTATTAATACTGGTCAATTTGAAAGAACTTTAATCATCGCTGACAAAAATAGTTATGTAAGTTACCTTGAAGGATGTACAGCTCCTATGAGAGACGAAAATCAACTTCATGCCGCTAATGTTGAGCTAGTTGCACTTGATAATGCGGAAATAAAATACTCAACAGTTCAAAATTGGTATCCAGGTGATAGTGAAGGTAAAGGTGGTATTTATAACTTCGTTACCAAACGAGGCGCTTGTAGAGGACATAGTTCAAAAATATCCTGGACACAGGTAGAAACAGGTTCGGCCATTACATGGAAGTACCCTAGTTGTATTTTACAAGGAGATAACTCTAAAGGTGAATTTTACTCTGTTGCTATCACTAATAATAAGCAACAAGCAGATACAGGCACTAAAATGATTCATATTGGAAAAAATACTTCTTCTAAAATTATTTCAAAAGGTATTTCAGCGGGTAAGGCTCAAAATACTTATAGAGGTTTAGTGAGCATCAATTCTCGTGCCTCAAATTCAAGAAACTTTACTCAATGTGACTCTCTACTCATTGGAAATGAATGTGGAGCTCATACTGTCCCTTATATCGAGTCCAGTAATTCTGACTCAACTATTGAGCATGAAGCTACAACTTCAAAAATCAATGAAGATCAGCTTTTTTATTGTATGCAAAGAGGTTTGAATAGTGAAGATGCAGTCGGATTGATTGTAAATGGTTTTTGTAAAGAAGTTTTACAACACCTACCAATGGAGTTTGCGGTTGAAGCTCAAAAATTAGTAGCCATAAGTTTAGAAGGAAGTGTCGGATAATGTTAAAAATTAATAATCTTTATGTTTCCATTGATGGGAAACAAATCATCAAAGGTCTAAGCCTTTCAATTAACAAAGGTGAGGTCCACGCTTTAATGGGACCAAACGGTTCAGGAAAGAGTACTTTGTCATATGTTCTCTCCGGCAAAGAAGGGTATGAGATTGACGAAGGTACAATTGAATATAATGGGAAAAATTTATTAGACTTGGATGTCGATGAAAGAGCTAATGCAGGCTTATTTTTAGCTTTTCAATATCCGATGGAGATACCCGGAGTTCAAACATCATTCTTTTTAAAAACAGCTATTAATTCCAAAAGAAAATTTCTTGGGATGCCTGAAATTGATGCCCTTGAGTTTGCTAAATTAATAAAATCTCATGCTGAAGACTTAGGCATTGGTTCTGAAATGTTAAAACGTGATCTCAATGTTAATTACTCTGGAGGTGAAAAGAAAAAACAAGAAATTCTACAGATGTCTATTCTAAAACCTGATATGGCCATTTTAGATGAAACGGACTCAGGCTTAGATATTGACGCTCTTCGCATAGTATCAGAGGGTGTTAACAAATTAAGAAGTGAACAAAACTCATTTTTAGTAATTACTCACTATCAAAGACTTTTAAACTACATCAAACCTGATTTTGTTCATATTATTGCTGATGGTAAAATAGTTAAGTCTGGTGACTTTTCTTTAGCTTTAGAGTTAGAAGAAAAAGGTTATGAGGATATTTCAAAAACAGCATAATGAGCACAGCTGTGAAATTAGATACGATGCCCTCTGAAGAGATATCTGATTATGCACAAAAGGCTATGTTGAATAACCCTTTTGAAAATTTTAAGATTGAAAATTATAAATATGCTCAATTACATAAGAGCATTACCTCTAATGTAAGCCTAGAAGCCTTTAACCCTGACTTTTTATCGATCAATTCCTTTAAAAATTTAAAATTAACTGACAGTATAAATGCCGACTTGCTGGGCAACTTAAATAAGTGGAATTACAATAATTCAGACAGTTATTTTAGGGTGAATTCTATTTCAGAAAGATCCTCTAAAAAAATTGATTTAGACTTATATGAGGATGAAATCATTTATCTGGATCTTTCAATATTTAAAGAAAATATTCAGCTTTTAAAAGCTACTGAACAATCTAAGACGCTTATCATTAATAATAGTAATTTTTCAGATGACTGCCCTAGATCTATAATTTTGAATTTATCTGAGAATGCTCAATTGAATGTAATTCATTACAATATCTCCAATTCAAAATCATTTTTATATTTTGAAATAAATCAACAAAATTACTCAAATGTTAAATTTTTATCATTTCAATCAAATAATGTTCATACCAGAAACGAATTCTTCGCATCATTGGAAGAAAATTGCTCTTTAGATCTATATGGTTTGAATATTCATAATTATGGAGTAAACGATAACTATTCATTTATCCAACATATGAAACCATCTTCACAAAGTAGGGAGGTTTTTAAATCAATTCTCAAAAATGGCGCTATTACAAATTTTCAAGGAAAAATTTATGTAGACTCTGTAGCTCAGAAGACTGATGGATATCAAATGAGTAGGTCTCTGATACTTGATAATGAATCAAAAGCAAATAATAAGCCAGAATTAGAGATTTATGCTGATGATGTTAAGTGTAGTCACGGCTCAACCGTATCAAAATTAAATCAAGACCAAGTCTATTACTTTAAATCCAGAGGAATTAATGAAGAGCAAGCTATTAAAATTTTACAAAAAGCTTTTTTAATTGAAACTCTTGAGGTTATTGAAAATACTCAAATCAAAGAATACTCCTATAGTCTACTTGACTCGAGATTATGAGCTTTAAATCTGACTTTCCCATATTAAAAAATAAAATTCGTGAATATCCAATTACATATTTGGACTCAGCTGCAAGCACTCAAAAACCCGAAGAAGTTATAAATTCAGTTTCAGAATTTTATCAAAATTCTTATGAAAACGTCCATAGGGGAATGAACACACTTAGTATTAAGGCAACAGATATGTTTGAAAGAGCTAGAGAAAACGTTCGATCTTTTATAAATGCAAATTCAATAAATGAGGTGATTTTTACCTCAGGAGCAACTGACTCGATAAATAAAATTTCTCAATGTTTACCTCAGCTTCTAAATGAAGGTGATAAAATTGTCATAACTGAACTCGAACATCACTCAAACTATTTACCTTGGCTCCAAATTGCTAAAAAATTCAATTTTACAATTGAGGTTGTAAATGTGAATGAAAATGGAAATGTTACAGAACAAGATATTATAAATGCTTGTGATCAATCTACTAAATTTTTAGCTCTTACCCATATGTCAAATGTAACGGGTCAAATTATCGATATTAAAAAAATAAAAGAAAAAATATCAAGTGATATCTTAATAGCAGTTGATGGATGTCAGTCCATTGCACACATAAATATTGATGTTCAAGATTTGGATTGTGATTTTTATTCTTTCTCTTCCCACAAACTCTATGGACCTTCAGGCATTGGTATTATGTTTGGAAAAGAAAAATTATTAGAATCTCTTGAACCACCTTCTTTAGGAGGGGGAATGATCAATAACGTATCTGTTGATAGTTTTTCATACGCTATGCTTCCTAATAAATTTGAAGCAGGCACGCCCCCAATAGAAGCGGTAGCGGGAATGAATACAGCCGTTGAATATTTAAACCGCATAAATTTCTCTGATTACTTCGATGAAGAAAAAAAACTTCGATTAACCTTAATTGATCATTTTAAATCTATGGAAGAAATAGAGTTCTATGGCTATGATCAAGAAATCAACGCAAGTTCAATAGTTAGCTTTAATGTCAAAGATAAGAACTACAATGATATTTCAACTTTTTTAGATCAGTATGGAATTATGATCAGAGGCGGTCATCATTGCTGCCAGCCATTTATGAAAAAATTAGAAATCCCTGGTTCATGCCGAGTTTCTTTTGGTATATATAACGATTTAAACGATATTGATATATTGGTTGACGCTTTATCAAAAACAATAAAACTTCTTCAATAATGGATGATAAAACTTTATCTGACTTTATGCCCAAAACAAATAGTGAGGGTGAGATCATAATTGGTGAGTTCTCTCAACAATCATCAATTAAACTGACTACTGATGAAGTTATTAAAAAACTCTCAACAATTAAAGATCCCGAACTAGGTATCAATATCTATGATCTGGGATTGATTTACGATATTAAAATTGATGAAGGTAATAATGTAAATATCACCATGACCCTCACCACAGTCAACTGTCCAGTTGCTGACTCTTTCCCACTGGATGTTGCTAAAAATATTACATCTTTGGAAAATACTGGACAGGTTAAAGTTAAACTTACATTTGATCCACCATGGAATAAAGATATGATGAGCGATGATGCAAGATTGGCTTTAGGATACTAATGACTGCTCCTTTATTTAAATTATCAAGCTCTGCTGAAAATCAAGTTGATCAACTTCTTAGCAACAATCCTAATGCTAAAGGTTTAAAGATTGGCCTAAACACCAAAGGTTGTGCTGGACTTAGTTACACTATGGAATACGCAAATGATGAAAATATAAAAGGCTGCGAATTAGTTAACGATTACAAATTCCCTCTTTATATTGAAAACAATGCCATCATGTTTGTTATAGGTACCGAAATGGACTTTATCAAAGAAGAGTTTGGCGAGAGATTTGTTTTTAATAACCCCAACCAAACAAGCGAGTGTGGTTGCGGCGAAAGTTTTCACGTTTAATTTTAATATAAATGGTAGCTCTATTAGGTATCTTATCTGCTTTAAGCTTTGGTATCGGTGATTTTTTAGCACGTTTTTCTTCTAGAGAAGTTGGATTCAAAAATTCACTTTTTTGGATGCTAATTGTTGGAGCTATTTTTTATCTAATTCTTTTTACTTTTTTTGGAGATAGTCTTAAGCCTAATCCTATAGGCTTAAGTAATAGTTTTCTCTCAGGAATTTTAATTATGTTTGGTCTTCTATGTTTGTATAGGGGTCTTCAAATGGGGCCTGTTTCCATTGTAGCGGCCATAACCGCAAGTAATCCACTTATTGTTTTTTTGATAAGATACGCTTTAGGAAGTGAACCAACTCTTCTTCAATGGATATCAACTTTAGTAGTGATATCTGGAGCTATTTTGGTCTCATTTAGCGCCAATAGCTTTCAGGAAAGTCTTGGATTAACAAAAAAACAAATTAAAGAGTCAGTCATAATTTCTTTCATGGCCAGCATAACACTAGCGCTAGGCTTAATATTTTCTCAAGAAGCTACAAATACTTTAGAACCTCTTGAAACAGTTATTTATATCCGTTTTTTTAGCTTATTGGGTATTTCATCGATACTTCTTTTTACCAAAAGCAAAATAACTTTGACCAAAAAAGCTATACCTATTCTTTTTTTTCAAGGAATTCTTGAGACATCAGGATATTTTTGCTTAGTTTCAGCTTATATATTCGACAAAGCAAGTATTGCTGTTGTTATTTCATCAGGATTTGGGTTAGTAACTATTATTTTAGCTAGGTTAATTTTAAAAGAACAAATTTCTAAATTGCAAAGTGTTGGAATATTTTTAACTTTTTTAGGAGTCTTTGGACTTACTATCTAGTTAAGTTTTGTAGCCTTTTTTTATCAAATCGATAAGAATTCATGGCTATAGCCACACAAATAATAGCACCTCCAATAATGGTATTCATGCTCGGCACTTCATTAATTCCAAGAATAGGGAGCCAAGCCCAGAAAATTCCTCCAACAACTTCTAGCAGAGATAGCATTGTTAATTCACCTGAAAGAAGTTGCTTAGATCCGATGCTAAATAAAATCAAACCACTAGCTACCAGAGTTCCATGGGTCATACTTAAATAAACATTCTTTATTGGAATATAAAAATCTTGATTGTTAATTATCATTAAAAGAGCTGAGAATAGAGCGCAGAAAATTCCACCATAAATTAAGATGTAAAATTTTTTGATATCACTTTTACTTCTAAGAGCAACTGAAAAGGCTGCAAATCCTAAACTAGATACAAAGCCCATTATCAAACCAAAAAAAGATCCACTAAAAGCACTCGCATAAATCATCACTAAAGTCCCAATGAAGGCGACAACCATACTGATAAAGTTTTGTTTAGAAATTTTTTCTTTTAAGAAAATAAATGCAATGAGAGATGCTAAAAAAGGCATAAGCGCTAACATGAATAATGTTACCGCTGCAGTAGTGTAACTAATTGAATAAATAAATCCTAAAAAGGCTGTTGTTAATGACATACCACCAATAATGGTAACACCATCGATTTGAAAAAGTTTTTTTATAAAATTCAATCCCTCATTAAAGAAAAGATAAAATGCAATTATTGTAGCTACAGTCATGCCTCTAATTACCAAGTAGGGGAGTTGATAGAGTTGAGGATCAGTCATATTTTTGACAACTAAAGGGCCAAAACTCCATACTAGACCACTAATCACTACAATGATTACAGCTCTTAGATGGTCATCCATTTCGGGATAAACTTAATTTAAATTATAAGAAAAAATAGTTAATTATTAAAAAATTCTGTTAATTCTTTGATAGAACTAAAGCTTTGATTATCACCTTTTTTGCTTCTTAAGGTGAATGATGAAGACTCAATTTCTTTTTCTCCAACCACTAGTGAGTATGGAATTTTTTTGGATACCGAGTTTCTAATCTTGTATCCAAGTTTATTATCAGAGTCATCTATCAATGAACGAACGCCTAAGTCTTTCAGTTCTTCATTAATTTTTTTACAATGATCTACAAACTTTTCAGAAACCGGCAAAATCGCTAGTTGAACTGGGGTTATGAATAAAGGAAGCCAGCCATTCGTATTTTCTAGAATGATGGCAATAAATCTTTCTAATGAACCAACAACAGCTCGGTGAATCATGATAGGTACTTGGTTTTTGTCATCTTTATCTTTGTATTTAGCTCCAAGTCTATCAGGTAAATTAAAATCAATTTGGATAGTTCCACACTGCCATTCTCGCCCAAGTGAGTCCTCTAAAGTGAATTCAATTTTGGGGCCATAGAAGGCACCTTCGCCATCTAATATGTTAAAATCTTTTCCATTATCAGATAGAACTTTCTTTAACTGACTTTCTGCATTGTCCCAATTCTCTTGAGACCCAATACTTTTCTCTGGTCGGGTAGAAATATTGTATTTAATTTTTTCAAATCCAAATTTTTTATAAACTCTCTCAATTAATTGAGTTGTTTCATTGCAAACGTCATAAATTTGCTCAGCAGTACAAAAAATATGTGCATCATCTTGCGTGAATCCTCTTACTCGAAATAAACCATTTAAGGCACCGGAAGGTTCGTATCGATGACATTTCCCAAACTCTGAATACCTTAGAGGAAGATCTTTATAAGTAATTAACTGTGAGTTAAATAACACTATATGACAAGGACAGTTCATGGGTTTCAGAGCAAATGTTTTATTATCTGTCTCTGAGGTAAACATATTTTCTTTAAAGTTATCCCAGTGACCTGATTTTATCCAAAGTTCGTTTGAGACAAGTTCAGGTGTTTTTACCTCATAATAATTCAATTTTTTTTGCTCTGATCTAATATACTTTTCGATGTTTTGATAAAGAGTAAGTCCTTTTTCTTTCCAAAAAACATTACCTGCAGATAGATCTGTTAATAAGAAAAGACCCATATCAGTACCAAGTCTTCTATGATTTCTTTCTTTGGCTTCCTCTAAATTCTTTAAATATTTATTTAATTCTTTCTCACTGTACCAGGCAGTTGCATAAACTCTTTGAAGCATTTTATTGGTGCTAATACCCCTCCAATAGGCACCAGATACATTGGTAATTTTTACATGAGCTTCATATTCTTTAGTGCTTTTATGATGGGGACCTTTACATAAATCAGTAAAGTTTTTTTGCTCATAGAGTGTTATCTCCGCAGCATTATCAAGATTGTTGATGAGCTCTAATTTATATTTATTATCTTTAAAAAAATTTAAAGCTTCATCTTTCGATACAACTTTTTTATTAAACTCTCTTCCCTCATTTAAAATTTCTTTAATTTTTTCTTCTATTTTATTGATGTCATCATCTGATAGAGCGCTATCCATATCAAAATCATAATAAAAACCGTTTTTAATAAATGGGCCTATAGTAGGTTTTGCAGTAGGAAAGAGGCTTATTACAGCCTCGGCTAAAACATGAGCCATATCATGCCTCATAATATTAAGAGCGTCGTCAGACTTTGCCCGAACGGGTTTGGAGTTTTCTATTTCGAAATCAAAATATTCATTATTTTGATCTTTATAGGCAATTATTTCACTCATTCTTCTATCTTTTTAAAAAAACAACTTCTAGAGCCAGTGTGACAAGCTGCCGAACCTTGAAGTTCTACCTCAAAAATTAAAGTATCGTTATCACAATCTGTGTAAATATTAAATAACTTTAATAAATTTCCAGAAGTTTCACCTTTCTTCCAAAGCTTATTTTTGCTTCGACTCCAAAAATAACCAAATTTATTTTTAATTGTCATTTCGAGAGACTCTTTATTTGAGTAGGCAACCATGAGGATTTCTTTTGTTTCTCTTTCTTGAACCACAGTAGGGATAAGGCCATTACTGTCATATTTGAGATTATTTATTTTGATATTTTCCAATTGATTGAATTTTTAATGATTTTTACTTTTATTGCAGTATTTTTCAATGAAGAAAAGAATTTAGGTCAATGAATTATCATCTTGCTCCAATGATGGGCTATACAGATTGCTATTTTAGATTATTAGCTGAAAAATTGTATAAAAGTCAAATCACAACCTTTTCTGAAATGATTGTAGATAAAGCCATAATTCACAATGAAACTAAAACGATTAATAAACATTTTTTAGCTAATAATATCAGCGCTATTCAAATAGCAGGTTCAGAGCCCATGGAAATAAAATTAGCAATTGAAAAGTTAAATAAAATAGATCGGATAAATCATATTAATTTTAATCTAGGCTGTCCAAGTTCTAGGGTACAAGAGAACAAATTAGGACTAGCTTTAACTCAATATCCTAATTTAGTTAGAGAGTGTTTATATGCTCTCAAAACATATAATAAAAAAATTTCTGTTAAATGTAGGTTAGGTCTCGGACTTGAAGAGGATCAAAATTATATATTTGAATATTTAAGAATGTTTCAAGAATTTGAAATCAAAACAGTTTATATACATTGTCGAAATGGTGTTTTAAATCTTGATACAAAAAAAAATAGAACGATTCCTAAAATTAACTATGAGCTTTTTTTTAAATGCAAAGAAGAGTTTCCCAATATGGAGCTAATTCCTAATGGGGAAATAAATGACTTGGAAACTATTAATCATTTATCAGATAATAAAATCAATCAATTCATGATTGGAAGACAGTTTGCTAATGATTTATTATTTATTGAAAAGATAGGACTAATTGAAATTGATAATAAGATCCAAATTATATCGGATTACATAGATAATTTTGAAGATTACAAATACTTAAACTTAAATTTACTAAAAAAAGCTATCTTCACCTTACTTTCTAAAGTTAATGGAGCTAAAAAAATTAAAAAAGATATTTCTGAAGCTGATAATATTATTAAGGTTAAAAAAATTTTTGAAAGTAATCAAATTTGGAATTAAAAGAGTTAACGAAATATTCTTCTTTTTTAAAAAAATATGAGTATTTAGAACAGAGTTTTAGCTCAAAAAAAGAATTTAATAATATCCTAAATTATTACAAAGCCTCTATTTCGAGAATTATTCAGGACTCAAATTATTCCTTAACAGGTATCGAAAAATTAAAAAATGAAATCATCTATCTTATATTCTCTTCATTTCATGAGGGGATAATAAATCAAGAATGTTCATCTCGGTTATGGTCTTTAATTTGTAAAAACTTTGTAACTAAGATTTTCAATTTTTATATTCTTCAATCTTTTAATCCTAAAATTATGGAAAATTTTTTCATTTTAGGTTTGGGTAAAATTGGAGTTAAAGATCTAAATTTTACCTCTGATATCGATTTGATTATCTTCTTTGATAGTAAAAACTCAGATATCGAATTATCAGATTTTAATAAATTAATTAAAAAAATTACAAGCGATATAACCAACATTTCTCCATCATTTTTTCATAAAATAGATCTTAGATTACGTCCTGATTTAGGGGGCACGCATATTGTTACAGATCTCGACAGTGCTATTGATTATTACTCATCGGTAGGTAGAAATTGGGAAAGATTAGCATATCATCGATCTAATTTTATATGTGGAAACATCTTATTATACAGCAGTTTCCTAAACTCAATTAAAAGTTTTTTATTTAGACGTTCATTTGATTTTTACGCGATAGATGAAATCAAAAAACTCTTTGAAAGAAATAAAACTTCAAACAATTTAGATATTAAAAACTCTTATGGATTTATTAGGTCATGTGAAAATATCATTCATTTTAATCAGTTGTTATGGTCTGGAAAATTTAATGACCTTCGAGAAAGTAACATTCATAAATTATTCAAAAGAATGTCAAATTATAAAACTATAATTAATGAAGAAGATTTATCCACTATTATAGATGCTTATTACTATTTTAGAAAAATAGAAAATTACCTTCATCTAAAACAGAATACCTTTCAAAATATAGTTAATGAAGGAGACCCTTACTTGAGAGAAGTTTCCAATAATTATTATGAAAAATTAACCACTAAAAGAGAAAAGGTTATAAAGATTTATGAAAATTTATTTTCTCCAAAAAGCGATGATCAAAATATTAAATTAGAAAATTTTAATGACAAAAGTCGTACTATTATTAGTAAGTTGTTTGAGAAGGCTAGCAGTATCAATAGTTCTGAAACGGTTCGCCACGATTATACTAATTCAATAAAATATCTCGTTAACCTGCTGGTCCATGAGGATCAAAAAGATGAACTGATAATAAAATTTGATTATCTAATTAATTATTATAAATCCGGTGTCCATTTAACAGGACTATACAAATATAATAATAATATTTTCCCTGAAATTATCTTCATATTTAATAATTCACCTAAATTAACTAACTTACTGAATAAGAATAATTTTTTAATTGAGTCACTTGTTTACCTATTTAACTATGGTCTTCCAAACTTCCAGATAAGGGAAAAATCAGACAACTTTGATTTAGATTTGAAAAAAATTCTTCAAGATATATATGAGGTAGTTTTTTTATTAGATTATTTATACATTTCAAAAAAAATTGATTACGAAATTTATATTTTTAAAAGGAATAGAAATATTAAAAAATTCCTGTTCAATTTATTTGAGATCATAAAAATTAATTATACGAGTCAAAAAAATATTTTTTCTGATTTATCTCCAATCCTTTTTGGAAGTTATGGTATCAATAAAGCCCTTCCTTCATCTGACGTCGATTTATTTTTTATTTATCATTCAAATGAGAATAACCATATTGATAATATAAAAATTGTTAGAAGGTTTTATAATGTAATCAATCAGTATGTAGACAAAGACTTCTTAATTATTGATGATCGAAATAAACCTTTTGACAAAAGTTCTGATCAGGTAATTCAATTTGATAACTTTTTTGATTTTTATTTAAAAACGGATGAAATTTTTCATCAATTGTCTTTTTTAAAAACTAAAATTCTCTCTCGTTCAAGAAATATAGCTAGATCATTTAATCTTAGAAAAAAAGAAATTATCTCTCATTATTCTTCGATTGATAAAAACTATGTTAAAAAAATGGTTGAATTAAAAAATCCAAATGAAAACTTCAAAGATTTAGTTCAACTTTATAAAATTTCTGATGAAATATTTAGTTTTAATAAGGAAGAATTTCCTTTAAGGGGAAAATTTAAAATTTTTAATGAAGAGTTGGTGAGAGAAAATTTATATAACAGCTCAACTAAGACTGATTTTAGTCAATCTTTAGATGAGCTGTTAAAAATTATAGATTAATAATCGTAGTAGAGATCGTATTCTTTAGGAGTAACTAGGAGTTTGTTTGGTTCGATCTCTTCTTCTCTTTTATATTCAATATAAGACTCTATTAAGTCTTTAGTAAATACGTTTCCTTCAAGAAGATAGTCATGATTAGCCTCTAAGTTATTGACCGCTTCTTCAAGAGAAGATGGAACTTCTTTTACTTTAGCTTGCTCTTCAGGTGGTAAATCATAAAGATTTTTATCCATTGGTTCGCCAGGATCAATTCTATTCTTGATACCGTCTAAACCAGCCATCACCATTGCAGAGAAAGCTAGATATGGATTGGCTGTAGCATCTGGACATCTGAACTCTACTCTTTTTGCTTTTGGAGATGGAGAGTAGGCAGGGATACGACAAATCGCACTTCTGTTTCTGTTAGAGTAAGCTAGTTTTACAGGAGCTTCATACCCAGGAACTAATCTCTTGAACGAGTTAATTGTTGGGTTAGTAAATGCTAGTAAAGATGGAGCATGTTTTAAAAGACCTCCAATATAAAACTTCGCTTCATCGCTTAAATTTGCGTAGCCACTGTCTGCATAGAAAATTGGCTTTCCATTTGACCAAATACTTTGATGGCAGTGCATACCAGAACCGTTATCATTAGATAATGGTTTCGGCATAAAAGTTGCAGATAGACCATTGCTCTTCGCTGTATTTCTTACGATATACTTATACTTTTGAAGATCATCAGCGTGAGAAAGTAGCGTATCAAATCTTAAATCGATTTCTTGTTGGCCAGCTGTAGCTACTTCGTGATGTTGTGCTTCAACTTTCATTCCAATAGAAACCATGTGGTTAACCATTTCTGATCTCACATCTTGCATTGTGTCATGTGGTGGGCAAGGGAAATAGCCACCTTTATTTCTTACATGATAACCTAAATTTGGTCTTTCATCTGAGCCTTTGTTCCAAATAGCTTCTCCGGAGTCAACAGAGAAGAAAGAGTTACTTGGGTCAGTTGATATTCTGACATCGTTAAATAAGAAAAATTCTGCTTCAGCGCCAAAGAAAATACTATCACCAACACCTGAAGACTTTACATACTCTTCTGCTTTTTTCGCAACATATCTTGGATCTTTGTCATACTTTTGACCAGTGATAGGATCCTGAATATCACAGATTAAAACTAATGTAGAGTCAGCAAAGAAGGGATCAACGAAAGCAGTTCCAGCATCTGGGATTAAGATCATGTCACTAGCTTCAATAGATTGAAAGCATCTAATTGATGAACCGTCAAATCCGATACCTTCTTCGAATACATCCATTTCAAATGTGTTGATATGAACTGAAAAGTGATGCCATGTTCCTAATGGGTCTGTAAAACGAAAGTCGATATATTGAATACCTTTTTCGTCGATAAGTTTCTGTAATGATTTTTTATCCATATTAAAATACTCCTAAATTTTTTATGGTAGTGGGATAGATAAAGCTAAACTGCGTCTTTGCCTTTTTCGCCAGTACGAATTCTAATAGCTTCAGTGACTTCATATACAAAGATTTTGCCATCACCAATTTTACCTGTATTGGCCTGTTTAATAATGACATCGATTGCTTCTTTATATTTTTTATCATCTACTACTAATTCGATTTTTACTTTTGGCAGGAAATCAACCACATATTCAGCGCCTCGGTATAGCTCTGTATGGCCTTTTTGTCTACCAAAACCTTTAACCTCAGAGACAGTTAGTCCGCTTAGACCAATTTCGCCTAATGCATCTTTTACGTCCTCAAGCTTAAAGGGTTTAATAATTGCCTCAATTTTTTTCATAATATGGTTTCCAAATATAATGTTTAATTTGCATAATATCTATACTATAAATTAATGCTAATTTTTGGCGGGTGTAGCTCAGCTGGTTAGAGCGCCGGTTTGTGGTACCGGAGGTCGGGGGTTCAAGTCCCCTTACTCGCCCCAACTTTATATGCGCCAGTGGCGGAATGGTAGACGCACTGGTTTTAGGTACCAGCGAGGCAACTCGTGGGGGTTCAAGTCCCTCCTGGCGCACCAAAAAGACTTAATATGCAATACAAAAATATAGAAACAAAAAATCATAAATCCTCTTTTGAGGTATCTCTAGATCAAGAAGCAATAAGTAAAATTATCGATCAAAAGATTACTGAAAAACAACCCACTTTTGAAATAGCAGGTTTTCGAAAAGGAAAAGTTCCTTTGAATATTATTAAATCTAAAATTGGCACAGAAGTAGAAAATGAAGTTTTGAATGAAGAAATTTCTAAAAATATTACTGAAATAAGTGAAAAAGAAAAACTACAATCTTTAATTCAACCGGATATCCAATTTAAAGATAATTATAATTTCTCTCTTTCTTTCTTTTTAAAACCTGATTTAAAAATAGACGATCTGAAAGACTCAGAAATTGAAAAAATTACTGCTGATGTCAATGACAAAGATATAGATGAATTTAGAGAGAAAGTAAGAAAAGAATATTATTCTCTAGAGTCCATTGATGAGTCAGATGAAAATTCAGTGATTGATTTTGAAGTTACAAATTTTGAAGAAGAACAAAAAAAAATCTTTTCTCAAAAAGATGTCAGAATTGATTTAAACACACAAACCGAAGAACAAACTTTTTTAGATTTAAAAAAAGCTCTCGTGAAAGTTAAGAATAAATCTGATTTTTCAATTAAGACAAAAGATGTACAAATTGATGGAAAAATTAAAGATATCAATAAAAAGATATATCCAAAAAATGATGAGGAATTGATAAAAATCTTAAAGCTAGATTCTGTTAAAGACCTTAATACCAAAATATCTGAAAAATTAAATGAAGACGTCAATTATCTTCAAAAGGAGTTTTTTATTGAAAACCTTCTTAAGGTTCTCTCTGAAAAAAAGAAAATTGATATTCACGATGAAGTTGTGAATTTGGAGTTAAAAAGAAAATATCAAGTCGACATTACTACTATCAAAGAAGAACACAAAGAGCGAGTTGATAACCTAAAAAAAATGACGAGTGATAATATTCAAAAAGATCTTATTTTTTCAGAATTAATAAAATATCTAGATGTTAAGGTGGAGCAAAAAGAACTTCAGGAACATATTCAAAAATATTATGGTGAAAAAGTAGACCAAAGAGCTGCAGAAACAGCTTATGGAACTCTTTTAAGAAATAAAATAGCAGATCACTCTATGAAAACTTTTAAAATTAAAGAAACTAAGTTAAGTTTAGATGAGATGATGAAAAAAGGATCCCATAATCATGAACCTGGTTCCCATAGTCATTGAACAATCTGGTAAAGGAGAAAGATCCTTTGATATCTTCTCCCGTTTACTAAGAGAAAGAATTATTTTTCTAACAGGTCCAATAGATGACCAAACGGCATCTTTAATTTGTGCTCAATTACTTTTCTTAGAGTCAGAAAATCCCGAAGAACCAATTAGTCTATATATTAACTCACCCGGCGGTCTTGTGACTGCTGGACTAGCTATGTACGATACCATTCAGTATATCCGATGTCCTGTTCACACAGTTTGTATCGGTCAAGCTTCTTCTGCGGGTTCTTTAATTTTAGCCTCGGGTAAATCAGGTCATCGCTATGCACTTCCTCATGCCAAAATAATGATCCATCAACCCTCTGGTGGATTTTCAGGTCAAGCAACTGATATTAAAATTCATGCTGAAGAGATTTTAAAAACAAAAAAAAGACTCAATGAAATTTATCAAAAACATACAAATATTAGTATTAATGAAATTGAAAAAGCAATGGAAAGAGACAGGTTTTTTGATCCAGAGGAGGCCCTCAAATTTGGTTTGATTGACAAAGTCATCACAAATAGAGAAGATAAATAATGGCAGACGATAAAATCACTTCAGCTGGAACTTCGGATAAAAAAATATCCTGCTCTTTTTGTGGGAAAAGCCAAGAAGAGGTTAAAAAATTAATAGCTGGCCCTAATGTTTATATTTGCAATGAGTGTGTAGTTCTTTGTAAGGATATCCTTGTCGAAGATGACAAAATTGATACTAAAAAAAGTTTTGAAATTCCAAAACCAAGTGAAATTTTTAATTATTTAGATGATCACATTATTGGACAAGATCATGCTAAGAAAATTTTATCTGTTTCTGTTTATAACCATTATAAAAGAGTTCAGAATCCTTCTAAGGATATTGAAATTTCAAAATCAAATATCTTACTTATTGGTCCAACTGGTTGTGGTAAAACATTACTAGCCCAAACCCTTGCAAAATTTTTGAATGTTCCTTTTACTATTGCTGATGCTACAACATTGACCGAGGCTGGTTATGTTGGTGAAGATGTTGAAAATATTATCTTAAGACTACTTCAACAGTGTGATTATGATGTGAGTTTAGCCCAAAAAGGTATCGTTTACATTGATGAGATAGATAAAGTTGGAAGGAAGAGCGAAAATCCATCCATTACCCGAGATGTATCTGGAGAGGGTGTGCAACAAGCTTTATTAAAAATTATTGAAGGAACCACAGCTAGCGTACCTCCACAAGGTGGAAGAAAACACCCTCAACAAGAATTTCTTCAAGTAGATACTAAAAATATTTTATTTGTTTGTGGTGGTGCCTTTGAAGGAATTGATAAAATAATTAAAAATAGAATTAACAAAAAGTCCATTGGTTTTAATAAATCAATCAACCAGGATGTTCCTATGACATCTCAATTAGAAAATGATGATTTAATTAAATTTGGTCTCATCCCAGAATTGGTTGGAAGACTACCTGTCAGCGCAAGTTTAGATGAGCTAAAATTAGAAGATTTAAAGGAAATTTTAACCAAACCCAAAAATGCAATTTCAAAACAGTATAAGGCTCTTTTTTCTTTTGAAGGTGTGGAATTTGAAATAACCGAAGATGGAAGGGAACAAATTGCTCAACTCGCTGTCGACAAAAAGATTGGCGCAAGGGGACTTAGATCAATTATGGAAAAGCTTTTGTTAGAATGTATGTACGATATCCCAGATAAAGATTCTGTGGATAAAGTAGTACTTAATAAGGATGCGGTCGTAGCAAACAAGCCGATTATTGTCTACAAAGAAAAAGAAAAAATAAAAAAAAAAGTAGGTGAAAATTAGAAATTCCTCACTATCTTTATAGTATGGAAAATCAAATTATCGGCCCTATTTTACCTCTCAGAGACTTAGTTGTTTATCCCTCAATAACATCACCTTTATTTGTAGGTCGAGCTAAATCTATTGACGCAATTAACTTTGCGATGAATAACAATGAAAAAATCATCTATTTATTTACCCAAAAAGAGCCTACTACCGATGATCCTCAGGTGAATGATGTTTACTCCTATGGTGTAAAATCCA
The DNA here is from genome assembly GCA_000299115.1 of alpha proteobacterium HIMB59. Taxonomy (NCBI): domain Bacteria; kingdom Pseudomonadati; phylum Pseudomonadota; class Alphaproteobacteria; order Candidatus Pelagibacterales; family Candidatus Pelagibacteraceae; species alpha proteobacterium HIMB59. Next base: position 1,176,001 of record CP003801.1, on the reverse strand, counting down.
AAATTATTCAATTTTTGAAGCTACCTGACAATACTTACAAAGTATTAACTGAGGGTTTAGAAATTGTAAAAATAAAATCAGCCGTAAAAGCTACAAATAACTTTTTAACAGCTAAACTTGAACCAGTAACAATTAGCAAAAAGAACTCCGTTGAATTAAAGGCCTCTTTGAGAGTATTAAAAAATGAATTTCAAAATTATATCCAAAATATTGGCAACAATAATGATATCCTAGAAGGACTACTCAATATAGATGACCCTCATCAGTTTATCGATAATGTTTACTACAATTTAAATGTAAGCATCGAAGAAAAACAAAAAAATTTAGAAATCACTGACATTAATAAAAAAATTCAAAATCTTTTAAACTTCTTCTCAAAAGAGCTTAATTTCTCTGCTCTTGAAAAGAAGATAAAAAATCGTGTGAAACGTCAAATGGAAAAAACTCAACGTGAGTATTATTTAAATGAGCAAATGAAAGCTATCCAAAAAGAATTAGGGGATGGTGAAGACGGTTCAAATGAATACACAGAAATAGAGAAAAAGATCAATGAAGTTAAACTTTCCAAGGAAGCTAAAGATAAGGCTCTTAATGAATTCAAGAAACTAAAGTCAATGAGCCCAATGTCTGCTGAAGCTTCTGTAATAAGAAACTACTTAGAGTGGTTGTTAGATATTCCATGGGAGACTTTCTCAAAAGAAATTAATGATATTGCAGGTGCTGAAAAAATATTAAATCAAGATCATTATGGTTTAGAAAAAGTAAAAGAAAGAATTCTAGAGTTTTTAGCTGTAAAAAAACGTTCAAAAAAAGCGACTGGAACAATACTATGTTTTATTGGCCCTCCAGGTGTTGGTAAGACTTCACTTGGTAAGTCAATCGCAAGAGCAACAGGTAGAGAGTTTGCTAAAATTTCTCTTGGTGGTATTCGAGATGAAGCAGAAATAAGAGGTCATAGAAGAACTTATATTGGTTCTATGCCGGGAAGATTTATTCAAGCGATGAAAAAGACCAAAACCTCTAATCCTATTATTCTTTTGGATGAAATTGATAAATTAGGAAATGACTGGAGAGGCGATCCTTCTTCTGCTCTTTTAGAAGTTTTAGATCCTGAACAAAATAACCAATTTAATGATCACTATCTTGAAGTTGATTACGATTTATCAAATGTGATGTTTATCTGTACTGGTAATACTTATAACATCCCCGGACCACTTCTTGATCGATTAGAGGTAATTGAAGTCTCTGGATATACAGAAAAAGAAAAAATTGAAATTGCTAAAAAATATTTAATTCCAAGAAAAATGAATAAGAATATTTTGAAGCCATCAGAATTTAAATTAGACCGTAATGCTGTAACAAAAGTTGTAAGACACTATACTCGTGAGTCAGGTGTCCGAGGTTTAGAAAAGGTATTTGATAAGCTATTTAGAAAACTTGTATTTCAATTAGAAAAAACAAAATCTCGATCTAAAAAGCCTTTTGTGTTTGATGAAAAAACTATTAAAAAGTTTTTAGGTCCTGAAAAATTCAAAGACAGTGTTTTAGAAAAGAAAAATTTAGTTGGAATTACTAATGGATTAGCTTGGACTCAAGTTGGAGGAGACATTCTCAATATTGAAGTTAACCTATCATCAGGTAAGGGTATGATCCACGCAACAGGTAAATTAGGCGATGTTATGAAAGAGTCAATTACTGCGGCTCTTGGTTATATTAAATCAAACTCTGTTGAGTTTGGCGTCAATCCTAAGGTCTTTGATAAAATAGATATTCACTTACACGTTCCTGAGGGTGCTATCCCAAAAGATGGCCCAAGCGCAGGAATAACTATTTTTACTTCTCTAATTTCATCTCTCACTGAAATTAAAATAAAAAGAGATGTGGCAATGACTGGTGAAATTACTCTTAAGGGTAGAGTACTTCCAATTGGTGGCTTAAAAGAAAAATTATTGGCCGCAATTCGTTATGGAATTAAGACAGTTATTATTCCAAAAGAAAATGAGAAAGACTTAATTGAAATACAAAAAGATATTCAAAACAAGTTAACGATTAAAAAAGTTGAGTTTGCAAGAGAGGTTCTTGACATTGCTTTGGATGGAAAAATAAGCAAAATCAATAAAAAATTGGACTGGAGACACATAGTGAGCGAGTCCATGAAGCAAAAAAACCAGCAAAATCAAGAAAAATCGTTCGTCAACTAGTATATTATTGTTGATTTTCCTACCTTTTTCTTACTACAATTAAGTAATAGAATCACTAAGGAGGTTCGGTATGAATAAAAATGAACTCATTGCTGAATACAGTTCAAAAAATAACGTAGGTAAATCAGATGCAACTAAGGCTGTAGAAAGTTTATTTGATATTATCACAAATACTTTAAAGGCTGGTGGTGACGTGAAGATTGCTGGTTTTGGTACTTTTAAGGTAGCTAACACTAAAGCAAAAACAGGTAGAAACCCACGTACCGGAGAGTCAATTGAAATTCCTGCATCAAAAAAGCCAAAATTTCTTGCTGGAAAACAGCTCAAAGAACTAATAAAGTCCACAGTCTAATTTTAGAATTAGATAGGGCGATTAGCTCAGTTGGTAGAGCATCTCGTTTACACCGAGAGGGTCGGCGGTTCGAGTCCGTCATCGCCCACCATTCGATATTAATCGGGGGTGTAGTTCAGTTTGGTTAGAACGCCTGCCTGTCACGCAGGAGGTCGCGGGTTCGAGTCCCGTCGCTCCCGCCACTCAAATCAAGAGTAGCACTTAATTCTCCTAGTAAAGTCAAAGTTTTCTGTTTCCCCAAAATAATATTTTTTTGAAAAGAAATGTCTGTTTATTTCATGAAGTATCTCTACGTGGGAGACAAACACCTCCATCGCTTTAAAGATTGATATTGTGTGATTTAAAAGTATTTAGATATTAAGATTATGAAACTTATAGAAATTATAGCTTTATTAATTTTTCTTTTTCCTCTGGCTTTTAGTCCAGGACCAGGAAATATGTTCTTTGCTGCAAGTGGTGCTAAGTTTGGTTTCAAAAAAACCTTATCAGCAAATTTTGGATATCATTTAGCAACTATTATAGTCACTTTATTAATAGGTCTTGGATTTGGATTTTTTTTTTCATTTATTGAAGATTACTATGAGTACATAAAAATTATTGGTTCAATATATGTGATTTTTCTCTCATATAAATTTCTCAAAGCTGGAGCATATAAATCAACAACAAGAGATATAGGCACAACTTTTACTGATGGCGTAATTCTTTTAATATTTAATCCCAAAGCCTATGTAATTATTTCTTTAATGTTTACAATTTTTTTAAACAATAATCAGAATTTATTAAAAGTAATTATAATAAGCGTGATATTTACTCTTAATAACTGTCTTTCATTCACACTCTGGACAATATTCGGTGACCTTTTAGGAACAAAATTTAGAAATGAAAAATATGCAAAAAAACTAAATTATGTATTCGCTATTTCGTTATTTTTTGTAGGTTTATGGATGTTATTTATTAAGTTAAATTAGTAATTAATTTTATTGATTCTTAAAAACTCTTGATTGAAGAAGTAAAACTTCTTCAATTTGAGCCATAATTAAAGCCATTATAAGTTGCGTCATTTTAATAAATATAAAAATTGCTATTTTTCAATAAATTCAACACTTTATGTATTCTGTTGATTATATTCTTATTCTGATTTTCATTGTCATTGGCGCAGGGATGGCTTTAGCAATGTATTTGCTTTCAAAAGTTCTATCACCAAGTTCACCTGACTCAGAAAAGCTTTCTGCATACGAATGTGGATTTGAAGCATTCGATGATGCTCGTTCTAAGTTTGATGTAAAGTTTTATCTTGTATCAATTCTATTTATTATTTTTGATTTAGAAATTGCATTTTTATTTCCATGGGCTGTTAGTCTAAAAAATATTGGAGCATTAGGTTTTTATTCAATGATGTTTTTCTTATTTATTTTAACCGTTGGTTTTATTTATGAATGGAAGAATGGAGCTTTAGATTGGGAATAAATATTGAACACAATTCATCTTTAAACATTGATGAGGTTTTTGAGAAAAAAGGTTTTGTCACTGCTTCATTTGAAAATTTAATTAACTGGGCGCGCTCTGGATCTTTATGGCCAATGACTTTTGGTCTAGCTTGTTGTGGTGTAGAGATGATGCACTCTTATATGTCTCGTTATGATTTAGATCGATTAGGCGTAATACCAAGAGGTTCACCAAGACAGTCAGATGTGATGATTGTTGCTGGTACTTTGACTAATAAAATGGCATCTGCTTTACGAAAAGTTTATGACCAAATGCCTGAACCAAGATGGGTAATTTCTATGGGTTCTTGTGCTAATGGTGGAGGTTACTACCATTACTCTTATTCTGTCGTTCGTGGTTGTGACCGTATTGTTCCAGTTGATATTTATGTTCCAGGTTGCCCACCTACCGCAGAAGCACTGCTTTATGGGATTATGCAACTACAGGACAAGATCAAAAAGAAAAGAAAGATTTATAGGTAACTTTTGTCTCCCAATTTGCTTCAGAAATATTCAGTAGGAAATTTTCACTTTCCAATTCGATCTGGTGTTGACAATATTTTAGTCAATAAAGACTCAATATTAGAGGTTGTTCAAAAAGTAAAAGAAGACGAAGAGTTACTCTATGAGCAGTTAGTCGATATCACTGCGACTGATAATATTCTGTCTAAAACAGGATATTCCAGTGAGCGTTATACGCTTATTTATACTTTTCTGAGTTTAAAATTTAATAAAAGGTTATTTGTTTTTACCAATATTTCAGAGGACGATTTAAATATCGACTCTATAACTCAAATTTTTGAGTGTGCTGATTGGTATGAGCGAGAATGCTATGACCTTTTTGGTATTAAATTTAAAAACCATCCCAATCTTCAAAGATTAATGAATGACTATAATTTCCAAGGTCATCCTTTAAGAAAAGACTTTCCTCTAACTGGATATGAAGAGGTTCGCTACGATGAAAATCTAAAAAAAGTTGTGTATGAACCAGTCAGTTTAAAACAAGAGTTTAGAGACTTTGACAATGAAAGCCCTTGGGAAGGTATGAAAGAAACTATTCAAGAAGAATTAAAAAAATAATGTCTGAAAATTTCAAACCTGTAACTCTTAACTTTGGACCACAGCATCCAGCAGCTCATGGAGTTCTTCGATTACTAGTTCAACTAGAAGGCGAAGTCGTTAATAAAGCAGAACCTCACATTGGATTATTACATAGAGGTACAGAAAAACTTATTGAGCAAAAAACTTATACTCAGGCTATCCCGTATTTTGATCGACTCGATTATGTATCACCAATGTGTCAAGAGCACGCTTTTGCTATTGCCGTAGAGGATCTTTTAAATATTCAGGCACCTGAGAGAGCACAATATATTCGTGTCATGTTTGCTGAAGTAACAAGAATCTTAAATCACTTACTTAATATACCTGCATTCGCGATGGATATCGGTGCGGCAACTCCAATGCTTTGGGCATTTGAGGAAAGAGAAAAAATGCTGGAGTTTCATGAGGCTGTTTCTGGTGCTCGTTTCCATGCTGCTTACTTTAGACCCGGTGGCGTTCATCAAGATCTACCCGATGGTCTTTTAGAAAAGATGAAAGTTTATTTTGAAAATTTTCCAAAGTTCATTGACACACTTGAAGAACTGCTAACAGAAAACAGAATATTCAAACAACGCTCAGTTGACATTGGAATCTTAAGCAAAGAAGATGCTGTAAGACTAAGCTGTAGTGGCCCGGTTCTTCGCGCAAGCGGTGTTGCTTGGGATCTAAGAAAGTCTCAACCATATGATGTTTACGACAAAGTGAAGTTCTCTATTCCTGTTGGAAAGACAGGGGATACTTATGATCGTTATTTAGTGCGTATGGAGGAAATGAGAGAGTCTGTAAAAATTATTCTTCAGTGTATTAACCAAATACCTACCGGTGCGGTGATGGTTGAGAATAATAAGATCACTCCACCTAAAAGATCTGAGATGAAGAACTCAATGGAGGCTATTATTCATCATTTCAAACTTTTCACTGAGGGTTATCGTGTACCCGAGGGTATCACTTACCGCGCAGTCGAGGCTCCAAAAGGGGAGTTCGGTGTAGTTCTTGTTTCTGATGGAAGTTCTAAGCCTTATAGATGTAAGCTCAGAGCTCCTGGTTTTCCCCATCTTCAAGCTTTACATTTCTTATCTCAAGGCCACCAGTTAGCTGATGTACCTTCTATTTTAGGTAGTCTTGATATTGTTTTTGGAGAAATTGATCGATGAGTGGCAATCATCCAGGTTTATCAAATAATTTTATCCGTTCAGGTGAAAAATTTGAATGGTCGAAAGAAAATTTAAAAGAAATTAAAAAAATTATTTCAAAATACCCAAAAGAGCGTAAGCAAAGTGCTGTTATGCCCTTGCTTTATTTGGCCCAAGAACAAAATAAAAATTGGGTTAGCATAGAATGTATTGAGGCGATTGCGGAAACACTTCAAATGCCAAAGATTAGAGTAACTGAAGTAGCCTCCTTTTATTCAATGTATAATTCTCAACCTGTTGGTAAAAACTTAATTCAAGTTTGTCGAACTTCACCTTGTTGGCTAAGAGGATCTGATAAAATCACTGATACGATTTGTAAAGAAACTAAATGTGGAATTAATGAAACGAGTGAAGATAATCTATTTACTGTTGTGGAAGTTGAGTGTTTAGGTGCCTGTTCAAATGGCCCAATGATACAAATCAATAATGATTTTTATGAAGACCTAGATCAAGATACTACAAAGCAAATTATAGAAAATATCAAAAATAATATTCCAAATAAAATTGGTTCCCAAAAGGGAAGAAAGAGTTCAGAAAATGCTTAGCGATAAAGATAAAATTTTTCAAAATCTTCATGGCTTTGACGATGCCTTTCTAGAGGGTGCTAAAAAAAGAGGATCTTGGTCTAATACCAAAGAAATTTTATCAAAAAGTCAAAATGATGTTATCGAGTTGGTAAAATCTAGTCAGCTTCGAGGAAGAGGAGGGGCTGGATTTTCTACAGGATTGAAATGGTCTTTTATGCCAAAGGATACAGGCAAACAACATTATTTAGTTGTTAATGCAGATGAGTCTGAGCCCGGTACCTGTAAAGACCGAGAGATTATAAGAAATGATCCTCATACTTTGATCGAAGGGTGCTTAATAGCTTCCTACGCAATCCAAGCAACTAAGTGTTACATCTATATCAGAGGTGAGTATCATCACGAATATGTTCAATTAGAAAAAGCAATTGCTGAAGCTTATGACAATAACCTTATCGGTAAAAATGCTTGTGGCAGTGGTTATGATTTTGATCTTTATGTTCACCGTGGTGCTGGTGCCTATATTTGCGGAGAGGAAACTGCTTTATTAGAAAGCTTGGAGGGAAAAAAGGGCCAACCAAGACTAAAGCCTCCTTTTCCTGCAGGTGCTGGACTCTACGGCATGCCCACAACTATTAATAATGTTGAGTCTATCGCTGTAGTTCCAACTATTTTAAGAAGAGGTCCTGAGTGGTTTAAGTCAATAGGAGCCGAAAACAACACAGGCACAAAAGTATTTTGTATTTCAGGGAACGTAAATAACCCTTGCACCGTCGAGGAAGAAATGGGCATTCCTCTCAAAGAATTAATTGAAAAGCATGCTGGTGGAGTTGATGGTGGATGGAATAATTTAAAAGCAATTATTCCTGGTGGTTCTAGTACCCCAATGCTTTCCAAAGATGTTTGTGAAACAGTTTTAATGAATTTTGATGACCTTAGAGCTAATGGTTCTGGTTTAGGTACTGCCGGAGTGATTGTGGTAAATAAAAATCATGACATCACGCAGGTTATAGAAAGATTTGCTCATTTTTATAAACATGAAAGCTGTGGTCAGTGCACTCCTTGTCGAGAGGGTACGGGATGGATGTTTAGGATGATGCAAAAACTTGTAAGAGGGGAGATATCACCTGAGCAACTAGAGTTACTAGAAAATGTTACGAAACAAATTGAAGGTCACACTATCTGCGCCTTAGGTGATGCTGCGGCTTGGCCTATCCAAGGATTAATTAAAAATTTCAAACCAGAATTGTTAAAAAAATATAATCAAAAAAGAAAAGCATCATGAGTGAAGATTCATTAATTAATATCAAAATTAACAATAAAGAAATTCAAGTTGATAAAAACCTAACGGTGATGCAAGCGTGTGAAATAGCTGGTGAAGAAATTCCAAGATTTTGTTATCACGATAAATTGTCTATCGCAGGTAATTGCAGAATGTGTCTAGTGGAAATTGAAAAAGCTCCTAAGCTAGTTTCTTCTTGCACTATGCCTTTAATGGATGGCATGTCTATTATTACAAATTCAGAGAAAGTTAAAGCTGGGCGCAAAGGTGTGATGGAGTTTTTATTAATTAACCATCCTCTGGATTGTCCAATTTGTGATCAAGGTGGAGAGTGTGATCTTCAAGATCAGGCTATGTATTACGGTTTTGATAAATCTCGATACCAAGAAAATAAAAGAGCAGTTGACAATAAAAATATGGGTCCTCTTGTGAATACCATAATGACAAGATGTATTCATTGTACACGTTGTGTCCGCTTTGCAACAGAGGTTGCGGGTGTTCCTGAACTTGGGATGTTGGGTAGAGGTGAAAATGCCGAAATCACTACTTACTTAGAGCAGTCAATTACATCCGAATTGTCTGGAAATGTTATTGATTTATGCCCCGTAGGTGCCCTAACTAGTAAGCCTTATCAATTCAAAGCTCGTCCATGGGAATTAAAAAGAACAGACTCCATTGATATTTTTGATGCTGTTGGCTCCAATATCAGAATTGATAGTCGTGCACAAGAGATCCTTCGAGTCACCCCAAGAGCGAATGATTTAATTAATGAAGAATGGATCACTGATAAAGTTCGTTTTAACTATGATGGTTACTACCAACAAAGAATAGACCAGCCCTATATTAGAAAGAATGGTACTTTAGAACCAGTAACTTGGTCAGATGCCATTAAATCTCTTAAGCAAAAACTAAAACAATCAAAGCCTTTATCTCTAATTGGTGATCAAGTTGATATCGAAACAGGGTATGCCATTAAAAAGTTTATGAAGAACTTTGGTGATAATAATGTGGAATGCAGAACTGATAATCAAGCAATTATTCAAAATAATATTGAAAGCATTCGTTTTAATACCCCTTTAACAGAAATAGAAAATGCTGATTTAATCATAATTGGGGGAACGAACCCAAGAATAGAAGCTCCCATCATCAATCATAAAATTTTTAAGGCATATAATAATTTTGCTGAAATATTTAATATTGGCGAGAATCTTGATTTAAACTATCCAACCCATCATCTTGGTGAAGATTTATCTAATTTAAATTCAGAGGATTTACAAAAAGCATTAAAAAAATCAAAAAACCCTTTAATGATTATCGGTTCTGGCTTTCTTTCAAATATTCAAGATGTCAAAACACTAAAAGCATTATTTGAATTTTCTTATAAGAATAAAATTATTACTGAGGAGAAAAATAATTTAAATTTCTTAACACCTCATGCATCAAGAATTGGCAATCTTCTCTTAGGGAATACAACAAATATTGACTGCCAACCTCTTAGTTCAATCAACAAAAAGGATTTTGATATTGTTCTTTCTTTTGGTTCTGAAGTTATTTCAAACTCTGATTTCGAAAATTTATTTAAAATTTATTTTGGTCATCATGGTGATGAAGGTGCTTTGAAGGCAGATATTGTATTGCCAACTCCTCTTTATACTGAAAAGTATGGTACCTTTGTTAATGTTGAAGCCCGACCGCAAGAGGCCAAAAAATGTCATAATCCAATCGGACAAGCGAAAGAAGAATGGGCTATTTTAAAGGAATTATCGAACCAATTATCACTACCTTATGAAATCGAAAGTTTTGAGGATTTAAGAGAAGAGTTATCTAAAAATTTTCCTGAACTATTATTTTGGAATAATGTTATCTCTGTCCAAAAATCTCAAGCTCCATCTGATGATAATCAGATTGAAAGCTGTAAACCTACTTACCCAATAAGTAACTTTTATATGGCTGATGTGATCTCCAAAAATTCCATCACGATGGCCAAATGTGTTGAAGAAATTCTCTCTAAACCCTTATTGGAGAAAACAGCATAACCATGGATACAATGACAATGGAAATTTTTATTGGGGTTTTAAAAATATTTAGCTTCGTAGTTCCGGTTCTAGTCTCCGTTGCCCTGCTTGTATACTTGGAGAGAAAAGTGCTAGGCGCAGTTCAGCTTAGAAAAGGACCAAATGTTGTTGGTCCATTTGGAATTCTTCAGAGTTTTGCTGATGTTATTAAACTAATTACAAAAGAAAACCTACTCCCATCTAGTTCCAATAAGTTTTTATTTATTTTTGCCCCTATGTTGACTTTGATTTTAAGTTTAATTGCTTGGGCGGTTATCCCTGTGAGTTCAACTTATGTTATAGCAAACATTAATATTGGAATATTATATCTCTTCGCTGTTTCTTCTTTTGGTGTTTATGGTGTAATCATTGCAGGGTGGGCTAGTAATTCCAAGTACCCCTTTTTAGGAGCCCTTCGATCTGCTGCTCAAATGATTTCTTACGAAGTTTCAATTGGCTTTGTGATCATCACAGTTTTAATTTGTGTAGGCTCACTAAATCTAATTGATATTGTTGAAAGTCAAAAAAATCTTTGGTTTGCCATTCCATTGTTACCAATGTTTGTGGTTTTTATTATTTCTGCTTTAGCGGAAACAAATAGACTTCCATTTGACTTACCTGAAGATGAAGCCACTCTTGTTGCGGGTTTCTTCACTGAGTATTCCTCGATTTCTTTTGGTCTATTTTTCTTAGCTGAGTATGCCAACATGATTTTAATGAGCTCGCTTACGGTTATTCTGTTTTTAGGTGGTTGGTATCCACCATTAGATATCTTTCCTTTAAATGCTATTCCTGGGATCTTTTGGTTCACGTTAAAGGTTTTTTTGATTTTATTTGTTTTTCTTTGGGTTAGAGCAACCTTCCCACGTTATCGATATGATCAACTCATGCGTCTCGGTTGGAAGATATTTTTACCTCTAACTTTAGTATGGGTTGTTATTACATCTTCATTTTTATTTTATTTTGGATTATTGCCTAGCTGATGTCATTTATAAATAAATATATCAAATCATTTACCTTATTTGAGTTAATGAAAGGTTTAGCATTAACATTAAGATACTTTTTTAAACCTAAAGTGACCATTAATTATCCCAATCAAAAAGGTCCATTGAGTCCACGATTTAGAGGCGAACATGCGCTTCGAAGATATCCCAATGGAGAAGAGAGATGTATCGCATGTAAGCTTTGTGAAGCTGTTTGTCCGGCGCAAGCAATCACTATTGAAGCTGAACCTAAGCCTGATGGAAGCCGAAGAACAACGCGATATGACATTGACATGACAAAATGTATTTATTGCGGACTTTGTCAGGAAGCTTGTCCGGTTGATGCAATTGTTGAAGGACCCAACTTTGAATATGCCACTGAGACTCGAGAAGAGCTTTTATACGATAAAGAAAAGTTATTACGTAACGGCGATATATGGGAAAAGCAAATAAGTGAAAATATTCGAAGGGACAGTAAGTTTAGATAATGTTTCTTTTAGGGACTTTTTATTTTTTTGCATCTTTTTTAATAGTGACATGTATTTCTGTCATTTTTTCAAAAAATCCCGTTAACTCAGTTTTATTTTTGGTTTTAGCTTTTTTAAATTCTACTTTTTTATTTATTTTAATTGGCGCAGAATTTGTAGGAATTATTTTGGCCATCGTTTATATCGGCGCTGTTGCAATTCTTTTTTTATTTGTGGTGATGATGTTAGATATTCAAATTACCACCTTAATGTTCAATATTAAAAGATACATTCCCTTAGCTTTACTATTTGCAGGTGTTATTTTAGCTGAAATCATTTATCTGACTGTCTTTAAGAGTTCAAAGTCAAATCTTAATGAAATAGTTCGATCTTCTAATAATACTGAGGAAATAGGTAATGTTTTATACACTAAGTACTTTATTGATTTTCAATTAAGTGGTGTTGTCCTGCTATTAGCCATGATCGGGGCTATTGTTTTGACTCACGTTTACCGTCCATCAATTAAAAGACAAAATATTGACAAGCAAAATACAACATATTCTAAAGATCGAATTCAATTAGTTGAGACTAAGTCAGGTGAGGGTGTAAATTATAATGAGTAGTCTTACTTATAATCACTTTTTTATTTTATCATTGATTGTTTTTATCATTGGCTGTTTTGGACTTTTTCTAAACAGAAGAAATATGATTTTAATCTTAATGTGCATTGAGATTATTTTATTAGCCGCTAATATTAATTTTGTTTCCGCTTCTGTTTTTCTAAATGATATTAATGGCCAAGTATTTTCAATTTTTATTCTGACAATTGCGGCTGCAGAAGCCGCTATAGGACTTGCAATTTTAGTGATTTATTTCAGAAACAAGGGAGAGATTGATGTTACAAAGATCAATCAGTTAAGAGATTAATGCTTAGCTACAAACTTCTTTTTTTCTTACCTCTGCTATCAACGATAGTCACTTATCCTTCTGGTATTTTTTTTGGTGAAAGATTTGCTCAAGTTATTTCATCTGGTTTAATTTCTCTATCTGCAATTCTCAGCTGGTATTTCTTTATTAATTTTTATAGCTCTGGTTCATCTGAAGTCATTATTCCCGTTTTAGATTGGTTATTAATTTCAGGTCAATTTTTTAACTGGGGGATCGCAGTCAATTCATTAACTTTGATCATGCTAACGCTAGTTCTGACAGTCTCGGCTCTTGTTCATATTTATTCTATTGAATATATGGCTCACGATAAGTCGAAAACTCGTTTTATGACTTATTTAAGTTTATTTACTTTTTGTATGGTCGCTTTAGTCGTCAGTGACAATCTTATTCAGCTTTTCTTTGGCTGGGAGGGAGTAGGTTTAGCTTCTTATCTATTAATTGGTTTTTGGCATCATAAAAAATCAGCAAACCTAGCTGCAATGAAAGCATTTTTAGTTAACAGAGTAGCGGATTTTGGTTTTTTAATTGGTATAGCTACCCTATACATCTTCTTAGATACTCTATCGATCAATGAAATAGTTCAAAACCGAGAGTACCTTCCTTTATTTAAAATTAGTTTCTTTGGCTTTAGCATAGATACTCTCACTTTTGCATGTTTCTTCTTATTTATTGGTGCAATGGGTAAATCTGCTCAATTTGGTTTTCACACATGGCTCCCAGATGCTATGGAAGGCCCAACTCCCGTTTCAGCCTTAATTCATGCGGCAACTATGGTGACGGCAGGCGTGTTTCTTACTGTAAGATTTTCTGAGTTGATGGTGATGTCCAACTTTGTCATGACATTTATCTTAATCATTGGATTGCTCACTGCTTTTTTTGCTGCATCGGTTGGTTTTTTTCAAAAAGATATTAAAAAAGTTATTGCTTATTCTACATGTAGCCAACTAGGTTTTATGTTTGTCGCTTGTGGTCTAGGTGCATTTAACATAGCGATTTTCCATTTAATAACTCATGGATATTTCAAGGCTCTGTTATTTTTATCTTCTGGTTCTGTTATTCATGGAGTTCATGATGAACAAGACATGGACAAGATGGGTAATTTATTTTCTAAGATGAAAATTACTGCAATTATGATGTGGATTGGAACCTTAGCAATAATTGGTTTTCCTTATTCTTCTGGCTATTTTTCTAAAGACTTAATTTTGAGTTCTTCTTTCAATTTAGATCAACTAGGTTCACTTGTTTATATCATCCTTGCTATCGTATCTGCGATGACAGCTTTTTATTCTTTTAGATTAATATTTAAAGTTTTCCATGGTGAGTATAAAGGTGATTATGACTATAACAAAGTTCATGAGTCAGGTGTTTTGATGTTAACGCCGCTTTTATTATTATCAATTGGCGCAATTTTTGCAGGATACTTTTTAAATAATCTTCTCGCCGGATATGAATCAAAAGAGTTTTGGAATGGGATAATTTATTTAGCTAATGAAAAACACTCATACTCTTCAATTTTTACCATCTTATCAAAGTCTATTGTGGCAATCGGTGTTGCTTTAGCTGTTTACTATTATGGCTTTAATTTGCAAAAGCTAGAAAATCTTAAATCTCAATTTAAATCAATATATCAATTCGTACTTAATAAATGGTATTTTGATGAGCTTTATAACAAAGTATTTGTTAATCCGATCTATGATTTAGGTAAATTCTTATGGAATAAAATAGATCAAGGATTTATTGATCGTTTTTTACCAAATGGTAGTGCTTCTGTGGTATCAACTATCGCTAAAGCTTGTAAAAGGTTTCAATCAGGTTTTATTTTTGATTACACCTTCATTATCATCACAGGCTTTACTCTATTTATAACAATTATTTTTTATATTTCAGTTTCATAAAATGAATTTTCCAATTTTATCACTTCTTATCTTAACTCCCTTAATTGGAGCTCTCACACTCTCACTATCAAATAGCACCCAGTTAAAGAATAAAACAATATTTGCTTCAGGTCTTTGGATTACGACAGGTGAATTTCTTCTAAGTTTATTACTTCCAATTTTTTATGACAAATCTCAAAATGGATATCAATTCACGGAGTATCATACTTGGTTTGATAAATTTGATATAAATTATTATTTAGGTGTAGACGGTGTTTCAATACCCCTTATTCTTTTAACTACATTTTTAGTCCCCATTTGTCTTCTTTGCTCTTGGAATTCAATTCAAAATCGAGTTAAAGAATTTGTTATTTATTTTCTTTTATTAGAGAGTTTTATCATTGGCGTCTTTGTTAGTGTTGACTTAGTAATTTTCTACGTATTTTTTGAAGCTGTTTTAATCCCAATGTTTTTGATTATTGGTATTTGGGGTGGAGAAAATAGACTTTACGCAACCTTCAAGTTCTTTTTATACACTTTAGCTGGTTCCGTTTTAATGCTACTTGCCATTATTTATATTATTTCAATTACCAACACAGGAAATATTGAAATCATTTCAAAATTTGTTTTTGCTGAAAATATTCAACTAATTCTCTTTTTATGCTTTTTTGCATCTTTTGCGGTAAAGGTCCCGATGTTTCCATTTCATACTTGGCTACCGGATGCCCACGTTCAAGCACCAACAAGTGGATCAGTAATTCTTGCAGGAGTCCTATTGAAGTTAGGTGCTTATGGATTTATGAGGCTATCTATACCTTTTTTCGAATTTGCATCTTATTATTTTCAACCCTTAATTTTTAGCTTGAGTTGTATCGCTATAGTTTACACTTCGATTGTTGCGCTTCGCCAAACGGATATGAAAAAAATGATTGCTTACTCCTCCGTAGCGCATATGGGTTTTGTGACAATTGGAATATTTACCTTAACTCAAGACGGAATGAATGGGGCATATTTTCAAATGATTAGCCATGGAATAGTCTCTGCCGCTTTATTTTTAATTGTTGGAGTTGTCTATGAGAGACATCATACTCGTATGATTGCCGATTACAGTGGGGTGACAAATATTATGCCAAGATATTCTTTTTTCTTTATGGTATTTATGCTTTCCTCAGTAGGTTTACCAGGGACAAGTGGATTTGTGGGAGAATTCCTTGTAATCATGTCCACTATCAGTGTTAACGTATATTTAACAATTTTTACTGCTGTAGGTGTTATCTTAGGGGCCTCGTATATGCTGCTTTTATATAAGAATGTAAATTTTGGAGATGTAAAAGCTGACATAAAAAAACTTACAGATTTGACAAGTATTGAAATTTTTTATTTTACTTGTTTGGCCTTTTTAACAATTTTACTAGGTGTTTATCCAAAACTTCTTTTTGACATGATTGACGCCAGTATATCCATAGGAATACTTTAATGATTGATTTTTACTCATTTGCTCCAGAGATATTTATTTTAGCTTTAATTTTAATTTCTATAACCTTTGGTATTTTGAACAGGGGAGCAACAATTACAATTAATGCTTCAGGATTTAGCTTATTAACTATTTTTTTGATATTAAAAGGACATAGCCTCTACCAAAACTCTCTATATTCTTTAAATACAATAAATTTAATTTTACTTTCAAAAATTATTTTATCGATTGGCTCAATAGTTTTCATCCTACTTTCTCGAAGGCCTCTTAAAAATGAAAATTTATTTCGCTATGAATATATACTTTTTATTCTTTTTGCTATTCTTGGTTCTTTCGTACTTATCTCCAGTAATAATTTTTTAACAGCCTTTATTGGTTTAGAACTTCAATCATTGTCTCTTTATCTAATGGCGGCATTTAACACTAAAAATTTAAATTCCAATGAAGCAGGTATTAAATATTTTTCTTTAGGCGCTTTATCTTCAGGATTTTTATTATTTGGTATCTCGATGATTTACTTTGATACAGCTTCATTCTCTTTTCAAAATTTAGATAATTATTCTACTATTAGTGAGGTAGGTTTGGCTTTAGTTTTAATCGCACTCTTCTTTAAAGTATCGGCTGCCCCATTTCATATTTGGACCCCGGATGTTTATGAAGGATCACCGACAATTTCAACCTTGTTTTTTGCCACTTTGCCTAAGTTTGCTTCTTTAATTTTCTTATTTAGAATTTACCACGAGTTGAACATTCCCAAAATTGAGTCCCTTCACTATATCTTTCAAATAGTATGTGCAATTTCTCTATTAGTAGGAGTATATGGCGCAATTACACAAAAAATTATTAAAAGACTTTTAGCTTTTAGCTCTATTAATCATATTGGCTTTATGCTTTTAGCAATTATGAGTTATCAATATATGTCTGAGGGAACTATTTTCTTTTATTTAATTATTTATCTAATCACAACTTTTGGTGTGTTTTCAGTTATCTTAAATTTACGTACTTCCGAGGGAGAAATAACTCTCTTAATTGGATTAAATGGACTAAAGGCTTCATCAAGATCAAAGGCAATCTCGATGCTAGTATTTTTATTCTCTTTAGCAGGGATCCCACCATTTGCAGGCTTTTTTGCTAAGTTTTTTATTTTATCAGCCTCTATTAACGAAGGTTTCTATATCTTGTCTGTCATAGCTGTTATAAGTTCCGTTATTGCTGCATTTTATTATTTATCAGTAATTAAGAATATGTTTTTCAATGAGTCTGAAACAGAACTATTATTAGATAATAATAGGCTTAGTTCATTTATATTCATCTTTTCAGCCATAATTATTACCTTATTTTTCTTTTATCCAGATCCATTAATTAATCTTGTTGACTCTTTATTTAATTAAATTTGTATAAAGTATTATTTGACTCAACCAACACGACTTTTAATAAAATTTTTGATAATCAGAGCAATTTTTCGTTAGTTGAAAAAAACAATATAGCTGTCCAATCCTACGAACAAACTGCGGGTGTGGGAAGAGGCACTAAGAAATGGAATAGTCCAAGAGGCAATATCTATCTCACTATTAACCAAAACAAAAATACGGATGAAATTTTAAAAAATAGTTTTTATGTTTGTTATTTAATTCACAGATTTTTTTCTAAAAATTATGGCATCAAATTTAAATATAAATGGCCCAATGATTTATATTATAATGATAAAAAAATTTGTGGTGTGGTTTCAACCTCTAAAATAATCGGAAATAAAAGCTATATTCAAACTGGAATCGGTTTTAACCTTAATAGCCAGCCAATTAAAACATCAATCTCTCTTTCAAAAATTTTAAATCAAAAATTCCCTATTCTTGAAGTCTCTTCACAGCTTCTAAAGTTCATAGATAGCCATTTAAACTCGCATATATCTAGTGCCTATTTAGTAAAATATTTAAACGGTCATCTTTTAAAAAAATTTAGAGTTAATCATCCCCACTTTAATCAAAATAATATTGAAATTATTGAGGTTCTAAATGATCTTTCCTTACGTATAAAGTTACAGGGTCGTTATGAAAATATTTTTTTAGGTGAATTGATATGAATTTAGCTATCGATATTGGAAATACTTCTATTAAAAAAGTCACTTTTTTAGAGAATTCTATTGGTTCTACTCGCAAGATTAGATATTCCAAAGGGAAGTTAAGTGAAATTAAAGCATTTTTTTCAAAAGATTTACAAAAGTATAAAAATATATCCATATGTTCGGTCGTTCCAGAAGTTGATGAATATTTAAAGAAAACTTTTTCAAATAAAAAAAATTTTTATTTTATTCAAAAAAGACTTTTAAAATCATTTGTTCATTCTTCTGTAAATTTACGACAACTTGGCATAGATAGGATAATTAATGTTCTTTCAGTAAATCATCTTTTCCCCAATAAAGAGGATTTTATCATTATTGATTTGGGGACCGCTACAACGCTAGATATTGTAAAAAAAAATAAATATTTTGGTGGTGTTATTCTTCCTGGTTTGACTACTTCCTATGCTAATTTAGTCGATCTAGCATCAGGAATAAAAAAAATAAAATTAGAAAATTCAAATAAAGTTTTTGGTAAAAATACAAAAGATGCACTTTTGTCTGGTTTTAATACTGGTTATAATACCATGATTGATGGATATATCAAAATAATCAAAAGAAAATTTAATTCAAATTTTAAAGTGATTTTTACAGGTGGATATGCTAGCAATGTGCTTAATAATCAAATCCAATATTTGTATAAAGAAGACTTAACTCTTTTAGGCATTTCTCTTTATCACCGAATGATTAAAAAATGAGTAACTTAGATATATTAAATTCTAAAAACCAATCTTTTTTCTTACCCATTGGCGGCATAGGAGAAATAGGGGGAAATAATTATTTATATTCATTTAAAGGTGAGCAAATAATTGTGGATGCTGGAATTTCTTTTGCTGATGATAGCTTGCCTGGTGTTGATATTACTATTCCTGATCCCTACATCTTCTTAAATCCTTCTATTAAACCAAAAGCGATGATATTGACCCATGCACATGAGGATCACGTCGGTGGTCTTGAATACTATTTTGATAAGATCGATTTTCCAATTTATTGTAATCAGTTTACTTACGCATATATCAAACATAAATTTAAAAGAATTCCTGATTTCGAAAAAAAATTCCATATCATTAAAAGTTATCAAGAAATTTCTTTTAAAAACTTTTCTTTTCAATTAATTCCTACAACTCACTCAATTCCAGATCCTACAGGTATATTTTTTAAAACTAATGATGGCAATATCTACCATACGGGAGATTGGAAAATTGACAAAAATCCAGTGACTGGCGATCCCTTTGATTATGATAATTTTAAAATCCTTAAAGAGGAGAATATTGACTTATTAATTGGTGACTCAACTAATGCCGGTGTTAAAGAAATTTCCAGATCAGAGTCAGAATTAGACCCTTCTTTCGATCGATTATTTGAAGATTTAAATGGAAGGATAATAGTTACATGCTTCTCATCAAATATTGCGAGATTGAAAACTGTTATTTCAAATGCCTTAAAACACAAAAAAAAGATATTTGTTGTAGGTCGAAGTATAAAGAGAGCCATAACAACAGCCATTGAAGAGAAGTTGATTGATAATTTTGAAATATTGAATGAAAAACTTTTTGCTGATTATAATAGAGACAATGTTGTTTTAATCTGTACAGGGAGTCAGGGTGAGAAAAACTCTGCTTTGTCTAAAATAGCAAATAATACTCACAATCATATTAAACTGAGCCCAAAAGATAATATCATTTTTTCATCGAAAGAAATTCCTGGAAATGAAAAGGCTATCTCGTATCTTAAAAATTCTTTTTCCTATTTAGGTTTAAACATTATTTCAGATGAAGATGACTTTGTTCATGTCTCTGGTCATCCAGGAATTCAAGAAATTAAAGAGTTTTATCAATATGTTAAACCTATCTCTCTAATTCCTATGCATGGTGAATATTTGCACCTAAAAAAACATTTAGAGATAGCCCATGATTTAAATATAGAAAAATCATTATTGCTTCTTAGTGGAGATCTTTGTGAATTAGATTTAAAAGATAAAAATCACAAACTAATTGATCAATTTGTAATAAAAAAATTACCCGTAATTCAGAATTCTATTATTGAGGATATGAACTTCCTTTCTGAGAGAGGTAAAATATTAAATAATGGAATTGTCAGTTTGAATATAATCCTTAACAAAAAATTAGATATTTTAAAATCTGAGTTGCATACTAAAGGTTTTCCTTTTGATTTTGACAAAGAATTTATTCAAGAACAAATTAAAGAGTCTTTACTCAATAAAATACTGTTTATGAAAGATGAAATGAATGAACGCTCTCTTCATGATCAATTAGAGGACATTGCAAAAAAAACTTTTTCCAAAAATTTTTCTCTTAAACCAGAACTGCTCATTCACTTGTCTATCGTATGAAGTTTTTATTTTTCTTATTTATTGTTTGGTGGGTAATTTTTATGACCATACTCCCAATTAAAAGGTCTCAATTTGAAGAGGGGATGCCAAAAAAATCTTATTTGGGTATTAAATTTCTAATATCTCTAGGAATCTCAATAATAATTTCCTTTTTTTTAATAAAATATGAAAATAGTATATTTGAATATTTTAAATGAAACTCTCAAACTTATTTTTTAATACCCTAAAAGAGTCGCCAAAAGAGGCACAAATTATTTCTCATCAATTAATGCTGAGAGCCTCTATGATTAGACAACATACATCCGGTATATATACATGGCTCCCTTTAGGATTTAGAGTTTTAAAAAATATTGAAGAAATAGTTCGTCAAAATCAGGATAGTATTGGATGTAATGAAATGTTGATGTCTACCATTCAATCATCGGAATTATGGAAAAAAAGTGGTCGATATCCCGATTACGGTAAAGAAATGCTAAGAATTCATGATCGTCACGATAACGAGCTTCTTTATGGACCAACTAATGAGGAAGTTATTACGGATTTATTTAAAGATTACGTAAATTCATACAAGGGTCTACCAAAATACCTATATCACATCCAATGGAAATTTCGTGATGAAATAAGACCTAGATTTGGTGTGATGAGAGGAAGAGAATTTTTAATGAAAGATGCTTATAGTTTTGATCTTGATCATGAGAGCGCTGTAGATACATATAAAAAATTCTTTAAATGCTATTTGCAAACATTTTTAGATCTGGGCTTGCAACCCATTCCCGTCAAAGCAGCAACAGGAGCTATTGGCGGAGATTTATCTCATGAATTTCAAATTTTAGCTAAAACGGGTGAAAGCGAATTAGCTTATGACTCTAAATTAGTATCTGATGATCTCATTGATAAAAGTTATGAAGAAATTACTTCCATGTACTCTGCTTCTGATGAAATGATTGATAAAAGTAAATCAGATGTAGTGATTGGAAGAGGGATTGAGGTAGGACATATTTTTAATTTTGGTACTAAATACTCAGATCCTTTAGAATGCTATGTGCTGAATAATGAGGGCAAAAGAATTAATTTGCATATGGGATCTTATGGAATAGGTGTTTCAAGATTAACTGCCGCTATAATTGAGGCCTATCATGATGATAAAGGTATTAAGTGGCCTTTCCAAATTTCTCCATTTAAAATAAATATAATTTCCGCTTTAAAGGATGAAAAGTTATCTGTAGATCAAGATTTATACCTAAAACTTTCTAATAAATATAAAAATATTTCTTTAGATGATAGAGATTTAAGTCTTGGCAAAAAGATCAAAGACTCTGAGTTAGTGGGAATACCATGGACAGTGATTATTGGAAAAAATTATGAACAGAATAATCAATATGAAATTATTAATCGATCAACTGGTGAGAAACTTTTCTTAAGTGACAATGAGGTAGAGAATTTTTCTTTTGAACAATATACTCCTTAAACTCTCGATATCCTATATTTTTAACTTCAAAAAAGATAAAGCTTTTTCTGTATCTACAATTCTTTCTTCTTTAGCATTAATATTAGGTATATCCATACTTATAACTGTTATGTCAGTGATGAATGGTTTTAGAGAAGAGCTTATCAAATCACTGAGCGGTATTAATGGTGATTTCATTATTTATGAGTCAACCGATAAAGAAATATCTAAACTTCAACAGGCTTACCCTGATGCTAAAATTGTAAAAAACTATCAGCAACGTGTGATTGCGACCAATGATAGGGGCATCGAGGGACTTTTGATGAAATCAATGATAATTGAGGATTTTTATAAGATACCTCGCTTAAATGAAAATCTTTTTGAAATTGAAAATATTGAAGAAAGTTGGGTTTTTATTGGAACAGAATTGGCCAGATCACTAGATGTAAAAGTTGGAGACAGCCTTCAAATTAGCATTCCTGGTTCTTCGATGACTATATTGGGCCCTGTCCTAAATTCACACATTCTTATAATTAAAGGAATATTCAATACGGGGATTTATGATTACGATAAGTATTTTATATACAGCAATGAGAATTATTTTAAAGATATCTCAGATTATCCAGTTTATGAAGTTTATGAAGGAAATAAAAAAATAGATTCAAAGGATCTTAATCCTATGATCTATGATACTTGGAGTGATCAAAATCAATCCCTAGCTCAAGCTCTAGCAACTGAAAAAAATGTCATGTTCATCATTCTATTTTTTATAATTTTGATCTCTTCTTTTACGATAATTTCAAATCAAATTTTTTTTATTAAAGAAAAGCATAAGGATATTGTCTTATTAAAATCATTGGGTATCAGTCAAATGCAAATATGCTCCTTGTTTTTCATTAATTCATTTTTAATTTCAATCTTCTCTATAATTTTAGGGACAAGTCTTGGATTAATACTATCGATTAACATTGACTCAATTGAAAACTTTTTGTCAATTTTATTAAATTATGAATTATGGAATAATGAAATTAGATATTTGGCTTCAATGCCTTATAGTATCCAAATAAATGATATTTTATTCATCATTTCTATTTCTATTACCTCGGCATTAATAGCTTCATATATCCCAATTCTAAGAATTCTAAAAATTAAACCTAACCTAGTATTAAGATGACATTATTATCACTCCAAAATATTTCTAAAGTTTACAATTCAAATATTGGTAATTTTGAAGTATTTAAAGAAATCAACCTTCAAATTGATGAAAATGAGAATGTTTTTTTATTTGGCCCTTCAGGATGTGGTAAGTCATCTTTGCTAAATATAATCTCTGGTTTGGATAAACCTGATGGGGGTGAGATAACTTTTCTGAATAATAAAATATCGAATAATCATCATAATTTTTTAAAAAACGATATAGGTATTATTTTTCAGGATCATTATTTAATCTCTGAATTAAATATTTTTGAAAATATTCAATTAAAAACCAATAATATATCTGCTATCAATGAAATTTTTGATTATTTTCGGCTCGATGATTTAAAAAATAAATATCCAAGTCAATTATCAAATGGACAAAAACAAAGAGTTTGTGTGGCAAGAGCTTTGGTCAATAGACCTAAATTACTTGTTGCAGATGAGCCAACAAGTTATTTAGATAGAGAAAATGCTGATTTGGTTATTGATTTAATAATTCAGTCTTCAAAAAAATATAAAGTATCATCTATTGTTGCTAGTCATGATATCTCATTTAAAAAGAAATTTGATAACTCTTATACAATACAGGAGAAAAATTTAATTAAATGTTAGTTTCATTGAGAAATTATTCCAATTACTCAATATGTGAGTCAAATATTAAAATTGATGATCTTGTCAATTTTGCATCAAAAAATAATTTGAGCGCTATCGGATTGACTGACTATAAGCTTCTTTCAGGATCATTAGAGTTTTCGATCAAATGTCAAAAAGCAGGTATACAACCAATCATAGGACTTGATATTGATTATGTTTCAATCTTGGGTCACTCAAAAAGATTAACTTTTTTGAGTAAGAGTGAAGAGGGTTTTAAAAATCTTAATATCCTATCAACTGAAGTTAATACTAATAATAATTTTTTATTGAATGAAAATAATATTAAGAATTATGCTAATGGTAACATTTTGATATTAGGTGGTCTTTACAGTTACTTTGATGACATTCCAATTAACCAAAAAAATCTTAATAAAGTTTTGAATGAAATTAAAAATTTAAAAGAAATATTTAAAAACGATTTATTTTTTGAGTACGACCCAAATTTGAATAATATTCTTTTAAAAGAAGTATCCAAAAAATTAGAAATTCCTTTATTTAATTCTTTTTTTAGTTTTTATAAATCTACAAATGATTTTGATGCCATGCAAATTCTTCACTGTGTAAAAAATGGTGAATATTTGCAAAATTCAACTTTTAAAATTAATAATAATTATTCACTTGATAAGTCGGTAGATAGCTCTGACAAATCTTTAGTTTTAAATAGTCAATTAATTGCACAAAAAATTAATTTTTTGATTAAAGAAAAGCCAATTTCATTACCTAACTTTTCAAAAGGTCTAGCTTCAGATGAAGACACAGAGATTATTAAACAGTCAAGAAGCGGTCTTGATCTTCGATTGAAGAAATTATTTAAAGATTTCTCGATTGAGGATTTCAATAAAAAATCAAAGATTTATCGAGACAGACTAGAATATGAATTAAATGTGATTACTAAAATGAAGTTTTCTGGTTATTTTTTAATTGTTTCTGATTTTATACGATGGGCAAAGTCTCAATCAATTCCTGTTGGTCCAGGAAGAGGATCTGGTGCAGGTTCTATTGTAGCATGGTCTTTATTGATTACTGATGTTGATCCAATTCAATATGGTCTACTTTTTGAACGTTTTTTAAATCCAGATCGCGTTTCCATGCCTGATTTTGACATTGATTTTTGTGAGTCAAGAAGAGATGAGGTAATTGAGTATGTCCAAAAAAAATATGGTTACCAAAATGTTGCACAAATAATTACTTTTGGAACGATGAAATCAAGATCAATTCTAAAAGATATAGGAAGAGTTGAGGGTATTCCTTATTCTGAGGTTGATCGTATGGTCAATAAAATTCCTTATAATCCGGTACACCCATTATCCATTTCGGAGCTAAAAGCAAATCATAGCGATCAGCTTGGAGATTTAGCAGAGTCAGAAATGTTAAATAAGGCTGAGTCTATGGAGGGAGCTCTACGCAACGCTTCAACTCATGCCGCTGGAATAATTATCTCTTCTGAAAATTTATATGGAAATGTTCCTTTATTTAAAAATGACGACTCAGAAATAATGGCAACTCAATTTAATATGAAAGATTGTGAAAAAGCAGGATTACTAAAGTTTGACTTTTTAGGATTGGCTAATTTAACCATAATTGATGAAACATTAAAACTGATAAAGCAAAATCATAATATAGATATAGATTTAAATGAAATTCCTTTTGATGATCAAAAAACATTTGAGTTATTAGGAAAAGGTCTTACTTGTGGTGTGTTTCAAGTTGAAAGCGCCGCTATGGTAGATACGCTTGTCAAACTTCAACCAACTAATTTAGAGGAAGTAATTGCAGTTTTAGCCTTAAATAGACCTGGTCCTATGCAATTTATTGATAGTTTTATCAAAAGAAAAAAAGGTGAAGAAGAAATCATTTATGATCACCCTTTATTAGAGCCCATATTAAATGAAACATATGGAATTATTGTGTATCAAGAGCAGATTATGAAAATAGCGCAAGTTATATCAGGTTATTCGCTTGGAGAAGCGGATTTATTAAGAAGGGCTATTGGAAAAAAAATCAAATCAGAATTATTAAGTCAAAAGGAAAATTTTGTAAAAGGAGCTGGTAATAAAAAGATTAAATCTTCAGATGCTTCAAAACTTTTCTCGCTCATAGAAAAATTCGCAGAATATGGTTTCAACAAAAGTCACGCAGCAGCATATGCTTTTATTACTTATTACACAGCTTATTTAAAGGCTCATTACCCTGAGGAATTTTATTGTGAACTACTTAATAATTCTATTAATAACACAGATAAAATATTCATTATATTAAGTGAAATTTCTTCGCAAAATATTGAAGTTATTCCTCCAGACATTAATATTTCTGATTCTAGATTTACAATTCGTGATCATAAAATTCATTATGGCCTTTCTGCTCTGAAAGGAGTAGGTGAAGAGTCTATGAATGAATTAGTCTTTAATAGAAAAGAAAAAGGTGTCTATAAATCTTTAGTTGATTTTAATAAAAGATTATCCAGATCTGTGCTTAATAAAAGACAAATTGAAAAATTAATTTTATCAAATTCTTTTAAATCAATTCATAAAGATATCTCTATGCTATTCTCTAATGTAGAGACTATTATTCAAAAAAAAGATGAAAACTCTTTATTTATAGATGAAGATGATACCCAATTTTTTTTGAATAAGAAAATCATTAAAATAGATCAGATTGATGCTGAATTTGAAAGTTATGGCTTCTTGTATTCTCAAAAAAAACAAACATCTTTATTATCAAAATTAAATTTAAATTCTTTTAAGGAAAAAATTGATAATAAGTCTGAAATATTTGAAGATTTTTATTTTTATGTCATTAAGTCTCAATACAAGACAACTAAAAATGGAAAAAGATATATTTTACTAAATGTTATAAACGAGAGTGGATATTTTGATCTAAGACTCTTTGATGACAAATTTGACATGAAATCTCTCCAAGCAAATTTTATTAAAACAAAAATTAAATCTTCCATAAAAAACGACTTTTATAATGTGAATATTGAAAAGATCGAAATACTGAAAGACGATGGGCTCATAAATCAAATTTCGTACTTATCTTTTCAAGACCTCCTTGATTTTGATAAGAATGACTCGCTGAATGAGGTCAAAATTAATAAAATTGATAAAATTTTAACTATTAGCCTCAATTAATTCTTGAAATAAATCATATTAACTAATATAAAACGTAAAAAAACAGACCAGTGTTTTTCCGGTGCCAAAAATATGGTTTTCCACAACACTGATCAAAGATTAACCGGAGGTTATAAATGAACTTAGAAATATCTTTAGAAGACTTACTTAAAAATGGATCCCATTTTGGTCATAACAAAAAACGCTGGAATCCAAAAATGGAAAAATTTATTTATGGTGAAAAAAACGGCACACATATTCTAGATCTTAGAAAATCATTACCATTGATAGAAAATGCTCTGAAATTTGCTTTAGAATGCTCTAAAAATAAAAAGAAATTTTTATTTGTTTCTACTAAAAAACAACACGGAGAAATTGTTGAAAATATAGCAAAGGAAACAGGAAATTATTTTGTTAATTTTAGATGGCTTGGTGGAATGATTACCAATTGGAATACTGTCAAAAATTCAATCAATACGCTTAATAATTATGAAAACGTTTTAAATTCTGAAGAAACAGTTTTTACTAAAAAAGAATTATCGGATATTGAAAAGAAAAAAATAAGATTAGAAAAAACCCTAGGCGGTATCGTCGAAATGAAGTCGACACCTGATGTTCTTTTCATTATCGATACTAATAGGGAACATATTGCTGTTTTGGAAGCAAAAAAACTAGGAATTCCAATTATAGGAATTGTTGATACAAATTGTGACCCAGATTTAATTGATTATCCTATCCCTGCAAACGATGATGGCGTTAAGTCTGTTCAATTTATTTTAGATAGTTTCAAAAAAGTATTATCTTCTGACAACAGTGAAAACACTTCTGATGATGGAGAAAAGAATAATGAGTAGTATGGAATTAATCAAAAAACTTAGAGAGACCACAGGAAGTGGTATGCTAGATTGCAAAAAAGCTCTCGCTGAGAATAATGATGATCTTGATGCAGCAGTAAAATGGTTGAGGGAAAAAGGTATTTTGAAAGCACAAAAAAAACAGGATAGAGAAACTAATGAGGGTGTGATTTCTTTTTATAATCATGAAACCTCGTTAAATTCTTTTTCTTTGTGTAAAATTAAGTGTGAAACGGATTTTGTGGCAAAAAATGAAGATTTCCTATCATTTGCTAATCAGCTAACAAAAGCTATCCATGAGTCAGATAACATAAAACCCCAAGGAAATTTTGATGATATAGGCTCGATTTCCTTTAATGAAAAAGATTTAAACTCTGCCTTGACAGAGCTTATATCTAAGATAGGTGAGAATATTCAAATTATTTCTTATAAAAAGTATCATTCCGAGAATTCAATTTTTATTAATTACTTGCATAATAAGTATAATTCTTCTTGCTCCAAAATTGCATCAGTTGTAGAGATTTCAACAAATGATACAAAAAAAGCTTCAGAAATTTCAGATGATTTAAAAGTAATAGCTATGCAAGTTTCAGCAATGAAACCTATGGGTTTAAATGAAGACTCAATAGATCCTAAAGTTCTAGATGATGAAAAAGATATTATACTCAAACAAATAGAAAATACTCCTGATGATAAAAAAGAACAAATCGTTAAAGGTAAGCTTAATAAATTTATCAAAGAGAATACATTAATGGGTCAGGCTCTAATAACTGACCCAAAAAATACAGTTGCAAATTATGTATCTGATTTATCAAAATCTAATAATTTAGACCTTAACATTACATCGATGGATTTATATACTATATAGCATGTTCAAAAATATCATGCTAAAGATTTCTGGCGAGTCTTTAGCCGGAGACAATGAACAAGGATTTGACTTTGATATTTTAAATGATTTATCTCACAACATTAAAATTTTAGTAGATAAAGATATAAGTATTTCTATAGTTCTTGGAGGAGGTAACTTTATTCGTGGTTCTTCTTTTTCAAACGGTGTAGTTGACAGAGTAACTTCCGATTATATGGGAATGTTGGGTACTGTAATGAATTCTTTAGCTCTTCAATCAAACTTAGAAAAAATAGGCGTCCCCTCCAGAGTTATGACAGCAATCAGTATTAATAGAGTAGCAGAGCCTTATATCAAAAACAAAGCTACAAGACACTTAGAAAAAAATAGAGTAGTTATATTTGCTTCGGGAACTGGAAATCCATTTTTTTCAACGGACACTGCTGCTGTTTTAAGAGCTTCAGAAATGAAATCAGATGTAATTTTAAAAGGTACCAAGGTAGATGGAATATATGACAAAGATCCACTAACTAATGATAATGCTAAGAAAATTTCAGAAATTTCATATGCTGACTATTTAAATAAGGATATTAAAGTAATGGATGCAACTGCTATTAGCCTTGCCAAAGATCGAAGTCTTCCTATAATTATTTTTTCAATAATGAATAGCT
Source organism: alpha proteobacterium HIMB59 (assembly GCA_000299115.1). Lineage (NCBI taxonomy): Bacteria > Pseudomonadati > Pseudomonadota > Alphaproteobacteria > Candidatus Pelagibacterales > Candidatus Pelagibacteraceae > alpha proteobacterium HIMB59. Next base: position 1,146,815 of record CP003801.1, on the reverse strand, counting down.
CCAATATTATTGATATAATTGATGGGAAGGGTTCTTACTCAATAATTAAATAGGTTTTAAAATGTTTGATATTAATGAATGTGATAACGAAATGAAGTCAACTATTACTGCTTTTTCAAATGACTTAAAGAATATTAGAACAGGGCGAGTATCTCCTGAAATATTAAAAAACATTATAATAGATAGTTATGGATCAAAAATGCCACTTCCTCAATTATCAAACATTAATAATCTTGATAATATGACTCTATCTATAAATATTTGGGATGGATCACTTACCAAAAGTATTGAAAAAAATATATTAGAGTCGAATTTAGGAGCTACTCCACAAACTGAAGGAAATACCATTCTTTTAAAATTCCCTGAACTTACCGCAGAAAGAAGAAAAGAGCTTGTAAAAATTATTAATGAAACTTCAGAAAAATTTAAAGTTTCAATAAGAAATATAAGAAGAAAATATATAGATTTAGTAAAGGATTTCGAAAAAGATAAAATTTTATCAATTGATGAAAGTAAAAAAAACCAAGAAAATATTCAAAAATCTACTGATAATTCAATATCAGAAATAGATACTTTAGCTAAACATAAAGAAAACGAAATTTTAAAAGTTTAGTTTTGAAAAATACTTTATCTCACATTGCATTTATAATGGATGGGAATAATAGGTGGTCAAAAAAAAATAAATTATCTCTATATAATGGTTATAATTATGGCGCCGATAGACTTTTTAAATTAACTGAATATATTTTTGTTACATACGATGTAAATCACATCTCAGCATTTGCTCTCTCAAAAAATAATTTGAATAGAAAAAAGTCTATAGTTAATGCGTTAAATAAAACACTTTCCCATTTTATTAAGCAATTCTCATCAAAAAATAAAGTTAATTTTAGTATCTCATTTAAAGGAGATTTGAATTTTCTTGATAAAAAACAGCAAGAGTCATTAAAATACATTGAAAGTCTCAATAAAGACTCAAAACATAAACTTCATATTTTTTTAAATTATAGTGGCAGGATAGATATTCTCAATGCAGCAAAAATCATCAGTTTAAAAAAATATCATACCTTGAATTTTGAAGATCTGTTAATGACAAAAAAAATTCCAAATCCAGACTTGTTAATTAGAACAGGTGGTTTTTCAAGAATAAGCGATTTTATGTTATATCAATTAGCTTTTACAGAACTATTTTTTGTAAAAAAACTTTGGCCCGATTTATCCAGAAATGACATTAAAAAAATAATTGACTCTTATTTAAAAATTGAGAGAAAATTTGGTTTTTAGTAGTAACAATAGGATAGTTTATGGATTTTATATACTGTCTATTGTTTTTTTGTCCTTTATTTTTAATCTAGATTATTTTTTATGCGCCCTTATTTTTTCTTTAATAATTTATGATTTGTATGTTTCAAAAATATTTATAAATACATACTTTTTATTATCTTTTATATTATCTTTTATCATTACTAATTATTTAATTTTACCTATAGTGAATTACAATATTTTTTTAATCATTTTTTTTTCTTTTTTTCTTTTGTCGTTAATTCAATCAAAATATTTAAAAATTTATTTTCTGACAACAGTCTTAATTTTTTTTATACTTTTTTTAAACTTATTTCATTTAGACAGAAATATCGTATACATTCTTATATTCTGTTCTTTTATTAATGATACTTCTGCCTACTTTTTAGGCAGATATTTTAAAGGACCCAAAATAATTCCAATAATTAGTCCAAATAAAACTTGGTCCGGTACTATTTCTTCATTTTTGATAACCGCCATATTACTTTATTATTTTTTTAATTTTGATTTTGTTCATAGTTCTATAATTTCATCTTTGTTTTTTTTTGGCGATATATATCTTTCTTCAATAAAAAGAAAATTAAATATCAAAGATTTCTCTCATGTTTTGAAAGATCATGGTGGAATTCTTGATAGGCTAGATAGTATTTTTCTAACAATTTTTTATATATATTTTATTGTTTAATGAAAAAAAAAATTTTAATAATTGGCTCTACTGGAAAATTAGGTAAAAAATTATTAAATTTTTGTTATATAAATAAAATTAATGTATCTGGTATTACTTGTTATAAAAATTTTAATTTAATAAAAAATCAAAAAAAAAACATAACATCAAATACTCATTTTCTATTTCAAATGAATTTGATAATAAAAATTTTATAAAGTATTTATCATCAAATAAATTTGATATTATTTATTTTTTGGACTATGGATGTGAGTCCTTAAAATATCTAAATATAATATTAAGAAAAAATTCAAATTCAATAATTGCAGTTGCAAACAAGGAATTAATAATTGCCGCTGGACCAAATTTGATAAAAAATTTTAAGAAAAATAAAAATCAATTCATCCCTTTAGACTCAGAGCACTTTTCTTTAAAAAATAACTTTTTATCTAATAATAATATAAAGAAAATTTACATAACAGCTTCAGGTGGTCCTTTTTATTTTAAAAAATATAAAGACTTAAATAATGTTAATTTTAAAGATGTAATTAATCATCCAAAATGGACTATGGGAATAAGCAATTCTATTGATTCATCTAACTTTATAAATAAATTATTAGAAATCCATGAATTAACATATATCTATGATATTAATATTGAAAAAATAAATTTTTATATATCAAGAAATGCTTATATTCATAGTCTCGTTGAATACATTGATGGAACCATTACTATAAATTGTTACAATAATAACATGTTAATTCCTCTGGTTTTCCCATTACTAAGCATCGACCCTAATATAAGATTAAAACTACCAAAAATGTATTTTGACCACAAAATGTTTGCACTAGAAAAATACAATGACAAAAGATTCAAATTGCTCAAACATTTCTCTTTTTTGAAAAGATTAAGTCATAATAATGTCATTAAATTATTATTGCTAAACAATAAAGCTCACGATTTGTATATTAATAATAAATTAAAATATAATGACATAATACCTTATATAATTAAAAAACTTAAAAGAGATTATAATAATGTTGATTTATCAAACTTTAATAAAACACTTAAATTTATTAATAATTTTAAAAACAATTATGAAATTTATTAAATATTTACTTATTTTTAGTATAACTCTTCTACAACCAATTTCTCATGTCTACTCTAAAAGTCTTATAATTACTGGTAATGATAGACTTTCTAATGATGATATACAGACTCTAACTTCAATAGATATATTCTCAGAAAATTTAAACGATGACTCTTTAAATACTATTGTAAAAGATCTTTATAAATCAGAATTAATTGACTCTATAAATTTCACTGAAAAAGACGGCTTTTATAAAATTAATATTTCTGAAACAAAGGTAATTAATGAAATATACTTTAATGGTAACCTTAGAGTCAAAGATGAGTTGTTAAAATCTTCGTTGAATACTCAACCTGGTAATATTTTTCAAAAATCATTAATAAACAATGATATTAAAAATTTAAAACTGATTTATGCTTCAAAAGGTTTCAATAACACTACCATTAATGTTAGTACTGAACATTTTTCTCAAAATAAAATTAATGTTATTTTTCAAGTCACAGAACGAAATATTACTAAGTTAAAAAGACTAATTTTTAAGGGTAATAATTCTTTTTCATATGATCAGCTTTCTTCCAGAATTAAGGTCAAACCTAAAGGTATTATTTCTTTTATATCTACTGCAAATAATTTTGACCAAGGTATTTTAAGATTTGACCAAAATAATTTGATTTCCTTTTATAAAAAGAAAGGATTTTTTGATATTAAAGTTGAATATTCTTTATCTCAACAAAAAGAAAACGTTTCACTAACATATTTTATAAATGAGGGAAATAGAGCAAAGATTAGCAATCTAATAAATAATGATGAATTATTTACTCAAATAAATATTGATGATTTAAAAAACAAATTTTTAAAAGATATTTCTAAAAATAATAATTTCTACGACCAAGATTTAATTGATAGCCTTATAAAAGATTTAAATACTTATTTAGTTTCACAAGGTTTTTTCAATCAAGTTATTGATTATCAATTAAATAGCGAACCGGACGGAAATTATTTTTTATCACTTGTTTCTAGGCCTGGGCAAGTTAAGAAACTAAGATCTTTAGAATTATTTGGTAATAATATAACTAAACAAAAAACTTTACTTTCTAAATTAGAAATTGAGCCTGGTGATTATATTTTTGACTCAGATTTAGAACAAACTAGAGAAAGATTTGAAAAACTTAAGTATGTCAATACAGTAAAAATCAATTCTATAGAAGAAAATGAGTACATTGATTTACAATTAGAAATAGATGAAAATACAAAATCTGGAAATTTGCTTTTAGCGGGTTCTGTATCTGGAGATACTGGTTTAGGTTTTAATTTGGGTTTAAGTGATTTTAATTTTTTAGGCTCAGGCAATGAAATAGACTCAAGTTTTAATATAAATCAAGAAAGTACTTTATTTAATGTCAGTTTAACGACTTATCCAATCAATAATTCTAAAATCAGAAACATTTATCAAATTTTCAACGATGAAAAAGATTTAACAAATTCTTTTGGTTTTAAATTAAGAGAGGTCGGTTTTGGATATAACATTCTTTTTGATTTTAGTAATAATGTTTCTATTAATAGTGGATTTATTTTTAAATCTATTAAGGGACATTCAGCAACAAACAGCTCTGTTACTTCGATCACTGACAATATAGGTAATTTTGATGATATTAGCTTTTCTTTAAGTGTAAATTACAACACTTTGAACGATTTTATGTTTCCGACTCAAGGTTATTTAAACTCATTTGCACTCACCTATACACCAGAAGGTTTATCTGATAATTCCAGATACGAAATCTATCTTAGAAACAATAATTATATAAAATTTAGCGAATACACAAAAAATTATGCATTTTTATTCAACAATTATTCAAAATCAGAGTCGCTGAACTCTTCTAATTTGAAAACAGTGAACGCATTAAGTTTAGGTGGTTTAAATTTTAAAGGTTTTGATTATCGAGGTATTGGTCCATTTGAATCAAACATATACCTAGGAGGAAATGAGTCATTTACTTCTACGGTTGGTTATGGAGGTTCATTCATCTTTGATGAATCTGACAATGTTATGTTCAAACTTTTTTATACTACTGGTTCACTTTGGGGCAGTGATTATCAAAAAAGTGATTTTGAACTAAGATCATCAGCGGGTGTTTCTTTAGATTTCATTACACCTATAGCTCCAATATCGCTTACTTATGCTGTTCCTATTGAAAAAAACTCAAGTGATAAAGTTAAAAACTTTAATTTTACAATTGGTACTTCATTTTAATTTTTATGAATTATAATAGATTAGAATTTTTAATTCTTAGAAATAAAATAAGTAATAGAGAAATAAATCAATATTTAAATGAAAATCTTCTTGTTGATCATAAGAGTAAAAATAATTTTGGAATAGAAGAAATTTCTTCTCTAGATATTCTAAAAAATAATTCAATATTATTCTCTGACATTTTAGATTTTGATTATTCTAAAATATCAAATAATGATAATATTCATATCATTACTTCTAATATCAAAATAATAGAAAATTTTATTTTACCTAATTATACAATAGTTAAAAATTTAGATAACTCTTTTGTTGAATTAATAAATAAAATTTATATTCATAATGACTCAATAGACTTTAAAGATAATTTTTTGAATATTAATAATTCATATATATCTGAATATGCCTCTATCCATCCATCTACTATAATTGAACCTAATTGTTTTATTGGTAGGGGAGTTAAAATTGGTAAAAATTGTATAATTAAATCCAATTCAAACATTAAAAATTCAATTTTACTTGATAACGTAATAATTTCTGAAAATTGCACAATAGGATCAACAGGATTTGGATTTAATCTTCATAATATGGGCTCTTCAAATATTCTTCCACATATAGGTATTGTCTATATTGAAGATAATGTTTTTATAGGCGCAAATTGTACTATAGATAGAGCAAAAATAGATGCTACTTTGATTGGAAAAAATTCTATGTTAGATAATCAAATCCATATCGCGCATAATGTAATAATAGGAAATAATGCTTGCATTGCTGCTCAAACAGGTGTTTCAGGAAGTGTAAGAATAGGAAATAATCTGATTTCGGGAGGCCAAGTGGGTATAGCAGGGCATTTAAGAATTGGTGACAATGTAGTAATTGCAGCAAAAAGTGGGGTTACAAAAAATATTGCTAATAATAAAAAGGTTGGTGGATTTCCAGCAATGGACTTAACTAAATGGAAAAAAAGTATTATAAAAAATAGGTAACATGATCGATATTATTGAAATACAAAAGGTTTTACCACATAGATATCCTTTTCTTTTAATTGATAAGATAATTGATTATGTTCCCGATGAAAGCGCACATGCAATTAAATGTGTAACTATTAATGAACCTTTTTTTCAGGGTCACTTCCCTGGAAGACCTTTGATGCCTGGTGTATTAGTTGTAGAGGCTATTGTTCAAGCTGCTTGTTTTACCGTTGCTATGAAAATGAAAGAGGAAATGAAAAATCCAGGTGTTTCTTTTATGACTATTGATAAATGTAAATTTAGAAAGCCAGTAACACCAGGTGATGTATTAAATCTTAAAGTAAAAAGATTAAATAAAGTTAAAAATGTTTACAAATTTGAAGGTCAGTGTGTTGTAAATGATGTTATATATGCCCAATGTATTTTTTCAGCTATGATTCATGACATCCCAAGTTCATCCTAATAGTTTTATTTCAGATAATGTACAATTAGGCAATAACGTTAAAATAGGACCTTACTGTTATCTTGATGGAAATATTATAATTCAAGAAAACACAGAATTAAAATCCCATGTTGTCATTTCAGGCAACACCACTATCGGAAGGAATAATAAATTTTATTCGTTTTCAAATATTGGATGTGACCCACAAGATTTAAAATTCAATGGTGAAGCAAGTCGACTAACTATTGGCGACAATAATATTTTTCGAGAAAATGTAACTATTAGTAAAGGTACCAAAGATGGAGGTATGAAAACAATTATTGGTAATAAAAATTTATTTATGACAGGCGTGCATATTGCTCATGATTGTATTATTGGAAATGAAAATATTTTTGTTAATCAAGTAACATTAGGAGGGCACGTCAATATAATGAATAATGTAGTAGTTGGTGGCCTATCTGCTATCATACAATTTGTTACTGTAGGATCTTACTCTATGATTGGTGGCATGAGTGGAATAGATAAAAATGTGCTTCCCTTTAGTCTAGCTATTGGAAATAGAGCCAAACTAAGAGGTCTTAATTTAGTTGGTATTAGAAGAAAAGATTTTGATAAATCAGAAATATCCAGAATAAAAGATATTCACAATCAATTTATTGAAGGGATAGAGCTTAATAAAAATAATAAAGTAGACTATGTATTCATAGAATATAACAAGACATTAAATCAAAAACTTGGCCACATTCAAAAATGATATAATTCTTATAGCAGGATCTGGTGATTTTGCATTTGAAGCTGCAAACTTTTTAACAAATAAAAAAAAATTAAATCATATTATTTTAATATCAAAAAATGAAAAAATTTCTAATCGATATAAAAGAATTGTCTCATCATTCAATCTTAAAGATATTGAAAATATTATAAAATTCATTAAGAAAAGATTAATTACTAAAGTTTTAATAATAGGATACGTCCAATTACCCCCAATAAATGAAATAAGACTCTCTTTATCATCTAAAATTATTTTATCAAAAAACTTTTTTTTGAATGATATTAACAATCAATCAAAAATTTTGAAAAAATTTATAGAAAGTAAAAAACTTAAATTACTCTCTCAAAAAATAATTTTTGATCAATTATTGATAAGTAATTCTGATCAGCATTTAAAAAAAGATCACAAAATTATTTATAAAAATGTTTTGAAAAACTCATTAATTATTAAGAAAATATTCTCGCTTAATTTATCACAATCTTTGGTAATGGATGGAGATAGAATTATTGCCATTGAAGATATTTTTGGAACTGACAATATGATTAAGAAATTTAAGAATTTAAATAAACAATTTAAAAATTTAGTATTTATTAAATCAATCAAGAAAGATCAAATTAATGAAATAGATTTTCCTATTATTGGAAATAAAACTTTAGAATTATTGATAAAGTTCAATTTTAAGGCCATATGTCTTTTAAATAAAAATATTATTGTATCGAATAAAAATACATTTATCGAAAATATTAATAAGTCTAAATTAAGTTTAATTGTAATTTAATTGAAAATACTTTTTGTCACTTTAGAGCAATCAGCGAGAGAAAATATAAAAGTAGTATTAAATAACAATTTTTTTCAAAATAATATAAAGAATTTCTATACATTTGGTATGCCTGACGAAGATCTTGTATTTAAAGATTTGACTAATATAAAGATTAAATCTTTAATGGGATTAGTAGATATATCTAAAAATTTACCATATTTATTTAGTTTAAGAAATTCTCTAAATCTTTTAGAAAAAGAAAACAATTTTACACATATTTTTTTTGTTGACTCTTTCGATTTTTCAAAATTTTATTTAAAAAAATATAGAAATAATTCTATTAAATACTGTCAATTTATAGGCCCTTCTGTTTTTATTTGGAAAAAAAATAAGGCCAAGTTTATCAATAAATATTTTGATCATATTTTCTCTATATTTGAAGTTGAAAGAAAATTTTATAAAAAAGAAAAATATTCATACATAGGACATCCACTATTGAATAATGTTGTTTTAGATAATAGAGATAAATATCCAATAAGAAATATTGGTATCTTTCTTGGAAGTAGATATCAGGAAATTATCTATAATATTCCAATCATTACTCAATTATTAAATAATTTAGAAAAATTAGATAATTTTAATTTCTATTTCTTTGTCACTAAAGAGTTTGAAGATTTAATTAAGAATTCATTTACTAATGATAAATATCAATTTTATTTAAATGATCGTGAATATTATAATCATTTATCAAAATTAGATTTTGCTTTTGCTTGTTCCGGGACTGTTCATTTAGAGCTCAGCTTTTCTCACATTCCTCATTTTATATTTTATAAAGCCAATTGGCTTAATTATTTAATTTTTAGGATATTTGTAAGATCAAAATATTTATCGCTAGTTAATATATTTAATAAGAGATCTAGTATTAAGGAATTTATTCAGTCAAATTTTAATCATTATTTAATTCTTAAAGAGTTTAAATATTTATTTGTAAATAAAGACAAATTTTGTAGTTATTCCAATTTAATGATCGAAGCTTTAAATAAATCTAATATTCGAAAAATTAGATCAGAAGTTGTTATTGATTATTTAAAAAAGTCTTCTTTAACCAAAGAAGATTAAATATTGACTTCTTTTCTCTTTCGCTCACACCTCGATAATTTTTATCTTTTTCTCCTGTATAAAGTTGACGAGGTCTTGTAATTTTGAATTCATTATCTTCTATCATTTCTTTCCATTGAGAGAGCCAACCGACGGTTCTTCCTACTGCAAATATAGGTGTAAACATTGAAACGGGTATTCCCAAAGCTTTTAAAAGTATTCCTGAATAAAAATCAACATTTGGATATAAATTTTTTTCTTTAAAATAGTCATCATTCAAAGCTAATTCTTCTATTTCTTTTGCAATTTCTAATTCTTTTGATTTTAATTTTAATTGTTTAAATAAATCTTCTGTACTTTTTTTTAAAACCTTTGCTCTTGGGTCATAACTTTTGTAAACTCTATGACCGAAACCCATAAGTCTTATTTTATTTTTTTTATTCTTTACCTCTTCAATAAAATCTTTTGGTTTCAAATCATTGTTTACAATTTCATTTATCATATCTATGACTGCTTCATTTGCTCCACCATGGGATTTGCCCCATAGGGAAGAGATACCTGCAGATAAACATGCATATGGATTAGCTAAAGAGGATCCTGCTGTACGAACTGTTGAAGTGGAAGCATTTTGTTCATGATCAGCGTGAAGAATGAATATTTGATCCATAATTTTTGAGTATAACGGATTAATTTCATATTCTTCAGCTGGCGTAGCAAAACACATGTGTAAAAAGTTCTCTCCATAATTGAGTTTATTTAATGGATAAACAAAAGGTTGACCAACTGAATATTTATAAGCCATAGCAGCAATTGTTGGAATTTTAGCTAGAAGCCTATGTGTGGCTATCATTCGATGTTCAGGATTTTCAATATTTAGAGTATCGTGATAAAAAGAAGACAAAGCTCCAACTATACCAATCATCATGGCCATAGGGTGTGCATCTCTTCTAAACCCTCTATAAAACTGAGTTATTTGTTCATTTAATAAAGTATGGTTCTTTATAATGCTTTCAAATTCATCTTTATCTGTTTCTGATGGAAGTTCTCCATGTAAAAGAAGATAGCACACTTCTAGGTGAGTACTATGATTAGCTAAATCTTCAATTGGGTAACCTCGATACTGAAGTATTCCTTTTTCACCATCAATAAAAGTTATTTTTGAATTACAGGCCGCTGTTGAAGTAAAACCTGGATCATACGTAAAAAGACCTGTTTGTTTGTAGAGAGATGAAATATTAATAACATCTGGTCCCATTGAACCAGTTAAGCCATCAAATTCAAATTCTTTACCTGTTTTGCTATCAATAAGTTTAAATCTTTTTTCATCAATCATGGGAGGTATAATAACAATCTTTCTTTAAAATTACTAATGCCATAAAAGAATATTATTTTATCAATTGGAAGTTTTGATTCAAAATTAACAAATATTTTTCTCACTATTTTTCCAATTTTCTTTAAAAATAAATCATTTTTTTCAAGTGCCCCTAAAAGATCCTCTTCATTATGCAAATCTTGAATGGTTTTATAAATTTTTTGAATTAAATCTTTTTCATTATTGTCAATATCAACAATTTGTTTTTTATGAAAAAAATTAATTAAAGATGAAATTTCATCATTTATTTTTTTGGTTGTGGTTACTCTAGATAGAATATCTTTATAAATAATATCTAAATTATAATTTTCAGTAGCTTTTAGGTTTTGGGAATTAATATGAAGTTTAAACTCCTGAAATGAGAGTTGATTTAAATAGTGCTGATTTATAAATTCTAATTTTTGGATATCAAATTTAGCTGGAGATAGTACGATTTTTGAGATTTCAAAATTATTTATCGCATCTTGTATATTTAAATATTCTAGATCATTAAAATTATTACCCAATTTTATTATAAAATTAAAAATGCTTTCTTTTAAAAATCCCTCATTCAAATAAAAATCAACATTAGTTATGTTATCTCTTTTAGAGAGTTTTTTACCATTTAAATCATGAATAAGGGGAATATGAGCATACTCAATTTTATTAAGTGATAAAGACTCAGCGATTAGTTTTTGTTTTATAGTATTGATCGAGTGATCATTACCTCTAATTACATGAGTAATTTGATCTAAATGATCATCAACTAAATTTGATAAAATGAATGTAGGAGATTTATCTGATCTGGCTATTGAAAAGTCCTCTATATTTTCTGAGGGTATTTTAATTTTTCCTAATATTAAGTCTTCATATTCAAAATAATTTTTTTTTCTACTTACTTTAAAGCGATAAGGGCCATCATTTTCTTTGTATGCTAAGTTTTGATCTAATAAAGTATCAATAATCTCTTTATGTTTCTGAATATTTTTAGATTGGTAATTGATTTCGTCGTAATTTAGCTCAAAAATTTTAAATATTTGAAGAATTTCTTCTTCGAATACTTTTTTCGATCTTTCTTGATCGGTATCTTCGATTCTTAAAAGAAATGTACCATTGTTTTTTTTGGCGTATAAGTAATTATAAATGGCTGTTCTAAGACCGCCCATATGAAAGTTACCTGTAGGAGAGGGTGCAAATCTTGTTTTTATCATTTATAGTTCCTGATTAATCCAATCATTTTTGCTACTATTTTAACCCTATCTTTTTTTATAGTAATTGGTTTAAAATTATCAATATCTCCATAAATTTTTATATTATCTTTTAATAATTCAATTTTTTTTAGAGATATTTCGGTGTTATCTATTTGTATAGCGCAAATATCATTTTTTTTATAATCGCTATTACTATCTAGTATTACTATATCTCCATTTTGGATTCCATAAGCATTCATTGACTCGCCATTAACTTTACATGCAAAAGAATTTCGTGATTTATTTTTAATCAAATTTTCTAATTGAACATATTCTATATTTGCTAAATCAGCTTCTAAGGCTTTTCCAGCTGAAATTTCTGGATATAAAGGAATTTCATTATTAAGTTTTATTGATCTTGATTTAAGTTTGTCTCTTTCGATATATTTGTTTTCTTGAAGATAGTCTAAATATTGGAAAATAGATGATTTTGATTTTAAACCCATAAAGTTTTTCATTTCATCAAAGGAGGGAGCTATTCCATTTTTTTGAATATAACTTTGAATAAAATCAAATAGTTTTTTTGCTTTATTAGTCATTTAATTTATAAATTTTCAATTTTTTGGTTTTATTGAAGTAAATAAGGCAATTAGATTTTAATATATTAGAAATATTTGAACTTTCTTGATTATTGAATATTTTGATATTTTGGTCACTTTTCATAAATCCAAATAGAAATGATTTTCTCATTAAATTTTTAAAATTAAATTTTATCTTCTCAATATCAATTTCATTGTCAAAATTAATAACTTTTGAAAATTGATATTTAAGAATTAATGAATTAACTAAAATGTTTGTAAGAACAAAAGATGAACATGGATTTCCAGGAAAAAATAAGAAAATTTGATTATTTCTAATAAATGATTTGAAGGGTCTGCCTGGTTTTAAATTTAAGCCATCTACTAATAACTTAAAATTTCTAAAATCAAAGTCATCTTCACTTTTACCAGTGCCGCCAATAACGATCGTTATATCAGACTTGCTATTGTTAAGTTCTCTTTCTAAAATTTTTTGATTATCTTTGATGTGAATATTTTTATCTATTGTTTGATTATGTGAATTTAAATAATTCTCTAAATATGAGGCATTAGTAGGATTTATAAAATGATTTTTTGTAAATTCATTTCCTGTTGAAATAATTTTAAAAGAAAGACTATTTTTAATCTTTACACTTATGTCTTTGAAAGAATTAAAAATAAAAAGTTCTTTTTCGCTTAAGTTTCTATTTTTTAAGATAAACTTTTGTCCTGATTTAAAAACATGTCCTTTTTTTCTTATGAATGTATTTTTAAAATCATATTTAAAAATATGAAATAAGTTTTTATTTTGAAAATAAGTTTCCTTTGGAATTATATATTTTATTGAATTAGGTATAAGAGATCCTGTTTTAACGATTACGCATTCATCATCTTTAATCTTATGGTCAATAAATTTATCAAGTTGTGTTTTGCCTTTTAAAATGTAAGCATTTTTTTTAGATATAACTCCTATACCATCCATTGCGGATTGATTATATGGAGGTATATTTTCTTTTAGAGTGAATCTGTCATTTATTAAATCTTTGCAAGTTAGATATTTTGTTTTCTTTAGGGTGTAAGTCGGTTTTGGAAGATATTTTTCAATTAATCTTATTGCATTAAAAATATCATCCAATGTTATTTTTCCCGCCTCTTTTTTTTATGATTTGAATATTTTTAATAACAATTTCTTTTTTATAAGATTTTAACATATCAAATACTGTTATTGACGAGGTGCTAACAGCTGTTAGAGCCTCTATTTCTAAGCCTGTGGTATATTTTGATTTCACGGATGAAATTATTCTTAAAAGTTCTTTATCTAAAAGTTTAAATTCAATATTAATATGATCAATAGGTACTTGATGCGTTAAGGGAATTTGTAGAGAAGTATTTTTTGCCGCTAATACTCCTGCAATTTTAGCTGTAGCACATAAATTAGAAAATAAATTTTGATCATTTAATAATACTTGATAGAGACTTTGATCAATTTTAATTAAAGACTCAGCGATAGCTATTCTTGCTGTTTTCTTTTTTTTAGAGATATCTACCATTTCTATATTTTGATTTTTGTTTTTAAAATGAGTTAGAGTCATTATGAGTTATAAAGTTTATTAATATAATTGAGTGTCTTATTAGAATTTAAAATACTTCCTCCAATTAAAAAAGTTTTAATATTTGTTGCTTCTTTAATTTTTTTAATATTTTTGATATCAATTCCACTTTCACTAACAATAAAGTTTTTATTTTTTATTAAATTACTTAAGTTAATTGATTTATCTATATTTATCTTTTGTTCTTTTAAATTTCTATTATTTATTCCAATTAAAGAATTTTTAATATTCTTAATTTTTGATATTTCATGAATACTTTCTATCTCAATTAAAACATCTAAGTTTAATTCATTTGCATATTGATAAAGGTCTTCAATTTGTTTTCTTGTTAAAATTTTTGCTATTAATAAAATGGCATCTGCTCCATAAAGTTTAGACTCCAAAATTTGAGTTTTATCTATGATAAAATCTTTTCTTATTATTGGTTTATTTGTTAACTTTTTAGCTATAGAGATATCATTTAAACTACCACCAAAATTCTTATCAGTGAGTATTGAAATACAACAACATTTTGATTTATCATAAATTTCAATGGTATTTTGTATGCTTCTGATTTTATTAAAATTTTTTACACTGGGGCTAAAACGCTTAAATTCTACAATTAAAGCATTTTTTTGTTTTTTAATTTCTTGAATAATAGATTTTTTGAATAGGCTCTTTTTTTTTGGAATTTTTCTAGCATGTAAATTTTTTTGTTTCAAATATTTGATTATATTCTTTTTTTCTAAGACTATTTGATCAAGAATATTCATTATTTTTTTTGTAATAATTTTAGTTGTCTAGAGGCATTTCCATTATCAAGTGCATATGAAAGTTCATCAAAACAATCTTGAAATTTCAATTTTGATTTATAAAGCATCATTGCATGACATGAATTAATCAAAACCATATCTCTAAAAGTATCTTTCTTACCTTCAAATAGTTCAAATATTCTGGATGCATTATATCTGGGATCTTTGCCTTTTATCTGACTAAACTTAGGAACTTTATTCAAATATTTTTTATAATAATTTTGAGAAATGGTTTGTTTTTTTATTTTTGACTTATCTTTGATGATAAATGTTGTTGGTGAGAAAAGACTAATTTCATCAAGACCTTCATGAGAATAAAAAATTTTAAAATTTTTAAGTTTAATTTCTGATAATATCTTACACATAATTTCTGCAGAATTTTTATCTACTGTTCCTAATAATTGATATTTGGCTCCAAGCGGATTCAGAGTAGGGCCCATGTAGTTAAAAATTGTTTTAAAACCTAATTGTTTTCTTATTTGAGCAACTTTTCCTAAATTTGGATAAAATAAAGGTGCATTTAAATAAACAAAATTTTTCTTTTTAATTTGCTTATGTATTTCATTTGATTTGGATGGATTATTAATACCAAGTTCATTTATAACATCACTTGAGCCACTATTAGAGCTGGCGGCTCTATTACCATGTTTAGCTATCGGCACCCCAACAGATGAAAGCAAGATAGCAACTGTAGTTGAAATATTAAGTGTTTTTAGTCCGTCACCACCAGTGCCACAAGTATCTAGACTATTACCATAAGTTTTTATTTTATTGGAGTTTGAATAAATATATTTTCTAAGAGAAATCAAAACTTCTTTTGATTGTATTTTTTTTGTTAATTCATTGATAATTATTGCCTGGTGAGAAATATTTTCGGTGTTAAATAAGTAATTTATAGCAAGATTTAAATTTTTTTGATTAATGTCATTATTAATATTGAAGTTCATAATATGTTTAAAAAATTATCCAGGATTGTATTACCAACTTTTGTTTCGATACTCTCTGGATGATATTGTAAGCCATAAATTGGAAAATCTTTATGCCTAAAACTCATAATGATATTATCATCATTTGATCTAGCAGAAATAAGTAAATTTTTAGGAAAATTTTTACTATCTAAATATAAAGAGTGATATCTAGTCGCTGTGAAAGATGAATTTAAATTTTCATATAATTTAAATTTATTTTGAGTAATTATCTCAGATACTTTTCCATGCATTGGATTTTTTAAAGTCTTTATTCTAGCTCCAAAATATACACCTAGTATTTGATGGCCTAGACAAACCCCTAAGATTGGCATAAAAGAATAAATCTTATGAACTAATGAAAGGCATTCGCCTGAATTAAAAGGTGTGCTTGGTCCGGGTGAAATAACAATACCCTTACTTTTGATAATTGTGTTGAAGTTTTTAGAAACCTGATCATTTTTGATTATTACTACTTTTTCTCTCGAGCTTAGGTAATGATAAAGGTTATAGGTAAAGCTGTCATAATTATCAATTAATGTAATCATGTAATTTTGTGGGCTATTTCATATGCCTTAAATAAAGCATTGGCCTTATTGATACATTCCAGGTATTCATTCTCTGGTTTACTATCATGTACTATTCCTGCTCCACTTTGCGCATAAATTTTATTATTTTTTATTAATGCTGTTCTTAAATTAATACAACTATCCATATCACCATTAATATCAAGATAGAAGACAGATCCTGAATAAAATTCTCTATTTATGTTTTCTTGTTCTTCTAGGATCTCTAGCGACCTAATCTTTGGCGCACCAGAAACAGTTCCAGCGGGAAGGCCAGCGTATAATACATCAATAGGTGAAAAACCTTTTTTTATAACTCCCGTTACGTTACTAACAATATGCATAACATGAGAGTAGTATTCTATTATGTTTTTTTCAGTGACTTTAACCGAATTATCTTTTGATATTTGGCCTACATCATTTCTACCCAAATCAACAAGCATTAGGTGTTCAGCGAGCTCTTTTTTGTCATTCAAAAGATCATTTTTTAACTTTAGATCTTCTTTTTCTGTTGATCCTCTTTTTCTAGTGCCAGCTATGGGTCTTAAAGTAACTTGTTTATTTTTAACATTTATCATTGTCTCAGGACTAGAACATATAATTTGATAATCCTTTAAATTCAAATAGACAAGATAGGGAGAGGGATTTATGGATCTTAAGGCTCTATAAAACCTAAATGGATCAATTTTATAGATTGATGAAAATCGCTGTGAAAGAACTGCTTGAAAAATTTCTCCTTTTGAAATTTCCTTTTTTATAGAATTTACTTTTTTGAAAAAATCACTTTTTTTCATATGGTGAAAAAATTTTGATGGCGATCCTATTTTTTTTTCAAATTTGATATTTTTATTAGTAAAAATTAAATTTTCTATTTTTTTAAGAGAGTTTTGGCTTTTTTGAGACTTCTTTTTAATCTCAATTAGGTGAGTTTCATTTAATATATTGTCAAAAATTATTAAATTAGTAGGTCTTACAACATGGGCCAAGGGAATATGAATTTGATTTTTAGATCTATCATATTTTAGTTTAGGTAAAGTAAACTTTGACAAATCAAAACACATATTTCCTATCAAAAATGGGATAGGGATGGGTAAGTTGTAATGATTTTTTACCTTAGTTAGTTTAGATATTTCTTTTAAATAATTATTGGGAGAAGATATCTTGATTTTTTTATTATTTTTAAGTGCATAATTTTCATAAATTTCAACATTTTCAACTATGTTAAAAAATATTATTGAATACCTACCTTTGTTTTCACCACCTATTACCGACTCAAGAATAGAAATATCTTTAAATTTTGATTTGAGTTTATAAAAAATTGTTATTGGGTTTTCTGTATCGGAGAAAATTTTCCGACCATAAATATGCATTTTTATAAATTGAGTATTTCTTGATTGTTAACTTCAATTTCATAATCATTCTTTATTTGATTAATTATTGCAGAGTAAATTAAGTTAACAATATTTTGTTTAATATTTAAGGGGTCTATTTTGCTTACTTCATTAACTTTTAAGTAAATTACCTCGTTGGGCAAGCTTACTTTCAATAGATTGTTTTGTTTAATAGTAACCACATTTTCAAGATCATCCTCAGATAAGAAAAATCCTTTTACTGTTAAAGAGTCAGTAAAGTAATTAACTTGAACACTTCCAGTTTTAATTAATTCATCTTCACTGTGAGATTGGATAATATCTTCTTTATATATGTCATAAGACTCTAGAAATTTTGATTTTATTTCAGTAGACAAATCTTTGATATCTGAATTTTTTACACTGTACTCAATTAATTTTTTCTCATGTATTAATGAATTATCAAAATCATTAAAATTTATGAAATGATAATCGCTTGGAATATTTTCTAAAAAATTAAATGTATTTGAATAGAAAATAAATGAGTTTTTATATTTATTCATTTGATCCGTAATATTGTTTGTATCGAAGTTATCTATTTCATTTTGGATTAACTTTTCGTTAATTTCTTCTTTCACTTCATCAAAACTTTTAATTTTTTGCTCTCTTACTTCATTTAACTTTACATAAAAATATTTTTCCCCTATTTGAATAGGAGGACTGGCTTCGTTTAGATTTAATATATCCAATTTCTCTTTAACTTTGGGGAGTATTAATTTTTCATCTACAGCCTCAAAGAGTTTAAATTGATTTTCTTGATTTTCTTTTAATAGATTGAAATCATTTTCATTGCCATTAACTGATATTATTTGTTCATAGGTGTATCTTTTAGGCTCGATAAATTCTTCTGAATTTTCCTCAAAATATTGATTTATAATCTCTGATGTTATTAACTCTTCTTCAACATATTGTTTTAAGTCATAATTATTTAATTCAATTTTGTATATTTCGTAATTTTCAAAAAATTCTTCTTCATGAGAATTGCTTGGTTGGTAATTTCGAATACCAATTTCATAAATATCTAAATTTTTTTGGACTAATAATTCTTCAAAAATATCTCCCTTAACTAAATCAGGAGCGTTTAGAGAATTATTGAAAATATCTGCATGAATTCCTTTTTCTATCTCTTTTATTGAATTTTGTAAAATCGTTTCATCTAAATTTTTAAATAGCTCGTCGTTATTTAAAGATTTTTTTAGAATAACTTTTTTGGAGTTTTCACTTATTTTTATTTTTTCATTTAGAAATTCTTCATAGGCTAATTCATTTATATATTCATTTAAAAACTGAATTTTAGCATATAGATCTTGATCTTCAGATAAATTTGAAATTTCATTTTCAACTTTGTAGCTGTCATAGGCTTCATTAAATTCATTAGTAGTAATTTTAGTATTTCCTAATTTAATTACGTGATTGGTAGAGACATATGAGCCAAATCCAATAAATAAAAAGCTGATACCAAGTGCGGCACTAAAGAATATTATAATAAGCTTTTTCATTTCAAATATTATTATTATCTGATATCAGTAAAACACTATGAAATATATAATATTTAATTGGAAATCATATTTAAATCTTAAAGAGTCTGTAAAGCTTTCAAATATTATTTCAGGATTTAAAAAGAGCAAAAAATTTAAAATAATATCTGCTCCAAATAATTTTTTTCATTTAGCATTATCAGAAAAATTTAAAAAAAACTTATATGCAACTCAAAATTTTGATTTGGATGGAAGGGGAGCTAGCACTGGCTCATTAGATATTTCCCATCTCATAGAAAATAAAATTAAATATACAATAATTGGTCATTCAGAAATGAGATCTAATCATGGTGAAAATGATAAAATTGTAAGTAAGAAGTTAGAGTTATCTATTAATAATAAGTTGATCCCGATAGTTTGTATCGGCGAGTCTTTAAATATTTATAAATCTAAAAAAACTAAACCGTATCTTCGTAGTCAAATTAACACTATTTTTAAAAAAACCGCGAAGTACGACCAAATTATCTTAGCATATGAACCTTTATGGTCTATTGGCACTGGATTAACACCAGAATTATCAGAAATTGAAGATATTTGTAAATTTTTAAGTAAAATTCTTGAAAAATATACTTTTAAAAAAATTAATATTTTATATGGTGGTTCGGTAAATTTAAGTAATATTTCGGAAATCTTAAATTTACAATTTGTTAACGGCGTTTTAGTTGGATCAGCCTCAACTAAATCTTCGTTTATTAAATATTTTAAATAATAAATACACATGATTAACTTATTTCTAATTGTTAGTGCAATTATTGGGGCAATTTTAATTTTAATAATTCTTTTTCAGAAAACCGAAGGTGGGAGTTTAGGTCTTGGTACTCAGACTTCTTTAACGGGCGGTATGACTTCGAATAAATCTTCCTTTTCTGGAATGACGAAAATCACTTATGCATTAGGTTTTGGTTTTTTGTTTTGGTGTTTATTCATGGGAGCAGTTATCACAAAACAATTTTCTGTTTCGAATGATCTTGAAAATGTTGCTGAAGAGATCGTTATTGACGAGTCTATAGAGGAACAAATTCCAGAAGTGCCTAATCAGTGAAATTAATTTTCGTTACCGGAGGTGTTGTATCATCGCTAGGTAAGGGAATAGTCACCGCATCATTGGCCTCTTTGCTTCGCTCAAGAGGTATCAAACTAAAAATTCGTAAGCTAGATCCTTATTTGAATGTAGATCCAGGCACAATGAGCCCTTATCAACACGGTGAGGTGTATGTAACTGATGATGGTTATGAAACAGATTTAGATTTAGGACATTATGAAAGATTTACTGACATCACTTGTTCAAAAAATGACTCTATTTCATCTGGTAAAATTTATTCTTCCATTCTTTCAAAAGAAAGAAAAGGAGAATATTTAGGCTCAACTGTTCAGGTCATTCCCCATGTTACCGAAGAAATAAAAAAGTTTATTAAAAAATCTACAAATAAAGATGATGTTATCATCTGCGAAATAGGAGGTACTGTTGGTGATATAGAAAGCCTTCCTTTTTTAGAAGCAATTAGACAATTTAAAAACGAAAATCACTTAGATACATTATTAATTCATCTTACTTTATTACCTTATATTGAAACCTCAGGCGAAGTAAAAACAAAGCCTACGCAACACTCAGTAAAAGAATTATTAAATTCTGGAATACAGCCAGATATTATAGTTTGTCGAAGTAATAAAAAAATAAGTAAAGAGGAAATTCAAAAAATCAGTCTTTTTTGCAACGTCCCTTCTAATGCAGTTATCCCATCTTATGATGTTGAAAGTATCTATCAGGTTCCAAATCTTCTCTCAAAATCGAAACTAGATGACTTTGTCATTAAAAAACTGCACATAAAATCACCAAAGAAAAAAGATTTAACTAAGTGGATTAATTTTGAAATTCTTGAGTCACGCGCAAAGGAGGATTTGAAAATTTATATAATAGGAAAATATGTTCATTTAAAAGACTCTTATAAATCACTTTATGAAGCTATTTACCATGCTGGTGTTCATAATAAAGCAAATGTAATAATTCGTTGGTTAGACTCAGAGACCATTAATTCTAAAAACGTATCAGATTTACTTAAATCAGCTTCTGGAATTTTAATTCCTGGTGGCTTTGGAAACAGAGGCATTAATGGAAAAATTGAGGCTATAAAATTTGCAAGAGAAAACCAAATACCTTTTCTTGGAATTTGCCTTGGCATGCAATTGTCAATCATAGAATTTGCTAAAAATGTATTAAAAATTAAGAATGCCGGTAGTTCAGAATTTGGAAAATATAAAAATAATTTAATTTCTTTAATGACAGAGTGGAATTTTCAGAACAAAAAAATAAAAAGATCTAAAGATACAGATTTAGGAGCAACGATGAGATTGGGTTCTTATCCTTGTCACATAAAAGCTAATTCCTTGGCATCAAAGATATACAAAAATAAGTTAATTAAAGAACGACATAGACATAGATATGAGGTCAACCCTAAATTTCGCATACAACTAGAAAAAAAAGGTTTGATATTTTCTGGTTTTTCAAAAGACAAAAAACTCTTAGAGATTATAGAAAATAGAAATCATAAATGGTTTTTAGGTGTACAGTTCCACCCCGAATTAAAGTCAAAACCTTTCAAACCTCACCCCGTATTTTTATCTTTTATTAAGAATAGTTTGGATTATAAGAATGAACAAATCTGTTAAATTAAAAAACCAATTTATCAAAAATGATACAGATAAGTTAACGCTCATTTCAGGTCCATGCTTATTAGAAAGTGAAAAGTTAGTTAGACTAGTTGCCAAAAACTTAATTAATTATACAAAAAAAAATAAATTTAATTTAATTTTTAAATGCAGTTTTGATAAAGCTAATAGAAGTTCTGATAAAACAGTAAGAAGTAAAATATCCTTAGATAAATCCATAGATATTTTAAAAAATTTAAAAAAAGACTTTAATATACATATCACTACTGATGTACATGAGACTTCACAAATTGATTCTTTGTCAGATATTATTGATGTATTTCAAATTCCTGCTTTTCTTTGCCGACAAACTGATTTGATTAAAGCCGCTGCTCAAACCAAAAAAATTGTAAATGTTAAAAAGGGTCAATTTTTATCTCACAAAGAAGTAGAAAACATTATCCTTAAGATAGAGAATGAAAATAATAGAAAAATTTTAATTACAGAAAGAGGTAACTCTTTTGGTTATAATTATTTAATTAACGATTTTAAGGGTGTCTATTTTATGAAGAGTTTTGGATACCCTATAATTTTTGACGCTACTCATAGCGTTCAATTACCTGGTGGAATGGGTTTAAAAAGTGGCGGTGCTAGACAGTATGTTGTGCCACTTGCTAAGTCTGCAGCCTCATTAAGGCTTGCTGGATTTTTTGTAGAAACTCATCCCAACCCTGAAATAGCTTTAAGCGATGGACCAAATATGATGTATTTGCATAAAATGCCTAAGCTATTAAGTGATATTAATAAAATAAATAAGGCGGCAAAATAAATGAAAATCCAAGATATTAAAGCTAGAGAAATTTTTGACAGTAGAGGAAACCCTACAGTTGAATGTGAAATGATTATAGAGGGAATAGGTTATCCATTTAGAGGTTTAGTTCCTTCTGGGGCATCTACTGGCAAGTTTGAAGCACTAGAGCTTAGAGATGGCGACAAGAATAGAATGAGCGGAAAGGGCGTATTAAAAGCTGTTTCCAACGTTAATGAAATTTTAAAACCACAATTGATTTCACGTGAGTTCCTTAGTTATGAGGAATTTGACAATTTTATGATTAACTTAGATGGCACACCAAATAAATCTAAGTTTGGAGCTAATGCTATTCTTTCCCTTAGCTTAGCTTTTTATAAAGCCTGGTCCTACGCGAACTATGGCGCTGTATTTTTATCTCAAGGAGATTCTGATTTATCAATACCTGTCCCAATGTTAAATGTCATTAATGGTGGTCAACATGCAGACAATGATGTTGATTTCCAAGAATTTATGATACTTCCAATTGGCTTCTCTTCACTTAAGGAGGCTTTAAGCGCAACACACTCAGTTATTACTAACATTAAAAAAGATTTGAAAAGTCAGTCACTTAACACAAATCTGGGTGACGAAGGTGGTTTTGCGCCTAATTTGAAATCTCATTTAGATGTCCTTGATTGTATTTGTGAATCAATTACTAAAGCAGGGTACGAACTTAATAAACACTTCAAGATCTCCTTAGATGCGGCCTCTAGTGAGTTTTTTTCTGATGATAAATATAATTTTGAAGGAAATACTTATTCGACAGACGACATGATAGGAGTTTATGAAAATATCTGTAATAAATATCCTATTTTCTCCATTGAAGATGCCTTGAATGAAGAGGACTACGAGGGTTGGACTAAAATTACTGAAAAGTTAGGAGATAAAATTAAACTTGTTGGTGATGACTTATTCGTTACTAATTTAGAAAAACTTCAAACAGGTATAGAAAAAAAACAAGCTAATAGTATTTTAATCAAACTGAATCAAATAGGTTCTGTTACAGAAACTCTACAGGCTATTTCTTTAGCAAGTTCCAATCAATTTGCTTCAATAATGTCTCATCGCTCTGGAGAGACAGAAGACTCATTCATTTCTGATTTAGCAGTAGCCTCCTCTTGTCCATTAATCAAAACTGGATCTTTGGCTAGATCTGATAGGGTTGCAAAATATAATCAATTACTAAGGATTGCTGAAAACCCAAAGATTAAAGGTTATGCGGGTGAGCTAAGTGAAATTTTTAAAAGCTAATAACTTAATTAATTTCTTTTTTGCATTTGTTATGATTTATTTAATCTATCATACTATTTATGGAAAATTTAATGTGGGTAACTATCTTATCTACAAATTTGAAAGTAAAATGTATGATCATCTAAGCTCGGAACTTCATCAAAATATGATAGACTTAAATGTAGATTTACATTCCTTTTACTCCAATAAGGAAGACTATATTGATGAAATATCAAAACAAAAAAACCCAACCCCTCAAGATGGGGAAGTAATAATTAAACTGGACTAGGCATATGGCGAAAAAAATTAGCAACTCTTTCTCAAATAAAGAACTACTTGGTTTTTATGAGAAAATGTTTCTTATCAGAAAATTTGAAGAGAAGGCAGGACAACTATATGGTGCCGGAAAAATTGGAGGCTTCTGTCATTTGTATATTGGGCAGGAAGCTGTTGTTACAGGAATTTTATCCTCTATTCAATCTGAGGACACAGTTGTAACTTCTTACAGAGATCATGGGCATATATTAGCAAGGGGCGTAGATCCTAAATATGTCATGGCTGAACTCACAGGAAGAAAAGATGGCATCTCCAAAGGCAAGGGTGGTTCTATGCATATGTTTTCAAAAGCTAATCGATTTTATGGTGGGCATGGAATAGTAGGGGCTCAAGTTCCCATAGGTGTTGGTTTAGCTTTTGCACATAAATATAGAAACGAAAAAAAATTAGTAGAGTCTATGTGGGAGATGGCGCAATGAGTAATGGTCAAGTTTTTGAAGCCTTTAATTTGGCATCTTTATGGAATCTTCCTGTTTTATTTATCATCGAAAATAATAGATACGGAATGGGGACTGCTGTGAATAGATCGGCAGCTGGAAAAGATTTGTATGAAAGAGCTACTGTTTTTGGAATCGAAGGAGAAAAGATAAACGGCATGGATTTCTTTGAAGTTAGCCAAGCCGCAATAAGAGCAAGAGATCATATTTATGAAAATTCAAGACCTTATGTCATAGAAATGGATACTTATCGATACAGAGGACATTCAATGTCTGATCCTGCAACCTACCGCAGTAAGGATGAAGTAAATGAAATGAAATCTAATGACCCATTAATATCTATGAAAAATAAATTACAAAAAGATTTTAAAATTAAAGAGGATGAATTTACGGTTATTGAAACCAATATAAAAAAACAAATTAAGGAAGTTGAAAAATTTTCATTAGAGTCTCCACTTCCAGATTTAAATGAATTATTCACCGAGGTTTATCTATGAACATTTTACTTCCAGCCCTTTCCCCCACTATGGAACAAGGAAATTTAGTTAAATGGTTGGTTAAAGAAGGCCAGCAAGTAAATTCTGGAGATATACTAGCCGAAATAGAAACTGATAAAGCTACCATGGAGCTTGAGTCTCCTGATGATGGAATTATTCAAAAAATTATTGTTTGGGAGGGTGCTGAAAACATTCCAGTTAACTCACCCATTGCTATTTTAAAAGTTGAAGGAGAGGATGAAGAGACTACTCCAATCCCTACTGAAGAAGAAAAATCAATCAAAACTGAATTGGACATATCAAATAATATTCAATCTACTTCTGTAAATATGTCTTCAATATTTAATAACCAAGTAACTGATAATAAAAATTGGAGTGAAATAGAAATTACAATGAGAGAGGCTCTTAATAATGCCATTGCTGAAGAAATGGAATTAGATGAGGATGTTTTCTTATTGGGTGAAGAGGTGGCAGAATACGATGGTGCATATAAAGTAACCCAAGGACTTTTAGATAAATTTGGATCTAAAAGAGTCTTAGATACACCAATCTCAGAACACGGATTTACTGGTCTGGCTATAGGAGCAGCTATGGCTGGATTAAAACCAATTTGTGAATTCATGACATTTAACTTTTCAATGCAAGCTATTGATCAAATTATTAATTCTGCAGCTAAATCACTTTATATGTCAGGAGGAGAAATTAATGTTCCTATTGTTTTCCGTGGTCCAAATGGTGCTGCTGCAAGAGTAGCAGCTCAACATAGTCAATGTTTTATATCTTGGTACTCTCATATTCCAGGTTTGATCGTTGTAGCACCCTCTAACGCTAGAGATGCCAAAGGTCTTTTAAAAAGCTCTATTAGAAATCCTAACCCAGTTATTTTTTTAGAACATGAACTCCTTTATAAAGAAAAAGCTAATGTCCCATCAGAGAATGACTTCTTAATCCCTTTAGGTAAGGCAAATATTATAAATGAAGGGAGTGATCTCACAATTATTGGTTTTAGCATGAGCGTACATAGAATTTTATCTGCACTACCAGAAATTCAAAAACTCGGCTTAAATCCTGATATTATAGATCTAAGATCCATAAAACCTTTAGATGAAGAATGTATTTATCAATCAGTAAAAAAGACGAATAGGGTAGTTATTGTTGAAGATGGTTGGGGAAACACTAGTTTTGGATCTCATTTATCATATTTAATACAATCAAATTGTTTTGATTATCTTGATAGTGAAATTGTTAAAGTTAGCGGAAAAGATGTCCCTATGCCTTATGCAGAAAATTTAGAGGCTCTAGCTCTTCCTACTAAAGATGAAATCGTTAGTGCAGCAAAAAAAGTTACCTATAAAAATTAATGTTTTTTGAAGTTAACCTTCCATCTCTTTCGCCTACTATGGAGGAGGGAAAGATAGTGAAATGGGTAAAAAAAGAAAAAGATCCTATTTTGAGTGGAGAAGTTTTATTTGAAGTTGAGACTGACAAGGCAACTATGGAGTATGAATCTCCAGAGGATGGATACATAGCAAAAATTCTAACCCGTGAAGGTGATATCGCTAAAGTAAATGAACTAGTAGCAATAATATCTGATAATAAAAATGTAGAAGAGAGTGAAATTGATAAATTTATTAATGAAAATAATGCTCACTCAGCTGAAGTAAAAAATTTATCTGAAACTAAGGTCACTGAAGTTACAACAAATAATTCTTCAGAAAAAATTTTAATAACACCCTTAGCTAAAAAAATAGCAAAACTAAAAGGTATTAATATTGAAAATATAACTCCTGCATCTAGAAGAATTCACTTATCGGACCTAAATCAAATTACAAATAAAGAAAATAGCTCCTCATCTGATAAGTTTTTTATTTCACCCTTTGCTAAGTTTCTAGCAAAAGAAAAATCAATAAATATCAATGAAATTAAGGGCACGGGCCCCTTGAATAGAATAATTGGCAGAGATATATTAAATATAACTAACGTGTCTGATAATTCAAAAGTAAATAAACTTCGTCAAGCCATTGCTAAAGCAACAATCCATTCAAAGCAAAATATTCCTCATTTTTACTTAAATACTAAAGTAAATATGAGTAACCTTTTACAATTTAGAAAAGTTCAAAAACAAAAAGGAAATAAATATTCCTTCAATGCTATCTTGATGCAATCAATAGCTTTGGCATTTGATCAATTTTCTGATGCTAATTGCACATATAAAGACAATGGTGAATTTTTTATTAACAAAGATATTAACATAGGTATCGCTGTTGATACTAATACTGGTCTAAAAATGCCAGTCTTAAAAAATATTAATTCTAAAGATCTATCCTCAATTAATAATGGACTTAATGATTTAATAAACATCACAAGAGAAAATAAAATTTCTCCATCAGATTTATCTGGAGGTGTGATTAGTATTTCAAATCTTGGCTCTTATAATATTAGAAGTTTTGATGCAATTATTTTACCAGGTCAGACATACATACTTGCAGTGGGTCAAATATTCGAGGATGTATTTGTTAATAAGGGAAAAATAGAGATAGCTAGTTTTGTAAATTTAACTTTATCTTGTGATCATAGGGCTGTAGATGGCGTTTTAGCCTCACAGTTCCTCTCTAGTATAGTTTCAAATTTGGAGAAAATAAATAATGACTAATAAATATGATTTATCAATTATAGGTGGTGGTCCTGGTGGATACGTTGCTGCTATTAAAGCTTCACAACTTGGAATGAAAGTTGCGCTCTTTGAAGAAGATCGTCTAGGAGGTGTTTGCCTTAATTGGGGGTGTATTCCAACTAAATCTTTACTACATTCAGCTGAGTTCATAGAAGAAGCCAAACATTTTGGATTAAATAATGATGATTTAAGTAAAATCGCATTAGAAAAGATTGTAGAAAAATCAAGAAAAGCATCTGAAAATTTATCCAAAGGTGTAAGTTCTTTAATGAAAAAAAATAAAATTGATGTTTATGCTATTAAAGCTGTGCCTCAATTAGAAAATAATATTTTTAAAATCAAATATAATGATGAATTTATTGAATCAGATAAGTTGATTTTAGCCACTGGTTGTAAGCCAAGAACTATTGGAGATACAAAATTTTCAGATTTGATATGGAGTTCTAAAGAGGCAATGATACCTAAATTCCTTCCAAAAAATCTATCAATTATTGGTTCTGGTGCCATTGGAATAGAGTTTGCTAGCATATATAATGCTCTTGGATCTAACGTCACAGTCTTTGAGTCACAAGATAAAATACTACCTCAATTTGATAAAGATGTTTCAATTGAAGCTCAAAAAATTTTTGAAAAGAAAGGTATTAAATTTGAACTTAATGCCAAGATTTCTGCAATCAATGAAAATAAAAAGAAGGTTATTATTTCTAATGATGATCAATCAATTGAATCTGATGCCTTGATTATGTCTATTGGCGTTTCTCCCAATTTAGATACCAAAATAATCGAAAATACAAAATTAAAACTTGATAAAGCTGGTTATATCGAAACAAATGATAATTATGAAACAAATACAGCAAACTTATTTGCTATAGGAGATATAATAGGTGGCCCGTGGCTAGCTCATAAAGCAATGCATGATGCTATTAATTGTGTTGAGCGTATTTCTACAGGTCAAAATACTCACAAACCCAAAACCCATCATATACCTGGATGTATTTATAGTTTGCCCCAGGTAGCAACTATTGGTTATACCGAACAACAATTAGAAGAACTGAGCATACCTTTTAAAAAAGGAAATTTCCCATTTCTAGCTAATGGTAAATCACAAACAATGTCCAACACTTTTGGTTTTGTTAAGACCTTGTTTAACTCTGAAACGGGTGAATTTTTGGGCGCTCATTTAATTGGCCCAGATGTAACGGAAATGATATCAACTTTTGGCTTAGCTATATCTTCCGAGTCTACTGAAGACGAATTTATCAACACAGTATTTGCTCACCCAACTCTTTCTGAGTCTATTCACGAAAGTGTTTTATCTGCTTTTGGAAAACCACTTCATTTTTAAATTTTAATGATACGCCACCCAGAGAAAGTTAAAAGAAATAATCCTACAGAATTAAAAAAACCTAATTGGATAAAAGTAAAAGCACCAACATCGAAACGATATATTGACACTCTCAATTTAGTAAAAAAATATAATTTACACACAGTATGCCAAGAGGCAGCTTGTCCTAACATAGGTGAGTGTTGGTCTAAAAAACATGCAACATTTATGATACTTGGTGATACTTGTACTAGAGCTTGTTCCTTTTGTAATGTCAAAACAGGAAAACCTTTTTCTATAGACCCTTTAGAGCCATTAAATGTTGCAAAATCCGTATCTGCTTTAAACTTAAAACATGTTGTTATAACCAGTGTTGATAGAGATGATTTAATAGATGGTGGAGCGGGCCAATTCATATCCACAATTAAATATATCAAAGAACTTTCCCCTCAAACCACGATAGAAATTTTAACTCCTGATTTTTTAAGAAAAGGTGAAGTTTATAAATCTATTGTTGACTCAAAGCCTGATGTTTTTAATCACAACATTGAGACAGTAAGTAGGCTATATAAAACCATTCGTCCTGGGGCTATTTATAAAGAAAGTTTAAATCTTTTAAAATCAGTCAAATCATACAATTCAGATATCTTCACAAAGTCAGGATTAATGGTTGGTTTAGGCGAGTCTTTAGATGACATTCAAGAACTTTTAATAGATTTAAGAGATCATAAAGTAGACTTTGTTACTATTGGTCAATACCTTCAACCTTCAATCCACCATGAAAAAGTTCATAAATTTTATACTCCAGATGAATTTAAGTTTTTGTATGATCAATGTATTGAGATTGGTTTTAAAATGGTTTCTTCCTCACCTTTAACTAGATCTAGCTATCATGCTGATGAGGATTTTATTAAATTAAAAAGAGCTATTTAATTTAATAAATAGATAAATTAGACCAACACGCAATAAACTCACTTTTGCCTATAAGTCCAGATTTTTCATTTGTAGTTGCTTTTATAGTTATTTGATTTTTATCTATTTGCAATATTCGAATTAAACTTTTTATCATTTTCTCATAATAGGGATTTATTTTTGGTATTTCTGATACAATCATTAAATCAATATTATTTATTTTAAAATTTTTATTTTTTAATTTTGTAAGGGCAAAATCCAAAAATTCTTTTGAATTTCTATTTTCATTAATTTTATTATTAGGAAAATACGTACCTATGTCCCTTAAGGATAAAGCTCCTAAAATTGAATCAGTTATTGCATGCAATATGACATCGCCATCAGAATGAGAAATAACTTTAACTTTTGATTTTATGCTAATACCACCTAATTTTATTTTATTATATCTATTAATTTTTTGAATTTTATGAATATCATATCCTAATCCAACTCTTTGCTTTTGATTATGCTTAATACTTAAATTTTCTAAATCTTCTTTATAAGTTACTTTAAAATTTAAAGAATTATCGAGGAGATATTTAATTTTGAATTCTTTAGGATTATTTCTCATCAAGATGCTATCGTCTGTTAATTGATAATTTTTATTGATTGCATGTAATTGAACAATTTTTTTCTTTAAAAAAACTTGAGGAGTTTTAATTAATTTAAGATCTTCTCTTTTTAAATTTGTGTGATTTTTAATAACAGTATCGGCACATTTAGAAAATGGAATAATGCAGTCATATTTATCTTTATAAGTTTCCTTAACTAATTTCTTTAAAATTTTTTCTGATGCTAATATTCTAGCAGCATCATGGATAAATATATATTTTGCTTTAATTTTTGATTTTGTAAGTGCATTTTTAACACTTAATGTCCTTGTTTTTCCGCCTTTTATGAGTTCAATATCTTTTTCCTTAATATCTCTTAAAATACTATTATTACTAATAACTAAAGTGATTTTTTTAAACCCTATTTTTGTTAATTGTTCTATACTATGTTCAATAATGGTTTTGTCATTTAATTTTGATAAAAGCTTATTCTCTTTTGCTTTAAATCTTGTGCTTTTGCCCGCTGCAAGTAGTACGATATGAATGTTAGATAATTTTAATGTCAAAATATTTTAATAAATTTTCAGCCTTTATACTTTTAGTAATATTTATAATTCTTTTTTCTTTAACTGTATATTCCCTTATTGCTTCAAATGAAATTGTAAGAGATGCAGAGTTAATTCAGTATTTAATTATAGCTGATTTTACATTTCTTTTAATTTTATTGATTTATTTATCGATACTTTTAATAAATTATATTAAATCAAGAAAAAGAGAAGTAGTTGGTTTAAGGCTATTTAATAAGTTTTTTTTATTTTTTGGATTATTTTCAATTATACCAAGCGGTATAATACTATTAGTTTCAGCAATTTTTTTTAACATTGAAATGAGTACTTGGTTAGGCCCAGCTTTCAAATCAACTGTAAATAATTCTTATCAGTTAGCTCAAAAATACATTGATCAAACTGAAAAAAATTTAATTACGGA
Source organism: alpha proteobacterium HIMB59 (assembly GCA_000299115.1). Taxonomy (NCBI): domain Bacteria; kingdom Pseudomonadati; phylum Pseudomonadota; class Alphaproteobacteria; order Candidatus Pelagibacterales; family Candidatus Pelagibacteraceae; species alpha proteobacterium HIMB59. Next base: position 1,114,987 of record CP003801.1, on the reverse strand, counting down.
CTCTAAGTTTATTAGGAATTATGTTATGGCAGAAAGACTAATAGATAGAGATATCATCCAACGTTTCGATATTATTTCGGTTTATAATTTTGTAAATAACCAAAAATACATAGAACATTTCACAGAGGATAAAATTGAGTTAACTGAAAAAAATTTAAGTCTAGTATCTGAAATTACTGATGACGATATAACTATTTTTTACCAAAATAATCAGCTTTTCTCTAAGATAAATCTTTCAAGAAATAATTATTTGGTATTATTAAAATCTATAGATTTAGAATTACTAAATTACTATCAAAATATTGTTGAGTCTTACAATGCAATTAATTCAATTGATCAAAATAAAAAAAATATACAGATTACTTTTTTTACTATTTATTTAATTTTATCTACAAGTCTAATTTTAATTTTTATTATTATTGGAACAAATTTCAGTTTCAAATTAGCAAGACCTATCAGAGATTTAAATTCATCAATTAACGATTTAAAAAAAGGAAACTTTAATAATTTAAGAATTTCAAAAATTGAAGAAAAAGATGATATTTCGCAATTAACTAATTCTTTTTATAGTATGAGTAATACAATCATAAATCAGAGATTAAATTTAGAAAAAACAAATATAACTATTAATGATCAATTAAATTTTATTAATAATATTATTGAAAATTCACCGAATGGTGTATTTGTTTTAAATAAAAATGATCTTATTTTTCAAAACACAGCATCTGAAATTTTATCTCAAGATAATTTGAGTTCTTTTGAGAACCTTAAAAAATTAATTAATAAAAATTTTGATAATAATATTTCTATAGAAGATAAAATTTTTGAAAAAAATATTAAAATATTTATTAATAAAATTGAAAAAACTTTTTTTATAAAATCTGTTCACATAGCTAATAACTCTCTTTTTGATCAATTAATTATATTTAATGATTATACAGATCTTATTTCTGCCGAAAAAAATAATGCAATAGCTGAATTAGCACGCAAAATTTCACATGAAATTAAAAATCCTTTAACTCCTATGCTTCTTTCTACAGAATTTCTGGAAACTCAAATTGACGATGAAGAACTAAAGAACTCTATACTTTCAATCAAAAGACAGATCTTTTTAATACAAAACCTTGTAAATGAATTTTCAAATTTTGCACGTTTGCCTAAAGCTATTAATAAAAAAATTAATTTTTCTGAAATATTGTTAATTTATATTGATGAATATAAAAGAAACTATCCTAATATTTCATTTAATCAGTCTATTCAAAATGAAGTATATATAAAATTTGATCAATCCTATATTGATATAATACTAAATAATCTTTTTAAAAACTCTATAGAAGCTTTAGAAGGCTCTTCTAATCCTATAATTGAAATTTCCTTAAATAATTACGAAAATCATATTTTATTTTCTTTCTTTGATAATGGCCCAGGTTATGAAGGTGATGTTGAAAATTTAATTAAACCATATTTTTCAACTAAAAACTCATCAGGGCTTGGTTTGCCTTTAATAGATAAAATCATTAGAGACAATAATGGCAATTTGAAAATAAAAACTAATAACTATTCTGGTTTTAAAGTTGAAATTAAATTAAATGTCTAAAATTTTAATAATTGATGATGAGCTAGAAATTTGTAAACAAGTTTCTTTAATTTTAAATAAAAATGATTTTAACAGCACATATGTAACTTCTTATGAAGAATTTATAAATCTACATAAAAAAAATTTTGATTTTGATTTAGTTTTAGTCGATTTATGGTTAAAAAATAGTTCAAAACAAGGCATAGATATAATTAATGAATTAAAAAAGAATTATAATGATCTTGTAATTATTTCTTTTAGCGGTCATGCGAATATTGATAATGCAATAGAGTCTGTCAAGGCAGGAGCAAATGATTTTATAGAGAAACCATTTGAAACTAAAAAACTTCTTCATATAATTCAAAAAAATCTTCTGGAGTTAAAACAAAAAGTTACAATTAATAATTATCGTAATCAAATTTCATTTCATTCGAAAATTAATAAAATTGGTTTTAGTGAAATTATTGATAATTATTTTGATAAGATAGAAAAAATAAAATCAAATTCATCAATACTTTTATATGGCCCCAGTGGTATAGGTAAAAATTATACAGCAAATTTTATTCATATGACATTATCTTCAAATAACCCAGATACATTTATAAATATGAATGAAAATTTGATGAATGAGAATGATTTTCTTAAATTTTCTTCTCTACATAGCTATTTTACAATTTATTTTAATGATTTTGAAAAGTTTAATAACTTAGAACTATTGAATTATTTTGATTTAGTAAAAAAAAATAAGATCAATGCCTCAATTATTTTAGACTCAAAAAACCCAGATTTAGATGACATAATGTTAAAGAAAATTGATTATAAATTTCACTTCAAACCATTAATGGAACGTAAGAATGAAATTATGAAATTATTTCAATACTACTTTGAAACGTTCTCTCAAAAAAAGTTTGAAAAAATAATAGAAATTGATCCCTCTATTGAGAATTTACTTACTAAACATAACTGGCCAGGAAATGTGTTTGAAATAATGAATTTGGCGCAAAATCTTATAAATAATCTAGTATCACCACCTGATATTGTGAAAATTGATGAAATCAAAGAAATACTTGATAATTCTCCAGGTAATTCTCATCTTTATGATATGAATTATAAAGAAGCAAAAGAGAAATTTGAAAGAGATTTTTTAGTTCAAAAATTAAAGAATAATAATTGGAATATGACTTTAACATCAAAAATGTTGAATTTAGATAGAGTATCTCTTTATCGAAAAATAAAATCGCTTAATATTAAACTAGACTAATGAATATTCTAATTTTGGGATCTGGTATTGTTGGGGCTAATCTTGCAAATAAGCTATCCGAACAAGGAAAAAGTGTATTTTTATTAGATGATGATGCTTCTGAATTAAAAAGACTTTCTGAGAGATATGATATTAAAACAATATTTGAAGATCCCTTAAATCCAACATTCTATTCAAACTTCAAAACTAAAATAGATTATTTTATTGCGGTTACAAAAAGTGATGAAAAAAATATTATTACATGTAAATTTGCAAAAGAATTCTTAAAGGTAGATAAAACTATTGCTCGAATTAGAAATCAGAATTTAATATCTGATGAAAATAAATCACTCCTCATAGACTCTAATTCTTTCTTAGATCATATAATTTCACCAGAGTGGGAAGTTGCAAATAATATTTTTGAAAAAATACATATGCCAGGTGCTTTTTTTAGTGAGTCCTTAATTTCTAAAAATTATTTATTAATTGGTATGCAGTCATCTGATCTATTTAAACATCAATCATTTGAAGAGATCAAAAATTTTTTCTCTTTAAATAATTTATGTTATATCGGCCACACTTTTGAAGATGAATCATTTTTTGATTTCAAAAGTATTTCAAAGTCTGATCAACTTTATTTACTTATTAAAAAAGAATATTTAAAAAAATTAATTAAATTTTTTGGCTATAAGGATTACGTACTTGATATTTTAATTATAGGCGGTGGTAATATTGGTCAAAATTTATCTAAATTAATTGAGCAAGATGAACAACAAATTAATCTTAAAATTTTAGAGTATGATAAAGAGAGATGTGATTTTTTAGCTAGTAGTCTAAAAAACACTTCTATTTTCCATGGAGACGCACTAGATCAATCTTTATATGATGAAGTTAAATTAAATACTTCTGATTTAGTTATAACCGTCACTGATAATGACCAAATAAATACTATCTTATCAATAATTTCAAAAAAAAGAGGGTCAAAGTCTGTATTTGCGGTTGTTAATAATGAATCATTTTCATCTTTTGCAAATGACTTAGGAATAGATGTTATTATTAATCCCAGAGAATTGACAACTTCAAGAATAATTGAAAAAATTTCAGAAGGTTCTCTTTTATCTTATCATTCAATATTAAGAGATAATTTCCTTTTATATGAAGTAAAATATAGAAATGAACTTTTTGAAAATATTAAAAAATCAAATGAAATTAAGCATATTTGCACTATATCAAAAGAAAATATTCAGCTCTCAAACGATGATCATATACCTGTAAATAATGATGTCTTAATATTGCTCGTTGAAGCTAAGAATTCTCATATACTAGAAAAATATATCAATGATTATTGATATAAATTTTTTTAATCAAACTCATAATTTTTTTAAAGATGTATCTAAAGAATATTTACTACCTAATTTAGGTAATTTAGAAAAAGATCAGGTATCTGAAAAATCAGATCATTCACTAGTTACTCATTTCGATTTAATAATTGAAAATGAACTTATTCAATACTTTAAGGAAAAAGGTTTTGATAATATCATTTCCGAAGAAAATAATTCTGATCTGCATGACTATAATCATTATTTAACAATAGATCCAATTGATGGAACTAGAAACTTTATTAATGGTATTAATAAAGTTGTAATTATGGTTTCTTTTATAAATGACAACAAAAGTATATTCTCGATTATATACGATCCAATAAAAAATAATTTTTATCACTCTTTCGAAAATAAAATATTTAAAAATCATAAACATATTTCCCCAAAAAAATATTATCACCACATTGGTTTTCTTGGATCCCATGCCAAAGATTTTTTTAAAAATGAAATCTCTGATTATACTGAAAAAAAGAGATCTAGATCTATAGGTTACGATGTAATTGAAATTTTAGAAGGCGATAGAACTTTTATGACCATATACGGTTCCAAAATTTGGGATTTGTTTCCTGCCATGTCATTTTTAAAAAACTTAAATTTTAAAAGCAATCTTAAGACTTTTGATTTTGATTTTAATATTTTAAATAAGAAAATTATTTTTTATGCCAAAATCTAAAGTTTTATTTTTAGGTCTTGGTCGAATGGGATTTCATATGTCAGCTCATTTATCAAAATCTAAAAATATTGAATTATTTATCTTCAATCGATCAAAAAAAAAAGAAAACAATTGGTTAAAGTCTTATAAAGCTAAAAAATTTGATTTTAAAAATTCTATTAACTTAAAGTTTGACATAATTATTACTTGCTTAAAAGATGACCAATCCATCAATCAAGTAACAAAAAATTTATTAAAATCTGCATGTTTTCATAGAAATACTATTTTCATTGATCATTCCACAATCTCTTTATCACAAGTAGAAAATTTAAATAATTTACTCAATAACAATAAAATAAAATTTTTAGATGCCCCAGTTACTGGCGGTGAAGAAGGTGCTAAAAATGGTAAATTATCTGTGATGGTAGGGGGCAATCCCTCTAAATTCAAATTAGCTCTTCCTATTATTAACACTTATTCAAAGAGTGTTGTTCATATGGGTAATACGGGATCTGGCCAACTTGCTAAATTTACTAATCAAATTTTAATTTGTGGAATTCTTTACTCTATTTCAGAGGCATTTATTTTTAGTAAACATCATAAATTAAATCAAAATAAGTTATATGATGTTATTAAAAATGGTGCTGCAGGTTCTTGGCAATTTAGTAATAGATATATGACTCTAATTAAAAATAAGTTTAATTTTGGTTTCTCAACTGAACTGATGGAAAAAGATTTAAGATATGTATTAAAACAATCAAAAAAATCAAAATTAAATTTGAAACTTACCAAAAAGGTTCATCAGAAATATAAAAAACTAATTAATACTAAATATAGAATTCAAGATACTTCTAGCTTAGTTAAAACTTTCATTTAAAAATTGATATCATATTGGAAAAAAGGTTGTAATTATTTACTCAAGAACGATCCTTGTTTTAAAGAATATTATAATAAGAGTCATTTTTTAAAACTGAATAAAAACAAATTTGATATTCTATTTAAATCAATTTGTTCACAACAAATTTCTGTTACTGCCGCTATGTCTATATACCAAAAATCAAAAAAAATTATGGGCTCTATTAATTATAATAGTTTTAAAAATCAAAAAGAATTGATAGAGGATTTACCTCTAAGCAAAAATAAAAAGAAGTCTATAATTTCACTTATTGAAAATTATCAATTAGTTAAGTCTATTAAATTTGATCATTCATATGAATCTAGGCCACCATATGAATTAACTAAAATCTTTGGAATTGGGCCATGGACAGTTGAAATGTTTAGCATATTTCATTTAGGTATTTCTAATATTATGCCTAAAGGTGATCTTGGTTTCATTAATGCTTATAAGAAATACTATAATGATAAAAATTTAGAGAAATTAGATAAAAATTCAAAAAATTGGTCAAATTATTCAACTATTGTTACTTGGTATTTGTGGTCTTCTTATGACTCTGAACCTTTATATCTTTAACTATTCCCAATAATGCAAATTAGTTTATTTATATTTATTTCGTCGAATGAGTAACATTATTGAATTTCTAAATATTTCTAAATTTTATCCTGGGGTTATTGCCAATGACGATATTTCCTTTTCAATTAAACAACAATCTATTCATGCAATTTTAGGTGAAAATGGTGCAGGTAAATCAACATTAGTTAAAATCTTATATGGGCATTCCACACAAGACTCTGGTCAAATACTCATTAATTCAAAAAATGTAGAAATTAGAAATCCATTTGATGCTAAAAAACTTGGCATCAATATGGTTTTTCAACACTTCAGTTTATTTGAATCATTAAGTGTTTATGAAAATTTAATTTTAGGTATTGATGAAAGTCTTTCTTTTAAAGAATTAAAAGAAAATACGGTAAAGATTTGCACTAAATATGGCTTTAATTTAAATTTAGACTCTCCAGTTAGTTCTTTATCAGTAGGTGAAAGACAAACAGTCGAAATCGTTAGAGCCTTACTTAATAAACCTAAAATATTAATACTAGATGAACCAACCTCTGTTTTGACACCATTTGAAATTGAGAGGCTTTTTAAAATTATAAAAACATTAGTTAAAGATGGCTTAACTGTCTTGTTTATATCTCATAAGTTAGAAGAAATAATAAATCTCACTAATTATGTGACTATTTTGCGTTCTGGTAAAGTTGTTGGCACTTATGAAACTCACAAAGAAAGTCCAGACTCACTTGGCTATAAAATGTTGGGTTATGAGGTTCCTGCTTTAGATAAAAAACAATCTATCAATTCTAAAAAACCAACATTTGAAATAAAAAACTTATCAACAATTAACAATGATCCTTTTTCTGTAAATTTAAAAGATATTAATCTTCAGATAAAAAAAGGTGAAATTATGGGTATAGCCGGAGTAGCTGGCAATGGTCAAAATGAATTAATGGATATTTTAACAAATGAGTCTGATGAAAATTTTCAAGGAGAAATAATTTTTAAAAACATTAATATCTCAAAATTATCTACATACGAAAGAAGAAAACTATCAATATCTTTTGTGACTGAACAACGATTAGGACACAGCGCAGTTCCTGAAATGACACTAGAAGAAAATGTTCTATTAAGCTTGAATTTCAAAAGTGAATTTACAAAAAATAATTTAATAAATTTTAATAATATCTCTGATTATACAAAAAAAATTATCAAAGAATTCAACGTAAGTGCACCTTCGTCTATTTCTAAGGCTGGAGAGTTATCTGGTGGAAATCTTCAAAAATTTATTATTGGAAGAGAAATTCTTTCAAATCCAGATTTATTAATATTATCTCAGCCAACTTGGGGCATTGATGTTGGATCAGAGTCTTTTATTAGGAAGTCCTTATTAGAATTATCAGAAAAGGGAATATCTATATTAATTATCTCGCACGATATAGAAGAGTTAATTGAGCTATGTCATCAAATTACTGTTATTTATCAAGGTAAAATTTCCAAATCACTAACTACAGAAAATATAGATATGACACAACTTGGAAAGTATATGGGGGGGATGTTTGATTAAATTAATTAAAAGACCAACTCAATCAAATATGATTTTTTATTTATCTCCATTAGTGGCTGTTTTTGCCACTTTATTATTTGGTTCCTTAATTTTTTTACTATTAGATTTGAATCCTTTTGAATCTTTTAAAATTTTCTTTATTAGCCCAATTTCAAACTCATATGGTTTGTCTGAGCTTTTAGTTAAGGCTACCCCACTTGCTATAATTGCACTTGGCCTTTCTTATTGTTTCAAAAACAATATCTACAATATTGGCGCTGAGGGACAACTAACAATGGGCGCTATATTTGGTGGAGGGTTAGGAATATTATTTTATAACTCAGATAGTTTTCTCTTATTGCCAGCTATGATTTTATTTGGGGGCATAGGGGGTGCTTTGTGGGCATTAATACCAGCTATTTTAAAAACAAAATTTAATACAAATGAAATTTTAACAAGTTTGATGCTGACGTATATCGCAATTCTAATATTAGATTATTTAGTAGTTGGTCCTTGGAAGGATCCTGCAAGTTATGGCCTTCCTAAGTCAAGACCCTTTCCTGAGTCTGGAAGGCTACCCGTGTTAATTGATGGCTTGAGGGCACACATAGGGGTTTATTTTTCAATTTTTATTGCAGTTATTTCTTACTATGTTTTCAATAAGACACTTTTTGGTTACAAATTAAAAGTAACAGGTTTTAGCTCCAAAGCTTCTAAGTATGCAGGTTTTAAAAGCAGCCAACTAATTATTTTTACCTTTTTGATTAGTGGTGCTTGCGCAGGTTTAGCTGGTATTTTTGAAGTATCAGGACCTATCGGCTTGCTTTACCGTGATATCTCTCCAAATTATGGCTTTACAGCAATTATAGTCGCTTTTTTAGGAAGGCTAAATCCAATAGGTATAGTTTTGTCCTCCCTCATTATTGCTCTAACTTATTTAGGAGCAGAAGATGCACAATTATTTTTAAAAATTCCCTCTTCAGTTGGTTTTGTTTTTCAGGGTTTAGTCTTATTTTTCTTACTAGGTGCTGATTTTTTAAATAAATATAAAGTAGTAATTAAATGAACATTGAACTTATCATAGGTATTTTAAATATTGTCTTAATTTCAACGACTCCTTTAGTTTTTGCTGGCATAGGTGAGCTAGTTACAGAAAAGAGTGGTGTACTTAATTTAGGCTTAGAGGGCTTAATGCTTATGGGTGCCGTCTCAGGTTTTATTGTATTGGTACTCACAGGTAATTATTTTTTTTCTTTTTTTGCATCTATTTTTTCAGGCATAGTTTTGTCATTAATTTTTGCTTTTTTTGTTTTAAATTTATTAACAAATCAAATAGCCACAGGTCTAGCTCTAACTATTTTTGGTATTGGGTTAAGTGCAATGCTTGGCAAAAAATTTAGTGGCACACCCATTGATGGCCTGAGCCCTTATTACTTTATAACCGGTTCCTTTCTAATTGTAATTTTGGTTCATCATATTTTATACAAAACAAGAATAGGATTAATTGTCAGATCAGTTGGGGAAAATCATCATTCCTCATTTGCTTTAGGGTATGATGTCATCAAGACAAGATACCTAACTATTATATTTGGTGGCGTAATGAGTTCTTTAGCAGGATTTTATATTTCGATATGTTATGCTCCAATGTGGCAGGAGGGGATGACTGCTGGACGAGGTTGGATAGCTTTAGCTTTAGTTGTTTTTGCAACTTGGAAACCATATCGATTACTTGTCGGCGCATATATATTTGGAGGAGTAGCAATTATGCAAATGAATCTTCAAGCATTTGGGGTAAAATTGCCAGGTCAAATATTTACCATGATGCCATATGTAGCTACTTTAATTGTTTTGGTATTTATCTCTTCTAACAAATTGAGGTTAAAGCTTAGCGCACCTTCTTCTCTCAATATTCCTTTTGAAAAGAATTAATAGTTTATCCACTAAATATTTACAAATCTCTTAATATCTCATTTTGATTTGTCATTAATTTATTACATAATTGATATTGAATAGATTCATTAACTAAAATATTAGCTTGGGTTTAATGTCAGTTAATATTTAAAATAAAGTTAGGATAAAAATGATTAAAAAAATACTTTCAATTCTCTCAGTTTTATCAATTTTTTCCATATCTCAACTGAATGCTGCAGATAAAAAAATTGGTTTTATATATATCGGACCCCCGGGTGATCACGGGTGGACATACATGCATGATGTAGGCAGAAAATATATGGAAGAAAAGCTAGGAGACTCTATCAGCACTACATACATTGAAAATGTCCCTGAAAATGCTGATGCGGTTAGATCTATTAGAAAATTGGCACAATCAGGTCATGACTTAATATTCACCACATCTTTTAATTACATGGATCAAACTCTAGAAGTTGCAAAGGAGTTTCCTGATGTAAAATTTGAGCATGCCACTGGATTTCAAAGATTAGATAACGTTTCAACCTATTCTGCCCGATTTTATGAAGGAAGATCCGTCATTGGACACATCGCTGGAAAAATGACTGAAACAAACACAATTGGATATATTGTATCCTTCCCAATCCCTGAAGTTATTAGGGGTATTAATGCATTTTATTTAGCTGCTTCTAAGGTGAATCCTGATGTTAAAATAAAAATTATTTGGGTTTATTCATGGTACGATCCAGGAAAAGAAGCTGATGCAGCCAATACTCTTATTAATCAAGGTGCTGATATCATAGTTCAACACACTGACTCTTATGCTCCTTGTCAAGCTGCTGAAAAAGCAGGTGTACTAGCTTTTGGTCAAGCATCAAATCAAGAAGCATTTTGCCCAAACGCGCATATGACCGCAATTGAAGATATTTGGGGACCTTACTATGCTGCTAAAGCACAAGCTGTTTTAGATGGAACTTGGAAATCTGAAGATACTTGGCATGGTTTTAAAGAAGGTATGGTTGAAATGTCTCCTTACAATGAAAATTTATTACCAGCTGATTTAATTGCTGAAGCTAAGGCGATGGAAGCAGCTATTGAAGATGGATCTTTTCATTCTTTTGAAGGTCCAATTTATAATCAGGCTGGAGAGCTAGTTGTACCAGAAGGCGAAGTGGCAGATGACGGAATGCTAGCTGGAATGATGTTTTATGTTCAGGGTATTGACGGAGATATACCTCAATAAAATATTAATTAGTCTTGTTCCCAAGGAAAAACGAGCCAATCTGAGTCTTTAAAATCATAGAGATGAAGGTCGGCTTGTTTTTTTCCTGAGGTTTTAGCATAAAGAGTGACAAACTTTGAATTGGGCATCATAGACTTAACTATTTTAGCTGTTTCGCCGCTGTCTACTAAATCGTCAATTACTACAAGCTTTTTTTGAGATTTAATTCTTTTAAAAATCTCTATTTTATTTGTTCTTTTTCTATTGGAGTATGTTTTCATTGCAATGACATCAATATCTTGAATGCCAAGATAATTTGCAATTATTGAACCAGGAATTAATCCTCCTCTAGAAATTAAAATTAATTTTTCAGGTTTAAACTTTTTTTTTATGATTTTAGCTAATTCTATACAATCTGTATGAATATCATGATAGCTTAAAAAGACTTGTTTCATCACGGGATTATATTAAAAAATTTATGAAAAGCAATTTAGCTGTTCTTAGTTCTGATAACAAAACTATTCAGTTTATCAAAAATAATAATTTGCAAGATCTTTGTAATCTTTATGCCAATTCTTCAAGAAATACTGATGATGCTAAAATCTTTAGAGAAAATAATGGTTTTGAAAAATATTATGGTTCTTATGAGGACTTAATTGAAGATAGTAATATAGAATATATCGTTAATTTCTTACCTACAGGGATAAAATTTGAATACACATACTTAGCATTAAAAAAAAATAAAAAAATTATTACAAATTATCCAATAATTAGTAATCAAAATGAATTGACGAGCTATCAAGAGTTAAAAGATTTGGGCATAATGTCTAATTTATTTTTGATTGATGATCAAAACTTTAAAAAATTTTATAATGACAGCAAAAATAAAAAATTTATCTCATATCTTTTAACTTTTAAACAAGATCAATATAATAATTTATCAAGTCAAGATATCTTATTTGACCTTACTCCTGATTTGTTTTTTTTTATAGACCAGTACAAACAATTAAAACCAGCTTTTAAATCTTTCATCATTAAAACAGATAAAATTACTAAAAAGATCTCATTCTTGTCTTGTGTGATTGATTTTGAAAAAGAAAAGATTCTTCAAATAATTTTAGATAATGGAGATCCTAAAAATTCACATTATTGTGAATTCTTTTCTTCAAATTCCACCATTTCAGAGGATTTAGTTAATAAAGACGAATTATTTCAGTTTATTAAAAAAAAACCCTTTGATAATAGGTCTGATTTTCAATATTATCCGTTCAAATTATTTCAAGAGGTTTTAATAAATGAGTGAAAACATAACATTCTCAGTATCTGGATCTGAGACTTATTATCATAAAGATTGGCTTAAATCTAAAGGCTTTAAATGGGTGCCCTCTAGTAAAAAATGGGAAAAATTGAACATTTTGGAATTAGAAGCTGATCAATTATCTGAATACTGCAGAGAGTTTGGGCTTTATTATGAGCGTTCTGATAAAGGAATGCCAAAATTTGATTATGAAAATTACTTATGGGATGGAAATATCCCTGACAAAGCTGTTTGGTATGAGGAAAAAAGCTTACCTAACTCGACAACAATAGAAGACTAGTGAAGTAGGACTGAAAATATTCCATATAGAAAAAAAATTAAAGCTATTATTAATGCTAAGTAATATGGAACTTTATTATTCGTCATAGATGAAGCCATTATTACCAAATACTTATGTGATTAACAATAAGTATCTTCAATCTATACTTTCACCAAGTACTGACATTATAGATTATAATTTTACTCCAGACCAAATACATAAACTTAATCTTCTTCAAATATTAAGACCGGATATTTATTTTAATAAAAGATTAAGTGAAGAGGAATTTTATGATTTATCCAGAAACTATTATCAAAAACTTATTAATGATCAAATAATTTATAAATCTGACACTGACTACTATCTATATCGAATTGATTCTGAGGATCATTCTCAAACAGGTTTGATCTCTCTTTTAAATATTCAAGATTATTTAAATAACAATATTAAGCCTCATGAAAAAATTTTAGTTAGTAAAGGGAAGGAGCGAGCAGAACAACTATCCAAAGTTAAATTTCAGCTATGCCCTATTTACCTATTTTATGACGATCAAAATATAGACCTAGATCTAGAAATTCACCATGAAAAAAAACCAATTATAAAATTTAAATCTGGGAAATATGTTCATTCCATTTATAAAACACAATCAGATTTCTCAAGTATAAATTTTAAAGAGCTTTTTGTAGCTGATGGCCATCATAGAATAGAAGGTTTCGCTCAATTAGATGTAAAAAAAGATACAAAATTTATGGCTATCATATTCCCAAAATCGAAATGCTCTAATCTTGCATATAATAGATCAGTTAAATTTCCAGATAATTACGCTAAGGATAATTTTTTGAACGATTTACAAAAATATTTTGTTGTAGATGAGCTAAAATATCATGAAAACATAGATAGATTTTTTGTTATCTATTTTCAGGGTAAATTTTTGAAAATTGACCTAAAAAAAGATTACACTTCGCTTGGTGCTGATTGTATTGATTTTGGTGAATTTATATTGAAAGAAATATTACAGATATTTGATGAAACATCAGACGATAGAGTAGAGTTTGTTCCTCCGACTTTAGGAACTGATTATTTGATAAATCAAGTTGATACGGGTATAACAGATTTGTCTACTTTAATGAGACCAGTTAGTATGGATTTAGTTATAGATTATTCTAAAAATCAAAAATTTATGCCTCCCAAAGCTACTTGGTTTGAACCTAAACCACTAGATGGTTTATTTTTTTATAACATTATTGACTAAAACTAATAATTAAGGAGTAAAAACAATTAATGCAAAAACCAGAAGTTAAACCCAATCATCCTTTCTTCTCATCTGGACCTTGTTCTAAGCGTCCTGGATGGAATTTAGAAGCTCTTAATAATGCTTTTCTTGGCAGATCGCATCGCGCAAAAAGTGGTAAAGCAAAATTAAACGAAGTAATCGTAAAATCAAAAGAACTATTGGAATTACCTGATGATTATCTTGTAGGCATCGTTCCCGCATCTGATACTGGAGCTATTGAAATGGCGATGTGGAGCTTATTAGGTCAAAGAGGAGTAGATGTTTGTGGATGGGAGTCTTTCGGCTTAACCTGGGTAAAAGATATAACAAAACAATTGAAACTTAACGATGTAACTATTCACGATATTAAAGACTATGGAGAGCTACCTGATTTATCAAAAGTAAATTTTGATAATGATGTGGTATTTACTTGGAATGGTACTACCTCTGGCGTTTGTGTGCCTAATGCTGATTGGATACCTAACGATCGCAAAGGTTTAGCCATTTGTGATGCAACATCGGCAGTTTTTGCCATGGATATGGATTTTACTAAATTGGATGTAGTTACTTGGTCATGGCAGAAAGTTTTAGGTGGTGAGGCTGCACATGGAATGATAGCGCTATCTCCAAGGGCTGTGGAAAGATTAGAAACATATGAGCCTTCTTGGCCTATGCCTAAGATTTTCCAATTAGCGAAAAATAAAAAATTTGATAAAGGAATTTTTGAAGGTGCTACTATTAACACTCCTTCTTTGTTAGCCGCAGAGGATGCTTTGGATGCTCTTAATTGGTGCATAAGTATTGGAGGACAGAAAGAATTAATCAATCGATCTAAAAAAAATCTTCAATCTGTTAAAGATTGGATAGATGCAAGAGATTGGGTTGATTTTCTAGCTAAAGATCCAAATACTTACTCTTCTACAAGTATCTGTTTTAAATTTACTCATCCTGATTTTGAAAAATTAGATGATGATAATAAAAAGAAGTTAGTAAAGGAAGTTTGTTCTATTATTGAGCAGGAAGAAGCAGGTTATGATATTAATGCTTATAAAGATGCCCCAGCGGGTATCAGAATATGGGGTGGGGCTACTGTTGAGTCTAGTGATATTGACAAATTACTTCCATGGATTGAGTGGGCATTTTTTGAAACATTAGAAAGGTATAAATAATGAAAATTTTAATTTCTGATAAAATGAGTAACAAGGTTGAAGATGTATTGAAATCTAAATCAATTGATTATGACATCAAAATAGGGTTAGAACCAAATGAACTCAAATCAATAATAGATGACTACGATGGAATTCTTATTCGATCTGCAACAAAACTCACAGCTGATATATTAGAAAACTGTTCTAATCTTAAGGTTATTGGTAGAGCAGGTGTTGGGGTTGATAATGTTGACTTGGATATCGCTACAAAAAATAAAATTCTAGTGATGAATACCCCTTTGGGAAATTTGGAAGCAACTGCTGAACTTACAGTAGGTTTAATGTTTTCTTTATATCGACATATTCATAATGCTAACGCTTCTACCCACGAAGGAAAATGGGAAAAAGCTAAATTTATGGGTACAGAGCTAAAGGGAAAAACTTTAGGTATTGTAGGATTTGGTAATATTGGCCAAAGAGTTGCGGAAATTTGTAAAGTAATAGGTATGCAAATTTTAACAAATTCTAATTCTGCTAGCGACGAAGTTCTAAATAGCTTTGGTGCAAAGAAAGTTTCGACAGAAGAGTTAATATCTTCATCAGATATACTTTCATTACATACAAAACTGAATGATCAAACAAAAAATATGCTTAATAAAGAAAGCATAGCTACGATGAAGAGCAGTTCTGTTATTATTAATTGTGCTAGAGGTGGTCTAATTAATGAATCTGATTTAAAAGATGCATTAAATAACGATGTGATCGCTGGTGCTGCAATTGATGTTTATGAAACTGAACCTGCTACTGAAAATGTTATGTTTGGTGCTAAGAATTTACTTTTAACTCCACATCTTGGAGCATCATCTAAAGAAGCTCAATCTAATGTTGCGATTGATGTAGCTAATCAAGTAGCAGATTTTTTAAAAGAAAATAAAATAGTTAACAATGTTAACTCTTTTTAATTTTATTTAAATATTCATATATTGAAACTTTAGTGAGCACATTTTGTATTTGCTCACTAGAGTTAATTTTTTTTATTTGATTAAGAGTTAATTTAGAAACTTTTATCTCTTCATTTTCAAACTTGTTATATAAATGGGAGTCTTTAATCTTCTCAACTTCTGCATAATACACATGAACAATTTCATCTGAATATCCAGGTACTGGACAATATTTTGTTAACTTTTTTAGTTTTAGCGTTTTAACCCCAATTTCTTCTTTTATTTCTCTTTTCAAAGCCTTAGTTAAAGTTTCTCCTTCATCCACTAATCCACCTACAAGCTCAAATTTATACTTTTCTTTTCTTACATAATAAAAAGGTCTGAATTGTTTTATTAAATAAAATTTTTTTTCTTCTGGGGAATAACAAAGAGCAAATACAACATCACCAATCCCAAGTATTTCACGGTTGATTTTGTAAGGTTTAATTTTTTTATTTAAACTTTTGATTAAAAATTGGTATCTCCAAAATGGAAAAAAGCTTTTTGAAAGAGAGATTTTCTTTACCTTTTTTACTATCTGCATCGCTTTTACCGTTTGACTATTTATAAGACAAAAGTATATATATTCAATACTCGGGGAGTAGCTCAGTCTGGTAGAGTGTCTGCTTTGGGAGCAGAAAGTCGCAGGTTCGAATCCTGTCTCCCCGACCACTTAATTATGAAAAAAGCTTTAATTAAAAAACCTTGTAAAACTAATATGCAATCCGGTCTAAAAAAGACTAAATCTTGGATTGTTGAATTTCAATTTGACTCCACTTTAAAAAAAGATGTTTTGATGGGTTGGAATAGTTCTAATAACACTAACAAACAAATAAAACTCTCATTTCCAAATTTAGATGATGCTAAATCCTGGTGTTTAAAAAATAATTTATCATACGAGGTTGAAGATCAATCTTATAAATCTTTAAAGCCTAAAAGTTATTCTAGCAACTTTTCTAGTGCTAGAAGAACTTCTTGGACTCATTAATTATTTCTAAATTTATTTAAATTTCACTTTTTTCAATATATTATCTACAGACTTTAATTAATTAGGAGGAAAATATGATTAAAATCATAGCGACCTTATTGACAATTTTTGCTTTTAGCACTTCTCATGCAAAAACTGTTAACGTAGGTATAATTCTTGGATTCACAGGTCCAATTGAATCTCTTACCCCAGATATGGCTGCAGGTGCTGAATTAGCGTTTTCTGAAGCTTCAGACTCTGGAAAACTTTTAAACGGATCAACAATTAACGTTATTAGAGCTGACTCTACATGTATTGACTCTGCTGCTGCAACTTCTGCTGCTGAGGGTCTTGTGAGCCAGGGTGTAACTGCAATCATGGGCGCAGACTGCTCTGGTGTTACAGGTGCGGTTTTATCAAACGTGGCAGTTCCAAATGGTGTTCCAATGATTTCACCTTCTGCAACATCACCAGCTTTAACTACAGCTGAGGATAATGGATTGTTTTTTAGAACAGCTCCATCTGATGCAAGAGGCGGAGAAGTCTTGGCTGATATTACTTCGGACAGGGGTATTTCAAGTGTTGCAATAACATATGTCAACACTGACTACGGTGTAGGTTTGGCTGATGTTTATGAAGCTGCCGCAATTGCAAGAGGTATTGATGTTACAGCTAAGACCGCCCACGAGGGTGACAAAGCTGACTACAGTGCTGAAGTTGGTGTTTTATCATCAGCTGGCGGTGATGCCTTAGTTGTTATTGGATACTTAGACCAGGGTGGTAATCAAATTATTCAAGGTTCTTTAGATAGTGGTGCATTTGATACTTTTGTACTTTCAGATGGTATGATCGGTGACTCTTTAACAGATACTTTTGGATCTGATATTGATGGTTCATTTGGTTCTATGCCAGGTTCTCTTGGTGCTGGTGCGCAAAAGTTCAAAACATATGCTGAAGCTAACGGTGTAAACCCTTCTGTTTATGTAGGTGAGTCATATGATGCTGCAGCATTGATCGTTCTAGCGATGGCTTTAGGTGGTTCTGATGATAGTGCAACTGTAGCGGCTAATATTATGAAAGTAGCTAATGGTCCAGGGACAAAAATTTATGCTGGTGAATTAGCAAAAGGACTTGAATTGGCATCTGCAGGTTTTGCTGTTGACTATGATGGCGCAACAGATGTTAATTTTACTGAAGTAGGTGAAGCTTTTGGTGCATTTATTGAAAAAGGCATTGACGGTGGATCTTTTACTGACGTAGCACAAAGATAATTTTATTTTAAGCTCCCTGCTTTTCTTGTAGGGAGCTAACTTTAGTTTCTTAAAATTTTTTCTGGCAATAATCCCATAGGTCTGTATCTCATAACAGCTAATAATCCGATACCCATCATAAGATATCTAAAATAAGGAATGCTGTTGATCAAATGTGTTTTTATTGCATTTGTATCATCAAGGTGTGTAGTAAAAATATTGATAATATAAAGTGCAAAAGGTGCAGATTGTATCCATATAAACCACACGACAAAAGCACCAAGTATAGCTCCATAGTTGTTGCCTGTTCCACCTAAAAGAACCATAACCCAAATTAAAAAAGTATAACGAAGTGGTTGATAACTAGATGGAGTAAACAAACCATCATAGGTAACTAACATAGCGCCTGCAAAGCCAATGATTGCTGAACCTAACATGAAAATAAACAAATGTTGTTTTACTACATTTTTTCCCATTGCTTTTGCAGCATCTTCATTATCTCTTATTGCTCTCATCATACGACCCCAAGGAGACTTGAGTGCTTTTTCTGAAAAATAAAGCAATGAACAAACAACAATTAAAAAAATTAAAGTAAAACATAATTTTACAAATACACCTGAAGCGCTAATAACAAGCTGTGATAAAAGATCCTGCCTTTCAACGCTATTTAATATTTTCGATAATTTTGAAGTATTCAAAAATTCAATTAATCTGATAAACCAATCAGAGCTTTGTAAATCTACCTCATAAGGTGCCGGTCTTTTTAAACCTATTACATTTTTAACACCCCTAGATAACCATTCTTCATGTTTAACAATTGATACTATGATTCCTGATATTAATAGAGTTGATATAGCTAAATAATCAGATCTTAAGCCTAGGCATACTTTACCTATGACAAAAGCCACACCTGCTGATAATAAAGCACCAAAAAACCAAGAGAAGATAATAGGTAAATTCATGCCGCCTAAAAAACCAGAAGTCGCAGCATTTATAGATTCAATTTTACTTATGGATGGTCCTGAAATGAATTTAAGTAGAGGAATAGATAAAATAATTATTAAGAAAATTAAATAGTTTTTGTATTTATAATCGCTTAATTTTTTATTTATGAAAAAGAGAATAAAAACTACTGCAATTATAAATGCTCCAGATACAAGTATACCCATACCACCAGTAGACCAGGCCTCAATTACCGGAGGAACAGATACTAAAACTGTCGCTAGTCCGCCGATAGCCAAAAAACCCATAACACCAAAATTTATCAGTCCAGCAAAACCCCATTGAATATTAACACCCATCGACATTACAGCTGAAATAAGACATAGATTTAAAATTGATAAAGCTACTCCCCAAGATTGAAATAACCCAACTAAAATTATAAGAAGTGCCATTATAGAAAAAGAAATTTTAATATCGAAGTTCTTCATCAAATTACTTTTCCTTTAAATATTCCATTTGGTCTAAAAATTAAAACAACTACTAAAATAGCAAATGAAATTGCAAATTTATAATCTGTAGAAATAAATTGAATGAGGGTATTAGGTTCTAGGCTTTCTGGAAGCAGGTATTTGAAAAACTTCTTATAAGCATACGTTAAAGCGATTTCAGAAAATGCAATTAAAAACCCTCCATAAAAAGCGCCTAGTGGATTGCCAATTCCACCTACGATTGTGGCAGCAAATATAGGTAAAAGGTTATTGAAGTAAGTAAAAGGTTTAAAGCTTTTATCTAATCCGTAAAGAGTTCCAGCTACTGTTGCTAAAATTGATACTATTACCCAAGTAAGAAGGATTATTTTTTTTGGATCTATTCCAGATAGCAGGGCCAAATCCTCATTATCAGAGTATGCTCTCATTGATTTACCAGTTTTTGTTTTATTTAAGAAATAAAAAAGGAGTGAACAAGTAATGATCGTAGTTATTAAAGTAATAACTTGAGTTGATTTAATAGCTAGTCCTTCGTTTAAGCCCGTTAATTGTTTGAATTCTCGAGCTTTCATGATGAACTTATGTCCATCCATAAAATTTATATCATTGGGTCCAATTATTATTCGAACAACTGCGTTCAAAACAAACATAATACCTAGGCTAACTACAATAAAAGTTACAGGATTGCTTTTCTTTTCTCTGTAATACTCAAAAACAGTTTTGTCGAAGAATAAGCTGATCGCTATGGTGAACAGTATTCCAATCGGCAACGCCAAAAGTGCCGTTGGTAAGAGCCCAAAGGTAATTCCTTTTGATTGAAGGTACCAAGTAAATAAAATTACAATCATAGTTCCAAATGCCATAAGGTCTCCATAAGCGAAATTAGCAAACCGCAATACTCCATAGATTAGAGTTACACCTATTGCTCCTAGTGCCAGTTGAGATCCATATGTTATAGCAGGTACAATAATAAAGTTTGAAATAAGAATGATTGCGTTTAAAAAATCCATTTAACCACCTAAAAAAGACTTTCTTATTTCTTTATCATTTAGAAGATAGTCACCATCTCCTTCATAAGCATTTTTTCCAGTAACCAGAATATATCCTCTATCAGATATCTCTAAAGCTTGGCGAGCATTTTGCTCAACCATTAAAATTGCTATATTTTGTTTTTTAATATTCAAAATATGTTGAAAAATTTCATCCATTATTACAGGAGAAACTCCTGCTGTTGGTTCATCTAACATTAGTACTGTTGGATTAGTCATTAACGCTCTCGCTATAGCTACTTGTTGTCTTTGACCACCTGATAATTCTCCAGCTGCTTGTTTCC
Source organism: alpha proteobacterium HIMB59 (assembly GCA_000299115.1). Lineage (NCBI taxonomy): Bacteria > Pseudomonadati > Pseudomonadota > Alphaproteobacteria > Candidatus Pelagibacterales > Candidatus Pelagibacteraceae > alpha proteobacterium HIMB59. The sequence goes on along the minus strand of CP003801.1, from coordinate 1,094,050 downwards.
TTTTTTCTTTAATAATTGGGAATAAATCGAACATTTTTTCAATTTGAAGTTGAATATCATCTTCATTTAAAAACGCTCCCATTTCTAGATTTTCCTCTACAGTAAGTTCTGTAAATATATTCTTTATTTGAGGGACAAAAGAGATACCTAATTTAATTCTATCTTGAGTTTTAAACTTTGTAATATCTTGACCATTTAAATTAATAACACCTGAATTTAAATCAAGAATGCCTAGCATTGCTTTCATGGCTGTTGATTTTCCAGCACCATTTGGCCCAAGAATGGAAACTATTTCACCTCTATTCACATTAAATGAACAATTCTCAATAATATTAACACCACCATAACCTCCAGTTAATTTAGAAGCTGAGAAATACATTATTTCCTCACTCCCTTGCCAAGATAGGATTCAATTACTTTTTCATTTTTCTTCACTTCTTCAGCTGTGCCTTTAAATAAAACTGATCCTTCTGCTAGTACAATAATAGGATCACATAATTTAGTTATAAAATTAAAATCATGCTCAATCATACAAAATGTATATCCTTTTTCTTTATTGAGTCTTAATATGGAGTCACTTATATCGTTAAGTAATGTTTTATTAACGCCAGCTCCAACTTCATCTAAAAATACAATTTTTGCATCCACCATCATCGTTCTCGCTAATTCTAAAAGTTTTTTTTGACCACCTGATAAATTACCCGCTCTTTCATTTCTTAAATGTTCAATTTTAAGAAATTGAAGAACTTCTATTGCCTTTTCTTTTATGATTTCATCATCTTTATCAATTTTTTTCTTGTTCATGAGGGCATAGAGCAGGCTTTCACCTTTTTGATTTCCTGGTACTACCATTAGATTTTCAATTACAGTCATGTTGGTAAATTCATGAGCTATTTGAAAAGTTCTTAAAATACCTTGATGAAAAAGCTCATGTGACTCTTTATTTGTTATTTCGTTATCATTATAAGTAATTTTCCCGCTGTCAGGTTTGAGATTGCCTGTAATTACATTAAACAAAGTTGATTTACCTGAACCGTTAGGCCCAATTATACCAGTTATAGATTTTTCTTTGATTTCTAAAGAACAGTCATTTAAGGCCTTTAAACCTCCAAAGGTCTTTACAACAGACTCAACTTTTATAAGATTTTTACTCATCCAAAATTAGTGAATAATAAGGTAGAAAATATAAAATTGAAGTGATAAATATCTGTTTTATGCGCTCTTAGCTCAGCTGGATAGAGCATCTGCCTTCTAAGCAGAGGGTCGCAGGTTCGAATCCTGCAGAGCGCGCCATTTATCCTCTTTATAATTACATCATTATATTTAAGGTTGATTTTCAATGAATCGTTATGAAAAATTTTTATCTCGCCTATTAAAAGGTGATAAAATCTTAATTGATGGTGGTACAGGTACTGAAGTTGAAAGAAGAGGTGTTCCTCAATTGAAAAATGCTTGGAATGCTGGAGGTGCTTTAACCCATCCTGATATTATAAAAGGAATTCACACAGATTTTATTAAAGAGGGTGCAGAAATAATTATTTCAAACACTTTTGCAACTTATAAGCATTTAATGAAAGATGCCGACTGTCTAAATGATTTTGAATTAGTTAACAAACGTAGCGTTGAGTTAGCCGTTGAATCCAGAAATGATCTTAAAAAAGATGAGGTATTAGTAGCTGGTGGAATTTCTCATTGGTCTTTTACTAATAAACTCCCTTCCTTGAAAGATTTAGAAGAGGGCGCATCAGAACAGGCGATTATTATGAAAGATGCAGGTGCTGATTTAATTTTACTAGAAATGATGATTGATATTCCAAGAATGTCATCTGTGCTTAAGGGTGTAAGAAACTCAGATCTTCCTGTATGGGTCGGACTCTCATGCGAGCCAGATGATAAAGGAGTTATGAGATTGTTATCTGGTCAAAAAGACTTAGTTGATAGTTCTCCCAATTCAAGAGTAGGTGAGACCTTAGAAGAAGCAATTTTATCACTTAAAGATCAAAACATTCCTTTAATAAATATCATGCATACAGATGTAGGATATATCGATGAATGCTTAGATATCGTGAAAAATAATTGGGATGGATTAGTTGGTGTTTATGCTCACTCAGGTGATGATATCCAAATGGAATGGACCTTTGATGAAGTAATTTCTCCTAAAGATTATTTTAATTATTGCAATAGATGGTTAAAAAAAGGGATTAATATCATTGGAGGCTGCTGTGGTACTGGGCCTGAACACATAAAGTATTTGAAAGAGAATTTATTTTAAAATTATCTATTTCGCTTTTTCTTTCATAGTTTTTTCATTTTGGTATAAGTAATTATGGCAGATCCAAAAACATACAAGTTTAATACCAAAACTTTGCACAGTGGCCATCAACCCGATAAGAACTACGGCTCACGTGCTGTCCCCATTTACCAATCAACCTCATATTTATTTCAAGATACTGATCATGCCGCTGCTCTATTTAATTTAGAAGAGGGTGGACATATTTATTCAAGAATTTCAAATCCTACTGTTTCTGTATTAGAAGAAAGAGTGGCTGCTTTAGAAGGTGGTGCTGCGGCCCTAGCTACTGCCTCGGGTATGAGTGCAATGATGTTATCTCTGTTAACAATATGTAGTGCTGGTGATCATATTGTTGCCTCTTCTCAACTTTATGGAGGTAGTTTTAATTTATTAAGATTAACTTTACCTCGATTTGGTATTGAAACTACTTTTGTTAAACCAAGAGATATTGAAGGATTTAAAAAAGCAATTAAGCCGAACACAAAGTGTATTTTCGGAGAATTAATTGGCAATCCAGGTATTGAAATTATGAATTTACCTAAAGTATCAAAGATTGCTAAAGATGCAGGTATTCCTGTCATTATAGATGGAACTTTTAATACTCCTTACCTATGTAATTTATTTGACTTAGGTGCAGATATCATCGTTCATTCTTTAACTAAATGGATGGCTGGTCATGGTACGTCGATGGGTGGTTGTATTGTTGAAAAAGGAGACTTCAACTGGAAACAAGGAACCAAGTTTCCAACCATGACTGAACCCTATGAAGGTTATCATGGATTATCATTTGCTGAAGAATTTGGCCCAGCTGCTTTTACGATGAGAGCTAGAGCTGAGGGAATGAGAGATTTTGGACCTTCAATGAGTCCAACTAATGCTTTTAATATTTTAACTGGCATTGAAACTCTTTCTCTTCGAATGGACAAGCACATTTCCAATACAGCCATTATGGTTGATTACTTATCCAACAATGAAAATGTTACTTGGGTAAATCATCCAAGTCTACCTGATCATCCAGATCATGAAGTAGCAAAAAAATTAATGCCTAAGGGTCAAGGTTCAATGATAGCTTTTGGAATAAAAGGTGGAAGAGAAGCGGGACAAGCTTTTATCAATGCAATGAAACTGACTTCTCATTTGGCAAACGTCGGTGATGCTAAATCTTTAGTAATCCATCCAGCTTCCACGACTCACTCACAAATGGATAAAAAGTCTCTTGAATTAGCTGGTTTAACTGATGACATGATTAGATTTTCTGTCGGATTAGAAGATATGGACGATATTATTAATGACTTTAATAATGGCTTCAGAGCTTCCCAAAAACCACGTCTAGTAGCTTCTAGATGAAGTTAAAAGTAAACGGAAAAGAAGCTTATTTTACCACTAGTGGGAGAGAAATTGTTAAAGATCAACCCACAATAATTTTTGTTCACGGAAGTGGTCTTACTCATGTGACATGGGTTTTACAGACTCGTTACTTTGCTTTTCATGGATACAATACAATAGCGGTCGATTTACCAGGACACGGTGATTCAGAGGGCCCACCCTTAAAATCAATTGAAGAGATGGCAGATTGGATAGCTGAACTTCTTGATGTTTTAGAAATTAAGAAAGCTTCTTATGTTGGACATTCTCAAGGTTGTCTTATTGGTTTAGAATTTGCTCATCGCCATGCTGATAAACTTGAATTATTGGCTCTTATAAATGGAAGTCTTTCTATGAAGATGAATCCTGAACTTCTACAACTAGCTCAAAATAAAAATCATAAAGCAGTCGATTTAATGATGGATTGGGTTCATGGTCCTCTAGGTCAAGTGGGAGGTCATCCCGTACCTGGGTTAAGTCATATCGGAATGGGAAATCAATTAGTTAGTTCTAATAATAATGGAGCACTGGGTGCTGACTTTAATGCATGTGATCAATATGAGAACGGGGAAAAAGCAGCCTCAGATATAAATCATCCAACTTTATGTATTATTGGCAAACATGATCGAATGACCCCTAAAAAAGTTGGATTAGAACTTGCTAGTAAAATTAAAAATTCAAAAAAAGTCATAATTGAAGATTCAGGTCACATGTCTATTTTAGAAACCGCTAGTGATACTAAAAATTTACTAAAAACATTTTTTAAGGAGAACAGTTAAATGAAATATAAAGGATCTTGTCATTGTAAAAATATCGAATTTGAAGTTGAAACTAATCTTGAAAAAATAGCTCAATGTAATTGCTCAATTTGTATTCGAAGAAATGCAAAAATGATTATGGTTCCTAAAGAAAATTTTACTTTAACTAAAGGAGAGAGTGATTTAGCTCTATATCAATTTAACTCTAAAGTCGCTAAACATTATTTCTGTAAGAAATGTGGAATTTATACTCATCATAATAGAAAGTCTGACCCTAATGGAATGGGTGTTAACTTAGGTTGTATAGAGGAATTAGATGCAACTGAGTATGATGCTATAGCTTTTGATGGCCGAAAACTTTAAGTTCTTCACTTCTTGATTTTATTTTGAAAAAAACTAGTATTGGCCATGGCCCAAGTTAAAGAATTTCTCACCTTTGATGACGTTTTATTGCAACCTAGAAGATCTTCTGTGTTGCCTAATCAAGTTAATATTCAAACTCAATTAACAAAAGACATTACTCTTAATATTCCCATTCTCTCAGCCGCTATGGATACGGTCACTGAGTCTAGAATGGCTATAGCAATGGCTCAAAATGGCGGTTTGGGTGTAATTCATAAAAATTTTGATATTTCTACCCAAGCATCTGAAGTGGCGAGAGTAAAAAGGTTTGAAGCAGGGATTGTTTATGACCCTATTACTATGTCTCCCAATAACACTATTGAAGATGTTTTTGCAATTATGGATGAAAAAAATATCTCTGGATTTCCTGTTGTAGATAAAAACAAAAAATTACTTGGTATTATTACTAATCGTGATGTTCGATTTGTGACAAATAAAAAATCGATGGTTAAAGAATACATGACAAAAAAAGTAATCACGATACAAAAAAATCAATCAACTAATCATGCAAAAAAACTTCTACATGAAAACCGTATTGAAAAACTCGTTGTAGTAGATAGTCAAAAAAGATGTATCGGACTTATTACTGTTAAAGATATTCAAAGAAGTGAACGATATCCATCATCTGTTCGTGATAAAAATGGTCGACTACTTGTGGGTGCAGCTGTTGGAACAAAAATAGATGATTTAGAAAGAGCAATAGCTTTAGATAAATCAGGAGTAGATATTTTATTTATTGATACTGCACATGGTCATTCTAATTCTGTAATTGATGCCTTTAAAAAAATTAGAAAAAAAACACACTGTCCTATAGTTGTTGGAAACATAGCAACTCCTGAAGCGGCTAAAGATTTAATTAAACTTGGAGTTGATGCCATTAAGGTGGGTATTGGCCCGGGATCTATTTGTACAACTCGAGTTGTAGCTGGGGTAGGCGTTCCTCAATTTACTGCTATTCAAGAGATCTCTTCCATTGCCTCTAGATCTAAAATTCCAATGATCTCTGATGGTGGTATTCGTTTTTCAGGAGATATCGTAAAAGCTTTAGCGGCTGGTGGTAATTGTATTATGGCTGGTTCATTGTTTGCTGGTACCGATGAGTCACCAGGTGAGGTTTTCTTATTCCAAGGTCGTTCTTATAAATCTTATCGAGGGATGGGCTCATTAGGTGCTATGGCTCGAGGAAGTGCTGATCGATATTTTCAAGATGAAATTAATGAGTCAATTAAGTTGGTTCCTGAGGGAATAGAAGGGCGTATTCCTTACAAAGGCCCTGTTTCTAATGTTTTATTCCAACTAACTGGGGGTCTTAAATCAGGTATGGGTTATACAGGATCAAAAGATTTATCAAGTTTAAGAAAAAACGCTAAGTTTATTCGATTAACTAACTCAGGAATTACCGAAAGTCACGTTCATGGTGTTCAAGTGACTAAAGAAGCTCCAAATTATAGGTCCAATTGACAAAATCTGTTTTAATTATCGATTTTGGATCTCAATATACTCATTTAATTGGAAGAAAAATTCGTGAGTTAGGTATTTACGCAGAAATATATCCTCCAAAATATCTAAACAATGTCACAAATATCTTAAACCACTCTGTTCTAATTTTATCAGGTGGCCCGGACTCAGTATTAAATAAAAACTCACCCTCAATTGATATTCCCTTACATCAAATTCCAATACCAATTTTAGGAATTTGTTATGGCTTTCAATACATATCTAAAGAATTTGATGGAGTAATTGAAAAAAGCAATCATAGAGAATATGGAAAAACAATTATCAAAGCTGGAAAGTCTGATCTATTTAAAAATACAAATCTTGAACAACAAGTATGGATGTCCCATGGAGATAGTCTTACAAAAATTCCTAAAGGTTTTAAAGTTTTAGCTAAAACTAAAAATAAGGTACCTGCCGCTATTGCAAAGAAAAATATCTATGCGATTCAATTTCACTGTGAAGTAACACATTCTGAATTTGGTACACAAATTCTTCAAAATTATTTATTTGATATTTGTGGGTTAAAACAAAATTGGAAAAATAATGATCTTCATCAAACCATTGGTCGATACTTTAAGATTAATGTTAAAGAAAAAAAACCTAATATTGTCTGTGCTGTTTCAGGAGGAGTAGACTCAACTGTTTTAGCATTTGCAATATCGAAATACATGAAATTAGACAATGTTCATTTTATTTTTGTGAATAATGGACTTCTTCGAAAATACGATGTTAAAAATATCAAAGCAGTTTTTAAAAGTTTTAATTTAAAATTGAATATCATTAATGCTGAACATTTATTCTTAAAGAAGTTAAAGAATGTTACTGACCCTGAACACAAAAGAAAAATTATTGGAGGTCTCTTTATTGAAGTTTTCTCTAAATATATAAGAAAATTAGAACAAAAAGATTTCTATTTAGCCCAAGGTACTCTTTACACCGATATCATTGAAAGTCGCTCTTATCATGGGGGTAAAAGCGTAACCATTAAATCTCATCATAATGTAGGAGGACTGCCAAAAGACCTTAAATTTGACGTTATAGAGCCTTTTAGAGAGCTTTTTAAAGATGAAGTTAGAAGATTAGGTTTGTTTTACAAACTTGATGAAAAATTCATTAATCGACATCCTTTCCCAGGACCAGGTCTTGGGATTAGATGTATTGGTAAAGTAAATAGGCAAAGACTCGATACACTTCGAGAGATTGATGAAATCTTTATTAATTTTTTAATTGAAAAAGATTTATACAAGAATTCTTGGCAAGCTTTTGCTGTGTTACTGCCAGTTAAATCAGTTGGCGTGATGGGAGATGAAAGAACTTATGAAGAAACTTGCGTTTTAAGATCTATTAATTCGGTCGATGGTATGACGGCAGACGTAACAAATATTGATATTTCTGTTCTTTCTGAAGTCGCAACGTTAATAGTGAATAAGGTGCCAAAAGTAAATAAAGTTCTTTACGATATTACAAGCAAACCACCTTCAACTATTGAGTGGGAATAGTTCATACATTGTAAGTGATTGATAAATAAAGAATGATTGCAAAAATTCGCATACTTAGATTAATTTTTATTCCATTGCTGAAAAAATTTAATTTTGAATTTAAATGGAAGCACGACATCACTAAAAGACCATTTTATCTTAAGTTATTTGACCACAAAGGTTATTGGTTCTATGGAAAAAAAAGAGAAAAGGAAGAGTTATATTTCTTTAAAAAATTAATATTGAAAGACTCTTGTGTGCTTGAGGTGGGAACGCATATTGGATATTTGACACAGTATTTTGAAGATTTAGTTGGATCAGAGGGTCGTGTTCTTGCAGTGGAGCCAACTCAAAGTAGTCTTCGTTACTTAAAGAAAAATGTACGTTCAAATACCACTGTGATCGAAAAAGCGGCTTCATCTAAAAATGGTCAAGCAAGGTTTTTCGTTGAGGAGTTTGGTGGATTCACCAATTCATTAGTCGAAGAATTTACATTATCGAATAATGATTCACTCATAGCGTCTCAGAATGTGCCATCAAATGTAAGTTCAGTATTAGTTGAAACGGATACACTTGATAATATCTGTAGCCAAAATAATTTTATGCCAAATTTCATCAAAATTGATGTTGAAGGAGCTGAGTATGATGTTCTTAAAGGTGCGTCTAACACTCTAAAAAATGTAAATGCTTTGATGGTTGAGGTCAGTAGAAATAAGAATGATGTTTTTAGCCTACTTGTAGATTTTGGATTCAATCAAATTGATGGTGCAAATAACTCAAATAATTATTTTTTCGTTAAAGAAGGTTGATGCCTTTACATAAATAGCCGTTTTGATTTAACGCTTCTTTTTTAAATAAACCTTATAATGATTCAAAATCATACATTTTTATACAGTCGAAATTATTTTAGAGAGATAGTGATGCTGACTGTGTGAGACTCATATATAATGGTTAGAGAATTTCACATTACTGTTTTGCTAAAGTGTTGCTTACAGTACATATGTAGATTTCCATCTAAAATTCGAAATTAGTTAGAAACTTAAAAATAATATGATAAAGATCAATAACTTACATACTTATTACAGTTGAGTTGAAATAGTTGATTAAAAATAATTTTGCTAATTAAAATATTTCAATTATGTTTATCTAAATGGGGAAATACATGGAATTTCATAACGTATCAGTTGATTTAAAATCAAATACTTATTTTGAAGGTAGGGTTACAAGTAGAAATATTAAATTTTCAGATGGATCTTTAAAAACATTAGGTGTGATGCTTGAGGGTGAGTATGAATTCAATACCGCCAAAAAAGAAATTATGGAAGTAACTTCAGGTGAAATGCACGTTTTATTACCAGGCTCTTCTGAATGGCAAACTTTTACAGAGAATACTTCTTTTGATGTGCCTGCAAACAGTTCATTTAAAGTAAAAGTAATTAAAATAACTAATTATTGTTGTTCTTATATTGATTAGTCATGTCTAATGACAAAGAAGAAGGGCTAAAATTTTATAAAGATTTAAGCTTAGATAAATCTCAAAACGATGATGAAATAAAGAAAGTTTATCAAGATTGGGCAGGCCAATATGATACAGATAACGATGATTTATTAGGTACCGTATCCCAACCTAATTCTGTTGATTTACTCAACAATCATACAAATGATAAAAATCTTAAAATTGTTGATATAGGTTGTGGTACTGGCCTAGTTGGAAAATTCCTTCAAACTAAAGGTTATTTGTATTACGACGGACTTGATATTTCTGAAGAGATGCTCGAAATAGCTAAATCAAGAGGATATCATCATCTGTCCGTAGGCAGTCTACAAAATAAACTTCCTTATGAAGACAATGCTTATGATGCTGTGTTCTGTGTGGGAGTCTTTACCCACGGTCATGTAAATTCAAATGGTTTAGATGAATTAATTCGAATAACCAAAAAAAATGGTTTTATTATATTTACAATAAACGAAGGTGTTTATAAAGATTATCAATTTGATAAAAAAATTCCTCTTATGGAAAAAGAAGGTTTGATTAAAGTAATTAATTTTGAAAAAAAAGACTATATGACTAAAAAAAATGTTATGGGTTATTATTGCTTGGCCCAAAAAGTCTGACTTTATTTTGAATAATTCATTTGATGTTATAGTGATAGGCGCAGGTGCAGCAGGACTAATGTGCGCTATAGAATCAGCAAAGAGAAATAAAAAAGTTCTAGTTCTAGATCATGTTAAAAAAATAGGAGAAAAAATAAGAATTTCTGGTGGCGGAAGGTGTAATTTTACTAATTTAAATACTCATCCATCGAAATTTATTTCCGAAAATCCTAAATTTATGATTTCTGCTTTAAATCAATATGATCAGTATGATTTTATGAAATTAGTTGAGTCTTATAATATTAAGTTTCATGAAAAAAAATTAGGTCAACTATTTTGTGATGAAAGCTCTCAACAAATTATTGATTTGCTTTTATCCGAATGTGAAAAGTATCAAGTTAGAATTAGTAAAGAATTTATTGTTGAGGACATCTGTCATTCTAATGAATTATATAACGTAAAATCTGTTGATCATCTTCTATCTTGCCAATCTCTTGTTATTGCCACCGGTGGTCTTTCTATTCCTAAAATAGGGGCAAATAAATTTGGTTACGATATTGCTAAACAATTTGGTTTAAATGTTATTTCGACATCTCCAGCATTAGTTCCTTTAACATTTAACGAAGATATTCTTAAAATTTGTAAGGAATTAACTGGATTATCAGTAGATGCTGTCGTGTCTTTTGGCAAAACCCTTTTTCAAGAGGGTATGTTATTCACCCATAGAGGTCTGAGTGGTCCTTCAATTTTACAAATATCCTCTTATTGGAAGTTAAAGCATGAGATACAGATTAATTTATCTCCAGATATTGATGTCTATAAATTTTTACTTCAAAAGAAATCATCTAATTCTAAACAAGATGTGCAATCCGCTATATCAGAGATTATACCCAAGAGATTATCGCAAATCATCTGTGATAATCTAAATGTAAGAGGAAAAATTATAGATATTTCAAATAAACTATTAAATAAACTATCTTTATTTATTAATTCTTGGCAACTTACTCCCATGGGTACCGAGGGCTATAGGACTGCAGAAGTTACGCTTGGAGGGGTTGATACTAAAGAAATTTCATCAAAAACTATGATGTCAGTAAAACACCCAGGATTGTTTTTTATAGGTGAGGTAGTTGATGTGACAGGGCATTTAGGTGGTTATAATTTTCAATGGGCATGGTCCTCAGGATATGTGGCAGGACAGCATACATGATAGAATTCTTTTATATCTCAATAATTGTATTACATTGATTCTCGATGAAATCTGAATTTTCTAGAATAAATTTATTACCCAACTATGTTTTTGCAGAAATTAATCAACTAAAAGCAAAACTGAGAAAAAAAGGAAATGATATTATTGATTTTGGGATGGGTAATCCCGATATGCCAACACCTAAACATATTCGAGATAAATTAAAAGAAGTTGTCGATAAACCAGGAGTTGGAAGATATTCAGTAAGTAAAGGTATTCTGGGTTTAAGAAAGGCTCAGGCAAATTATTACGCTAGAAGATTTGGAGTTAAAGTTAATCCTGAAAATGAAGTTATTGTTACCTTAGGTTCGAAAGAGGGACTTGCAAATTTAGCTCAAGCGATTTCTTCTCCAGGAGATATTATTATTTCACCTAATCCATCATACCCAATTCATCCTTATGGATTTATTATTGCTGGCGCTTCTCTTAGACATTTACCGACGATGTTTGAAGGTAAATTTGATCCCGATGTGTATTTAGAAAGATTAGATCGCTCTATACGTCATAGCACACCTATACCAGTTGCATTGATTGTTTCTTTTCCCTCAAATCCAACTGCTCAAGTTGTCGATTTAAACTTTTATAAAGAAGTAGTGAAGATTGCTCTCAAGCATCAAGTCTATGTTTTATCTGATCTAGCTTATGCAGAAATTTATTATGATAAATCCCCACCACCTTCTATTTTGCAAGTTCCTAAGGCAAAAAATATAGCAGTGGAGTTTACCTCAATGTCGAAAACCTATGCAATGGCCGGCTGGAGAATAGGTTATGCTGTCGGAAATCCTAAATTGATTGCTGCTTTAACAAAAATTAAATCATATTTAGATTATGGTGCTTTTACACCCGTTCAAGTAGCAGCAGCTACAGCTTTAAACGGATCTCAAAAATGTGTTTCAGAAATTCGTTCCATCTATCAAAGTCGTCGAGACGTTTTGATTGAGTCTATGGCTAGAGCAGGATGGGAAATACCTATTCCACAAGCGAGTATGTTTGCTTGGGCACCGATACCCAAAAAGTACCAAAACAAAGGATCTTTAAAATTTGCCCGAGATTTAATGACTAAAGCAAATGTTGCGGTTTCTCCTGGAGTTGCATTTGGTGAATATGGAGAAGGATTTGTTCGAATAGGACTGGTAGAAAACGAACAAAGAATTAGACAAGCAGCCAAAAATATAAGAAATCTACTAAAATAGGTATAATCACCAAACCTATTCAAATAAATCATTGCGAATATCTTTGATAATTATATAAAACCTAGCTTAATGATTAATACAAAGAAAATTGGGTCTGTTCTTAAAAATCTTCAAATATCTGAAGACTTAGAACTTGATGATAAAATCAATGCTCAAGAAGGGCAGTTGATTGCGGTTAAAGTAATATCGGTTAATCCCAATTATAATAAATTAGAATTAATATCAGGAAGAATTACCGAATTAACAGAGGGTGATATCATTCTTGGGGCTTTAGGTAATCGAATAGCATCTTCAGGTATGACTGGCTCTGTTCCTGATGAATTAAACAAACATGATAAAATTCATATTTTAAACCTAGGTGGTGTTATTGGAAATTGTAAAGATTTTAATATTCTTTTAGGACCGGCAACAGAATGTGAAGTTGTAGGTTCCATTGTTAGAGATGACAAACAATTAAACCTTAAAGATTTAGCTAAAGTAAAAAAATCTCCTTTATCAAACAACGTCTCATCCATCGCTGTAATAGGAACTGGTATCGACTCAGGAAAAACTACCGTTTCTTCTTTTATTATAAAAACTCTGAGTAAATACTTTACAAAAATTAATGCCTGCAAATTAGCTGGAACCGCATCTCAAAAGGATCTTTATTCTTATGAAGATAATGGTGCCAACTTAACATCTGATTTTGTTGATTACGGACTTCCTAGCACTTGTATGAATGATAAAGACACCATTCAAGAATGCTCTAAATCAGTTATAGATCATGTGAGTAAAGATGCCGATGTAGTTCTGATGGAATTAGGTGATGGTTATCATGGTGACTATGGAACAAAAGAAATTATTCAAAATAAAGATATTACCAAACTCATTAAAGTGATTGTTATTTGTGCTTATGATATTTCTGGTGCAGTCAATATAATTGAAAATCTTGAACAAAATGGACTAGAGGAAAAGCTACTAATTATTAGTGGTCCTGTTACTAATAATGTATCTGCTTTCAATCAGTCTATTAGTAAATTTAAGTTTAAAAATTTAGACTTTTTAAATATTTATAATTCTGCCAATCATGTCAATGTATTTGCTAAAATGATCAATAGGATTAGTGATGATTAAAGTTGGGATTATTGGAGCTAATGGTTTTTTAGGGCTAGAATTATTAAGAATTCTTTCTATTCATCCGAAGGTATCCGTTCAAAAGATTTTAAAAAGAGAAAATGATATTGATGATGAGTTTACTCATCTTTCATCTTTGAACTTGTCTGAACTTCAAACAACTAATCTAGGTGATTTTCATAATTTAGATTGTGTTTTTTTAGCTTTACCACATGGTTCTGCAGAGGAATATGTTAATGAATTGATAGGAAAGGTTAAAATTATTGATTTGAGTTCCGATTATAGAATAAGTGATGCTCAATCCTATGAGAAATATTATAAATCCTCATTTGATGCTAATTTACAAAATAATTTTACTTATGGATTCATTGAGTCAAAATTAGATGATATTAAAAAATCTGAAAACGTTGCAAATCCTGGTTGTTTTGCTTTAGCTTCTCAATTAGCTATTCTGCCTTTTGAGTCGCTCATTAATAATATTTCTATAACTGCCATTACTGGCTCTAGTGGAGGAGGTAAGGCTCCAACTTCTAAGAACCATCATTCTATTCGTTCCAAAGATGTTTTTTCTTATAATGTGAACCAACACAGACATTTAGCTGAGATTTATCAATCTTTTCCATCTTTAGGAGATAAATTATCTTTTGTTCCATTGTCTGGACCTTTTACGAGAGGTATTTATGTAACGGCTCATATTCAATCCAAAGAAAATATTAATGCAGATAAGTTAAATGAATTATTAAAAAATAAATATTCCAATATGCCTTTTGTAAGAGTTCAATCTCAAAACAAGTTATCCAATGTTGTGGGATCTAATTACTGTGACATTTCAATTTCCGTTAAGGATAATCAAAATTTTGTAGTAGAGACTTGTATTGATAATCTTATTAAAGGCGCTTCTGGTAATGCAGTTGAGTGTATGAACCTAATGTTTTCTGAAGACCAGTCATTGGGTTTAAAAGAAATTTTACCTTTATATCTATGAGTAAAACTCAATCTTTTTATCAATCTATTCTTCAAAACTCGACTTTAGTGGTCAAAGTCAGTGGTAAAATTTGTGATAATCAACAAAGTATCGAAAATGTTATAGGGGATATAAAAGAGCTTTTATCAACAATATCAAAGCTAAAAGTCGTGCTTGTTTTTGGTTTTGGCAGACAATTAGATCATTACATGAAAAACGTTCATCAAATTGAGCCTAAAAAGGTTAATGGTCGAAGAATTACCTCTCAAGATGATATCGAAGCAGCAAAGAAAATTTCAGGTCAAATTTTAATCGATATTTTCAGCCTCAGTTCTCGTTATAATATTAGAAATTTTCCTATTCCTATTTCTAAAAAAGACTTTATCGCGGCCAAAAAAAGAGATGTTGTTGATGGAATTGATTTTGGTCAAGTAGGGGACGTTGTATCAGTGGATGCATTAGAAATACAAAAATTATTTAAAGAACACGATATGATTATTATGCCTAGTCTTGTTTTAGATAAAAATACAGCCGATGTGTTAAATGTGAATGCTGATACCATCGCTACTGAATTGGCCGTGAATTTATCAGCTAGTAAGTTAATTTTTATTTCTGATGTCCCTTATATAAAAGATTTAAATGGTGAACGTATTTCTTCTGTTGACGAAAATGTGGCAAAAAAACTTTTTGATGAAAAAATCATTTCTGATGGAATGGTTGTGAAAGTAGAAAATTCTTTAAAAGCTCTTAACCAAGGAGTTCAAAAAATACATATTATAAGTGGTGAAATTAAAAATGCTCTATTGACTGAACTAGAAACAGAAGAGGGTATTGGTACAGTTTTTCAAAAACAGTCTTTAGATTATTAAATTTTAGTTTTATCTAAACAGTCAGAAATAATTTTAATACCTCTTTTTATTTCATCGGTTTTTATAATTAGAGGAGGGGTAATTCTGATGGTTGTTCCTTTGACTAAGGTTGTCACTAAGCCCTGATTAGATGTTTCTTTGTAAATTTTTAAAGCTAGTTCACTATTTTTAAATTCAATACCTGCCATTAGACCTTTAATTCTAATTTCTTTAATTAAATCATGTTTGGAATGGAGCTTATTTAATAATTGTTCTAATAGGAATCCTTTAGATTTGACATTGTTTAAAAAACTATTTTTATTGATTGTTTTAAAGACATTATAGGCAACTCTTGTTTGAAGCATCCCACCACCAAAAGTAGAACCATGAAAGCCAATATTGATATTCTTTGATATCTCCTTTTTAACAATTGTTGCTCCAATAGGTATTCCTGAACCTAATCCTTTAGCTGATGTAATGATGTCTGGAGATACCCCATAATGTTTATAGGCGAATATTTTACCCGTTCTTCCTATTCCACCTTGGATTTCGTCAGCGATTAATAAGATTTTTCTTTTTTTACATATTTCTTTAATAGTCTTTGCAAACTCTTTTGTACATATATTGATACCTCCATCGCCTTGAACAAATTCAATGATAATAGCGACAGTTTTTTTATTAATAAGCTTTTTTAAATGTTTTGAATTATTAAACTCACAAAATTTAACTTTCCCCGGTACAGGACCAATATGAGATTTATAATTTTTATTACTCCCCACAGAAAGAGCGCCAATAGTTCTTCCATGAAAAGAAGAAGTCATCGCTATGATTTCATCTTTTTTATATTTATTTCCATAATTTCTTGCAACTTTAAGCGCCGCTTCAATGCTTTCTGCACCGGAATTGGAGAAAAAGACATCACCTTTATTACTTTCTTTAGAGAGAAGTTCTGAAAGTTTGATTTTAAACTCATGAATTTGTGAACCTGATAAATGAGATATCCCTGTTTTGATTTGATCTTTTAAACTTTTTTTAATGATTGGATGATTATATCCCAGAGAATTAACCGCAACGCCCGCAGAAAAGTCTAATAATTTTTCATTTTTAGAGGTGTAAAGATAACTTCCATTACCTTTGGTAATTTTAAAATTAGAAAAATTATATGTCTTTAAAAGTTTATTCATTATCTAGAAATTAATTTTATTTTAGTAAAATTAAAGAAGATTTAATTAAAATCTCCATTGTTTAATTTTAGTAGTTAAGAAGTTTCTAAAAGCAATTAATTTAGAACTTCCTTTGAGGTTTTCGTGATAAACCATGTGAACCTCATAACTGGGTCCTTCTATTTCTGGTAAAACTTTCACTAAATGCGCTTTATGTTGTACCATATAATCAGGTAAAGCGGCTAGTCCAGCGCCAGTTTCTACGGCCACCAATAATCCATATAAATTATTAATAGTAACGTGAGGTTTTCTAGGCTTAGAATTCTTCTTTTGTCCCGTCGTTAAGATCCAGTTTGTATCAGATAAAGGGGAGGGCTTTCCTGTCCCGTAAGTAATTAAACGATGATTAGATAGCTCTGATCTTCTGATTGGCATCCCCATTTCATTGATATAATTACCTGATCCATAAATGTGATACTTAATAGTTGCTATATGTTTTGAAACGAGATCTAAGTGTTTAGGTCTTCTCATCCAAATGCCGATATCATAATTTTGACGTAGCATATCTTGTTCGTCTTCAGAATAATTTAATTTCAAATTAATTTCTGGATATTCATTGATAAATTCGTTTATACGCGGGCTTAACCACATAGAGCCAAAACCAACAGTAGTGTTAATTGATAAGTTTCCGGTAGGAGTTGATTTAAATTCAATGATTTTCTTTTCAATAGAACTTAAATCAGCAAAAATTTTTTCCGTTTCCTCAAATAAATAAGAGCCTTGTTCGGTTAACGTTATACCTTTGGTATGTCTTTTGAATAATTTTGTTTTAAGGCTGTGCTCTAAAGATTGAATTTGTCTAGTAATAGCGGATTGACTTAAATGAATGGTCCCCATGGCCTTAGAGATACTCCCCGCAGTTGCGACGTGATAAAAAGTTTTAAGTCTATCCCAATCCATTTGTTATTTTTGCTAAATCGTTATTTAAAATTAAAATATCCATTAAATAATACTTTTTTTGAGTGATAAGGTCTAAGAGAATATTATTGGCATTATTTAAGTCGTTTTGTGTTTCAATTAATCGAGTAACACTTATTTTTTGTGATTTATAAAGAATTTCATTACCTTTAAGTTTTAAATTTAATGTCTCGATGATCGCATTTTGATTTTCAATTTTTTGTAAGTAAAAATTATAATTATTCCATGACTCAAGATAGGTATTGAGTAAGTCTTTTTTGAGATCTTTTTGAGTTAAAAGCTTCTTTTGATATTCGTATTTTTCAATATCAAAATTATTTTCATCTTTATATCCATCATAAATAGGAACTGATAATGTTAAAGATAATGATGAACTTCTACGATGATCTACACTGCTTGAAAATTTATCAGAGTCAGATAGGGAATAGGTAAGATCAACCGAAGGTTTAAGATCTTTTTTATTCATTTCTAACTCGGGCATATACGTTTGCTCAATATATGTCAGGTATTGTCCGTAAGAAGAGTTCATTAATTCAGAAAATAACTTCTTTTCCACTAATTGATCAGGAATTTCAATTACTCTATTAAAATCAACATCTTCATCTTCTAGTTCCATGTCTAGGAGTTTATTGACTTGAAGCATTAAGTTATCAATCTGTCTGTCATAGTCTAGAAGCAGTGACTCAGCAGCAATTAATTCATTTTGAAAGTCAAGAAGGTCAGTTTTTGTAATTCTATTCGCTTGAAATAAAATTTCTGCTTCTTGTACTTTTCTCTCATAAAAATTAAGATTTTTTTGTTGGTTGTTCTTTTTTATGATTAATCCTTGTAAGGTGTTATAGCCATTAATCAATTCTTTGATCAGTAATTCCTTTTGATACAGTCGTAAATAGTCTAAAGCTTGATTTCTAGTCTGCGTTGCTATCAAATTTAGTTGACTAAACCCACCATTATATAAATTCACCGTTGCACTGATAGTGTTGGTATTTGAATTAACAGTCGAAGTGGAGGTTGTTGAAGAAGTTGTATTGGAAAAACTATACGTGTAGTCAATTTGTGGGATATAAATTTTATCAGCGTTATCTAAAGAGATATCATCGATTTGATCATCATATTTAAATGCTGAGTTATTTTCATTTTTATCAATTAAGATTTTTACTAATTCATCAATATTGTATGCTTGAAGGGGTATTGACCAACAAAAAGCAATAGATAGAAATATTATTTTGAGTTTTGCCATTCTTTTTCTAAATTTTTAAGCTCCCATTTTAAACTTTTTTTATTCATTTGCTTTTCCATTTTTTTAAATCTTTTTTCAAATTTTCGATTTGACTCTCTTATTACTGTCTCAGTATCCATTCCTAACTTTCTAGATAAATTAATGCATGAAAAAAGAAGATCGCCCAATTCTTCACGTATTTTCTTTTTATTTTTAGCCTTCATTTCAACCGACAATTCATTTAATTCTTCTTTAACTTTTTTCAAAGTATCTTCAGGTTTTTTCCAATCAAAACCTTCTTTAGCAGCTCTTTTTTGCAGTTTTAAAGACCTAGTGACTGCGGGGAGGGAGACGCTGACACCATCAAGAATTGAGTTGGCGCCTTTCTTTTTTCTCTCTTTTTTCTTTTGTTGTTCCCAAAAATTATTTACATCTTCGATAGATTTAATCGAACTGTCTTTTAAAAAGATATGAGGATGCCTTGATCTCATCTTTTGAACACTTTTATCGATGACATTGAAAATATTAAATTTCTTTTTTTCTGCTGCTATGACTGAGTGATAAATCACTTGAAGCAATAAATCTCCCAGTTCATCTTCTAATTCGGTGTAATTATTTTTTTCAATTGCCTCAACAACTTCATAAGCTTCTTCTAATGTATACTTGGATAGGGACTTAGAGGTTTGCTCAATATCCCAAGGGCAACCTTTTTTTGGATGTCTTAGTCGTTGAACAACGTCAATTATATCTTGTAAATTTTTCTGATTTTTTTTTACCATGCTACTGCTTGTGCCTGAAATATCTGACTTTTATAGCTTCTAATATCAGCATATGCATCATAAATATTGTTTTTCTTTCGAGCACATAAAATAAAGCCCTCACTCCAATCCGTGACTGATAAAGCTTTATGTCCTCTTTTGTTCAGTTTAGGAATTAAACCAGAAAGTCTTTCTTCAACTAATAATTGTTTTTTATTTGGATCATGAGGATGAAAAAAGGCTGGTAGGTGTTCTGATGATACTCTTGGTTCATTTAGAGCAATATCAATTGGTTTTTGTGAAAAAATATAATGAATTAAAAACTGTGCTTGCCATTGATCCTGAGCGTCTCCGCCCATCGTTCCACATGATAAAATTTCTTTTTCTTTTTTATTGATAATCATGGTTGGGCTTAGAGTAGTTCTTGGTTGTTGGTTAGGTGCTATAAAGTTAACATGACCAGGTTTGGATAAATAAAAGGTCATTAAACGATTTCCTAAAGGAAAGCCTAAATCTTTGATTACTTCATTCGATCTAATCCATCCACCACTCGGGGTGCATGAAATAGCATTATTTTCACTGTCGATAATGCTAATATGAACTGTTCCTGCTCCCCAAGGTTGAATTTCATTATCAATAGGCAAAAGAACCTTACTTTCAATTGGATCGCCTGGAATGATAGACTCTATAGCTTTGGGGGAGATTAGTTTTAATCTTTTGTTCAAGTATTGACTATTGAGTAAATGATGAGCAGTGACTTGTGGTTTTTTTTGACCGGTGAAATACATTTCACGGTCAGCAAAAGTTAATTTTAAAGATTCAACAAAATGGTGTACTTCATTCTCATTAGTTAAATTCTTCAATTTTTGCTTTTCAAATAATTTCATCATCATTAAAGAAGTTAACCCTTGACCCCAAATATCAGTTTTATGAATTTGATAATCACCAAAGTTTTCAAAGACTGTTTTTTCAAAGGTAGCAGAGTAATTATCAAAGTCCTGTCTTTGAAGTAATCCATTTCTTCGATTAGAATGCTTTATAATGGTTTGAGCGATGTCTCCTTTATAAAAAGCATCATGAAGTTTATTAAATCTATTATTCCGATTTCCTGTTAATTTTTTTTCATAGTTAGATAGATAATCTAAAAGGTCACCAAACTTTTTATTTTTAAATAGAGAACCTATTTCGGGAATTTTTTTATTAATGTATAGCTTATGTGAATTAGTCCACTCATTTTTAAATTTTACTCTTAAATCATTTAATCCAAACTTTTTTTGGTTCACTATTCCATAGTGGATTGGAAAACCATTTTGTGCATATGATTTTGCATATTTGGCGATAGTTCGAAAATCTAATTTGCCATAGTGTTGTAGTAACCTGAAGATAGAAGAAAAAGCAGAAGGTACACCTGCAGTTAAAATTCCTTGATCTGGAATTTCTCGATGTCCTTTAGTTACTAAATTCAAAAAATTAAAATTGTTCGGAGATATAGTGTTACCATTAAGAACAATAGGGGATTTTGATGAGGGTTTAAGGATCATCACTCCTTCTCCTCCCATACCAAACATTTGAGGATTAACCAAGCTCTCGACAAGCATTGCTCCTGCAGCTGCATCAAAAGCATTTCCTTTATCTTCTTTTAAGATGGAATGCGCAGTTGTAGCTGAAAGATTAGAGTGGGTAGCTATAGCACCGTGGGTGCCCGCATAACTAGGTGTAAAGCTATTTATAGAGTTATCATCTACTCTAAATGCTCGATTATTCATTATATAGTTATAATCTCTTCAGATGAAGTTGGATGAACGGCAACGGTTTTTCTAAACTCATCCAGAGAATTTCCTGCAACAACATTAACTGCCAGTATTTGTATTAATTCTGCAGCATCATCTGAGATAATATGAATTCCTAATATAGTCTTATCTTTTTTATCAATTACGAGTTTATAAAAAGTATCTTTATTTGTTTTTGAAAATGTCTTTTTCATAGATTTAAAGTTTGTAGTGAGTTCATAGGCATCTATTTTATTTTTTTTAGCCATTTCTAAAGTTAAACCTACCGTTCCTATTTGAGGAGAGGTGAAAACGGCAGTAGGAATGTTGGCAAAATCATATTCAATGGTTTTTTTGTTATTAAATAATTTATCAGCTAAAAAATGACCTTGTCTGATAGCAACCGGGGTTAAATTGACATAATCAATAACATCGCCAACTGCATAGATATTAGAGTCATTAGTTCGAAAATGTCTATTTACTTTTATCGATTTATTTTCATTTAGTTGCACATTTGTATTTTCTAATCCTAGATTTTCTGTGTTTGCCACTCTTCCTATAGCAGAAAGAATATAATCACTTGATATCTTTTTCTTGTTAGTCAAATTAATGATTAAGTCATTTTTTGATTTATCTACTTTTTCTATTTGGGACTCTAAATGATATTTAATTTTGCCTTTAGGTGTTGATTGAATTAAAAAATCTACTATTTCACTATCAAAAGATTTTAAAATTTGTTTTCCTCGATAAACCAAATCTACTTTGACCCCTAAATTTGCAAATATAAAAGCAAATTCAATAGCAATATATCCACCACCTTCAATCACCATTCTTTTTGGAAGTTTTTTTAATGAAAAGATATCATCGCTAGTATTAATTAATTTTGTATTTTTGGAGATATTTGGAATTCTTGGTTTTCCTCCAGTCGAAATAATAAATTTTTTTGCTTGGTAAGTTTTTTTACCTACTTTAATTTTTTGCGAATTTAAAAATTGTGCAGTTCCATTAATGATATCAATTTTATTTCTGCTTAATATTCCCTCATAAATCTTATTTAATCTTGATATTTCCTGGTCTTTTTTCTTAATAAATAATTTCCAATTCAAAGAGGGCTTGGGAATAGACCATCCATAAGATTTATAATTTTCAATATCTTTATTGAGTTGTGATAAGTAGTAATAAAGCTTTTTTGGGACACAACCAACATTCACACAAGTACCCCCAAAACGATTATTTTCTACAATAGCAACTTTTGCTCCATGGACGCTTGCAATGCGGGCAGCTCTAACACCACCTGATCCAGCACCGATTACTATAAGGTCATATTTCATTTATTTTTTGATAGATTGGTCTATAAAGTCATACATGAGTTGGAAGTCAATTTCAAATTCCCAATATTCAAAGCTTTTAGGGTCTCTTGAGACTAAAAGAGAAAACGATAAAGACTATTATCGTATGATAGTGTCTGAGTCTCATTTAAATTCTGGGAATTTTGCACATGGTGGTTTTTTGATGTCTTTTCTTGATAATGTCATGGGTAATGCTGCCTTTAAAAGCTTTGACAATAATCCTTGTGTTACTATCTCAATGACAACTCATTTCACACAATCTGCATCAGCAGGGGACGAACTTATCGCACAACCAATTATTGAAAAAAGAACTAAAACTCTTTCTTTTGTAAAATGTGAAGTTTTTTCTAAAGATAATTTAATAGTATCAGGTAGTGGCATCTGGAAATCTGCTAATTGGAAAAATGTCCAATCGGTAAAAGATAAAATACTGAAGGATGATGGCGGCTGGTAAGCCTGCTCTTGAATTAATTGTTATTAGAAAAAAAAGAAATTTACGCTTGTAAGTCTTTATTTTTTTCAATTTCTTTTTTTGTGGGTTTATGGACTATCCGTATTCCTGATATCAAAGATCAAATTTCTACTGACTACTCAGGAATGAGTTATCTTTTTGTTATTTTTTCTCTTGGTTCCATTGTAACGATGATAGTAGCTCCCAAAATTATAGAAAATTTTTCGTCTAAGATCATTGTTTTGATTTCCGGAAGTATTATTTCATTTCTTTGGTTATTTGTTCCGTTCGTTTCTGCTTTTTTTCAAATGGCCTTTTTAAGTTTCTTATTTGGTTGTGCTTATGGAATTTTTGAAGTTGTTCTAAATTTACAAGCTACAAATCTTGAAAAAAAATATGACAAACCCATGATGTCAGGATTTCATGCTTTTTGGAGTATTGGTCTTTTGAGTGGGTCTTTTATTACGAGTATCTTTTTAGAATATAATATTAGTTTTCTGATTAATTCTGTTTGTTACATTATTATTTTATTTCCTCTTATTTTTTTAAGCAGTATGACACTCAAAAAGAATGATGCTGAAAAACAATCTTTTGCAGGGATATTTTTTAAATGGCCAACTGTTCTTCTCATCTTGGTATTGCTGTCTATTACTGCAGTTTTTTTAGAGGGAGGCACAGACTCATGGGGTGCTTTATATATGAGAGATTATCTTCAAGCAGAAGGTTTTAATGTCGGTTTAGCAGCAATTGCGTTTAATGGCGCTATGGTAATAGGAAGATTAACAGGAGATCAATTAAAAGCATTATTTGGTATTCAACAATTTTTATTTTTATCCATTGTATGTTCTTTGATAGGAGTGGCTGTTGTTCTATTTAGTAAAGTAGTTCTGCTTTCAATTATTGGATTTGTCATAGCCGGTCTTGGTGTATCTTCCGTTATACCGATTTGTTATACGCTAGCTTCCTCCATTAAAAATATTAACCCGACGATAGGTATTACTGTTATAACAATTGCAGTATATGGTGATTTCATGATAGCGCCTCCTATTTTAGGATACACAGCTAATATTATTGGAATACAGTACGTATACCTTCCGATTGTAATATTATTTATTCTTTCAACATTGGTTTTAATGTTCAAAAAAAAAGAATTATAAATATTTAGAATTATCTTTTTAAAATAAGAAAATTACCTAGAATTATAAGGGCAGCCCCTATAAATAAACTCAAAGTCCAGATTAAATTTTCAAATATGGTAGAGACGCCTAGGGCAATTAAAGGCATGATTATCGCTACGTAGGCTGCTTCATTGGCTCCAATCTTTTTAATTAAACTTAAATATAAACTAAATCCAAAGACGCTCCCAAATACTGATAAATATAATAAAGAAACACTATAGGATAATGTAAATTCATAAGAAAAGGGCGTGCCTATGAATAAGAGGTAAACAAACAAACTTAGCGATCCATAGAGCATCCCATATCCTGTTACAGAAATCACATTTAAATTTATTTTTGAGGTATGAGCGGAAACTAAATTACCAAGTGATGCAAAATAAGTAGCGATAATTCCTAGAAATATTCCATAGCTAGTTTTGCTAGAGAATTCAAACGATACTATTTCATCAAAGAAAATTACAATTAAACCTAAAGTTCCAATAATACCACCTAGGATCGTCATTATTTTTGGGGATTTTTGATGAAAGATTATATTATTAATCACATTCATAAATAAAATTGAAGAAAAGCAAAGAGCAACAAATCCGCTTATAAGATATTGGGTAGACATATAAAAGATCACATAATTTATGTTAAATAATAGAATGCCAAGAACTGCGATATAGAAATGTTCTTTAAGTGAAAACCTAAGAGGAAGTTTTTTAATAACACATGCTAAAAGAATAATTAGAGAGGCAAGAAAAAATCGATAAAACACTGAAACCATTGGGTCAACAATTCCAAGTTGAAATTTTATGACATACCAAGTTGGACCCCAACATAATAGTGTTGCAATAAATAAAAATATTGTAGAATTCAATTATGCCTTCTTTTGATGTTGTCTCATCTCCTGATTTACAGGAAATCGATAATGCCATTAATAATACAAAAAGAGAAGTTGATAATCGATTTGATTTTAAAAATACAAATTCAACTATAGAGAGATCAGATTACTCTATTACAATTGAAACAACCGATAATACTAAGTTAAATCAGTTTAATGAAATTTTAAAAAATAATATTGTTCGTCGAAAAATTGACCCTAAATTCATTCATGTTAAATCTACTGAAAATGCCTCTGGAAATAGAATTAGACAAATGGTTGAAATTCTCAATGGTATCTCAAAAGAAGATGCTAAAAAAATTACTACCTTGGTTAAATCATCAAAAATGAAAGTACAAGCTTCTATTAATGGAGATGAGGTAAGGATTACTGGAAAAAAAAGAGACGATCTCCAGTCAATGATGGAACTGCTTAATCAAAGTGATTTAAAGATACCACTTCAATATCAAAATTTTAGAGACTAGTAATTTCTTTCGTTTTAAAATTTATAATATTAACTTTTACCAAGCTTTTTAAAAAATCAACACAGTCATTTGTTTTCATTTGAATTGTTTTTGTGTTTATCAAAGGGTGAAAATTACACAAATCAAAATCAAGGATTTCTTTATCTAGAAAAAAATTAACATCTTTGTCTGTATTATTTATTAAAGAGTAAGGACTAACAGAACCCGGTTTAACACCAAGTTTTTCATCAAGGTATTCAGGACTACCAAATGAGAGGTTTCCTTGAGCAGATATGTAATTTTTAATTTCTTTTAAATCTACTTCTTGTGTATCAAGGCAAGATATTAAAAAAAAATTTCTTTTTTTATCTCTTAAAAAAAGATTTTTAGTATGTGCTCCTTGCATATCGAGATCAGTTTTTAATTGACTTGACTCTTCGACTGTAAAAAACGCCGCATGTTCAAATAACTTATACTCAATCTTATTGCTATCCAGATGGCTTAAAAAATTTTCGGCTTCAAATTTCATCATTGATGGATAAGATAACTAATATATATGAAGAATAAAATCAATAGACGTAGTTTTATTAAAAAAGCTTCTTTGCCTATTATTGGTGCAGCTTCAATTGCACCTTTTAATGTCAATGCCAATACCGTTAAAGAGCTTAGCATGGTTACGTCATGGCCAAAAAATTTACCAGGGATTGGCCTCGGAGCAAATCGTCTGGCTCAAAGAATAGAAAAACTCTCTAACAATCAAATCAAAGTTAAAGTTTATTCTGCCGGAGAATTAGTTCCTCCATTTGGAGTTTTTGACGCTGTTTCTTCTGGAACAGCTGACTTATATCACTCTGCAGAATTTTACTGGGGCGGAAAAAGTAGAGCTTATCCATTTTTTGCATCAGTGCCTTTTGGGATGACTGCAGAGGAATTTAATTCATGGATTTATCAATCTGACGGTCAGGAATTGTGGGATAAGTTAGGTTCTAATTTTAATCTCAAGCATTTTCTCGTTGGAAATACAGGCGCAACATTGTTTGGATGGTTTAAAAAAGAAATCAATAGTGTTGATGATCTCTCTAAAATTAAGATCAGAAGTCCGGGATTTGGTGGAGATCTCTTAAAAACAATGGGAG
This sequence comes from alpha proteobacterium HIMB59, assembly GCA_000299115.1. Classification (NCBI taxonomy): domain Bacteria; kingdom Pseudomonadati; phylum Pseudomonadota; class Alphaproteobacteria; order Candidatus Pelagibacterales; family Candidatus Pelagibacteraceae; species alpha proteobacterium HIMB59. Next base: position 1,067,469 of record CP003801.1, on the reverse strand, counting down.
CGACTCCAATTAACATACCAGGAGGAGAAATACTTCAAGCTCTTGCAAGTGGTGCTATTGATGCATCAGACTGGTCTAATCCTGTAATGGATTTAGCTTTTGGTTTTTATAAAGTTGCTGATTATTGTTACTATCCAGACTTTAAGAAACCAACTGTTTCTATCTCTATGGGAATGAACCTAGATAGATGGAATTCATTTGATACTCATACCAAAGATGTAATTGAGTACGCATGCCAATCTGAAAATCAAGAAATGTTATCTGATTTTATGTTTAAAGAGGTAAAAGCTATTGAAAAATTAAAATCTTTAGATGTTAAATTCAAAAAAGTCCCTGACGATATAGTTATCCAAGCTAGTAAAAATGTTAATTCTGTTATTGATGAATATGCTGACAATGAATTAGGAATTAAAATTAGAGATAGTTATATGAGTTTTCTTAATCTAAGGAGAGGGCATAGTGACTTTGATATTTCAAATTATTTAAATTTCAGAAAAATATAATTTAGTGTGTGGAAGATATTCACTCGATTTACCTTCTTCAAAGACAAGTTTTAAAAAAGAAACTATAGAAAAATATCCAAAAGTTTTTGATTATGTAAACAATGATATTGCTCCATCAACTTTTAATCCCATAATTTTTAAAAGACAAGATCAGTATATTTTTGAATTTGCTAAATGGGGTTTTGAATATGATTGGTTACCTAAAGGAAAATTATTATTCAATGTTCGCTCAGAAACAGTTTTCGAAAAATCATTTAGTAATAATCTAATTAAAACTTCAAGATGCCTAATACCTTTTAATAGTTATTTTGAATGGAAATCTACTGACTCAAATAAAGAAAAATACAAAGTATATTCAAATCAAAATTTATGTTTTTTTGCAGGTATCTATTCTATTTTTAACGAGAAGCTTTCATTTTCTATTTTGACAAAGAAAAGCGCCCCTCATATTGGACACATCCATCATCGAAATCCAATAATTTTAACCCTTCAAGATGTAAAGAGATGGTTTGCTAGTGAATTTGTTAATTTGTTTGGCGGTTCAGATAATGAATTGATTGCTGATATTGTATGATTATTTTTTAAGTCTAAAAAACGAGAGTAATTTTTCTATTCCTGAAAAATTTGATTCTAACCTAGCATAGACGTTATCAATTTTATTGATATGAGCATCTAGTCTATTATAAAGGATATCAATTTTTTTCTCTAAGTTCTTGATTTCACTCTTTTTATTTATTTTAGTAGACTTCTTTTTAACGACTTTTTTCTTAGCAGTAGGCATTTTTAAATATTATCATAAATATGAAGAATTAACTGAGTAAATTAAGAGAAGCGTAAATTTACCTCAGGTATCCAATTTTTAATTTTTTCAATGCGATTTTTAGGTGATGGGTGAGTAGATAAGAATTCAGGAGGAGATTTGCCTTCTTGAGCCTTTTGCATTCTCTCCCAAACCTTGTATGCCTCATTATTATCATACTGAGCCATTGTCATGAACGATAAGCCTAAATAATCTGCTTCGGACTCTTGAAGTCTATTAAAGGGTAGGGTGAGGCCAAGATTAACCAAATAATCATCTGCAGAACTACTAGAAAGAGCGCCTTCAAGGGCAATATCCAATATAGTTGTTCCAACTTTTAATGCTAATGATTGACTTGCTCTTTCAAGGCTATGTTTTGCGACAGCATGAGCGATTTCATGTCCCATGACAGAGGCCATTCCATCCTCATTTTCGGTAATATCAAGAATGCCAGTATAAAAAGCTATTTTACCTCCGGGCATGCACCAAGCATTAAGGGTATCGGGGTCATCAATGAGTATATATTCCCATTCATAATTTTTGAGAGTTTCGAATTGGCCCATTTCATTGAAGTAACTCTCTACTGATGTAGTTACTTTTTTACCTACCTCATTTAGCATCCTTACTTGACTACCTGATTTGATGATATTTTCTGTTTTTTTTATAGAGTCGTAAGCTTGTTTTGCTTGTTTATTAATAGACTCCTCTGAAACAAATGAAAGTTGCTTTCGATTAGTAATAGCCACTTCCGTACATGACGATAAGAAAAAGGGAGCACAACAAGCACAGGAAAATTTTTTAATAAAATCTCGTCTTTTTAGATTCATGATAATATTATACTTAAAAAGATATTCACATGACAACTTGTTATATTAACGGAACCTATCAAGATATTTCAAAGTCTAAAGTTAGTATTACCGATAGAGGTTTTCAATTCTCTGACGGCATATATGAAGTAATTGCAGTCTATGAAAATAAATTTGTTGATATGGAGCTTCATTTAAAAAGGCTGATGACTTCACTAAATAAATTGAAAATAAGAATTAATCTAAAGCAAAATCAAATTGAAAATATCTCAAAAAAAATAAAAAGATTAAATAATGTCAATAATGGAATTATTTATATTCAGGTAACAAGAGGAAATCAATATCCAAGAGATCACAAATATCCAAAAGGCTTAAAACCAAATATAATTATTTATAGTCTCCCAAAAGATTTTAAAAAAATTAATTCCAATGCAAAAAGGGGTGTATCAACATCTCTCTATCCTGATATTCGATGGCTACGTTCAGATATTAAAAGTATTTCTTTATTAGGTAATTCAATGGCAGCTAATTATGCAAAAGAAAAAAAAATCATGAGGCAATTCTTTACGATGAAAAAAATTATATCACAGAAGGGAATTCTTCTAGTATTTGGATAATAAAAAACAATAAATGTATTACTCATCCCTTAAATTATCGAATTCTTAAAGGCTGCACTCGTCACAAGCTTATTGGTATAGTAAAGAAGAAAAAATTGAAATTTGAAGAAAAAAAATTTTCAATCAAAGCACTATTGAGTGCGGATGAAGTTTTTATGACTAGTGCAACTAACTTTGTAATGCCTATAATAAAAGTTGATAAACATAAGATTTCTGACGGAAAACCAGGTCAGATTACACTTCGCCTCAGAGATGAATTTATAAATCAAATATGAAGTATTTTTTGATAATTATTTTCTCACTGATATTTACGAATTCCAAAGCATCCATAAAAAGTATGTACGTAGCAGGTGGTTGCTTTTGGTGTGTTGAAGAAGTTTATGAAAAACTAGAAGGAGTATTAAGTGTTTATTCCGGTTACTCTGGTGGCCACGTTGAAAATCCAACCTATCAAGAAGTTGTTTTAGGTAATACAGGTCATATTGAGGCTGTAGAAATAAATTACGATAGTTCATTAGTTAATGAAGAACAATTAGTTAAGCTGCTTTTTTTGAATATAGATCCTTTTGATGAAGGTGGTCAGTTTTGTGATCGAGGATATTCTTATAAAAGTGCATTTTTTACTAGTGATGAAAAATTAAAAAAAATAATCAATGACTACATTTTAAAAATTGAAAATAATCATAATCAAAAAGTACAAACCCTAGTTTTGCCTTTTAAAAACTTTTACTTAGCCGAAGATTATCATCAAGATTATTATAAGAAAAATCCTATTAGGTATAATTATTATAAATATAGCTGTGGAAGAGAACAAAGAATAAAACAATTGAGAATAAATCTCAGATGATCAAAATTTTAATTTTTCTATCTATAATAGCTTTGTGTATTTATTTCTTTTTTGGAAATAAAATATCTAAAGAATATAAGAAATATTTTATAATTTTTTTTATTGTTGCGATTGGATTGTTATTAATTTTTTCAGGAAAACTAAATTTCTTACCGGTTGCATTGGCTCCTGCACTTTTATTTTTTAGAAGAATTTCATCTTTATTGAGTTTGTTTAATTTATTTTCAAGATCTTCTTTTGGAAGCAAGATTAAACCAAAAATTAAAACCAAATATTTGAATATTGAAATTAATATTCAAAGTAGGAACGCAAATATTGAAATAATCGATGGAAAATTCAAAGATAAAAATTTAACTCAATTAACTAAAAATCAAGTAGAGGAATTATTGAGTGAATTGAAAACAAACGATACCCGAGGTTTTAATATTTTAAATTTATTAATAAACCAATCTTTCCAAAACTCTCAATCATCATCAGCTTCAGGCTCAATGACTGAAGAGGAGGCACTCTCAATCTTAGGTCTTTCAAAAGGGGCAAATGACGAGGAAATTAAGAAATCTTATTACAATTTAATGAAAAAATTCCACCCAGATAAAGACGGAAACAATTATCTCTCTAATCTAATAACTGAAGCCAAAAATAAACTTTTAAATCAATAATTTTACTCTATAAGACATCTATCCAAAATGAATACCATCAAGAATCTTGCTATAATTGCGCACGTTGATCACGGTAAAACTACCCTAATTGATAATTTATTAAAACAATGCGGTATCTTCCGCGATAACCAAGAAGTCAATGAAAGAGTAATGGACTCTAATGATTTAGAAAAAGAAAGAGGAATTACGATTTTGGCGAAGCCAACTTCTATTATCTACAATGATACGAGAATTAATATTATTGATACACCAGGTCATGCTGACTTTGGTGGGGAAGTTGAGAGAGTTTTATCTATGGTTGATGGGGTTATCTTGCTTATTGACTCTTCTGAGGGTCCAATGCCCCAAACAAAATTTGTTCTTGGAAAGGCTCTGAGTCAAGGTTTACGGCCAATAGTGGTCATAAATAAAATTGATAAATCTGATGCAAGACCTGATGATGTATTAAACGAGGTTTTTGATTTATTTGTATCTCTTGATGCGAATTCTGATCAATTAGATTTTCCAGTATTGTATGCCTCTGGCAGAAGCGGTTGGTGCGTAACTGACCTTGATAATGAAAGAAATAATCTTACACCACTATTAGATCAGGTTATTTCTCATGTACCGTCTCCTGATGTTGATAATTCTAAACCTTTTGCCATGCTAGCAACGCTTTTGGACTCAGATCCTTACTTAGGAAGATGTTTAGTTGGACGAGTTGAGCAAGGTTCAGCAAAAATAAACGACAGTGTCCATGCGTTAAATCTTTCAGGCCAAATAGTTGAAACTGGAAGACTTACGAAGTTACTTAAGTTTGAAGGAATGAAAAAAATACCTGTTAATGAAGTTAATACTGGCGATATTGTTTGTATTGCTGGTCTTTCTGTTTCATCAGTAGCAGATACTATTTGCTCGCCTGAGGTAAAAATACCAATTAAATCAACACCAATTGACCCGCCAACAATGTCAATCAATATAATGGTTAACGACTCTCCTTTGGCTGGTACTGAAGGAAAAAAAGTTACCTCCACATTAATAAGAAATCGTTTAATGGCCGAGGCTGAAACAAATGTTGCAATCACATTTTCTGAGAATGAGAACAAAGACTCATTTGAAATTGGCGGAAGAGGGGAATTGCAGTTAGGTGTTTTGATAGAGACTATGAGAAGAGAAGGGTTTGAGCTAACTCTATCCAGACCAAAGGTTGTTTATAAAGAAATTGATGGAATTAAGTGCGAACCATATGAAGAGGTCACAATCGATGTCGATGAGGAATTTTCAAGTATTGTGATTGATGGCATGAATCAAAGAAAAGCTGAAATGTTAGATATGAGACAGTCTGGGGTTGATAAGACTAGATTATTGTTTATTGCTCCTTCAAGAGGGCTCATAGGCTATCAAAGTAAGTTTTTAACAGATACAAGAGGAACCGGTGTTATTAATAGAGTTTTTCATTCATACAAACCTTTTAAAGGCGAAATTACCGAAAGAAGAGCAGGGGCTCTCATTTCTACAGGTCATGGTAAAGCCATTGCTTATGCTATTTGGAAATTACAAGATAGAGGAGTTATGTTTATTAAACATCAAACTCCAGTTTATCAAGGAATGGTAGTTGGAGAACATAGTAGAGATAATGATTTAGAAATTAACGTTCTAAAAGGCAAACAATTGACAAATGTTAGAGCATCTGGATCAGATGAGGCTGTAACTCTGGTAACACCCAAAATTATGTCTTTAGAGGAAATGATGACTTATATCAATTCTGATGAATTATTAGAAGTTACGCCAATAAGTCTAAGATTAAGAAAAAAATTTTTAGACCCGAATGATAGAAAGAAATTTGCTAAAGCAGGAAATTTTTAAATTAAATAAATTATTAAATATTTAAATTAAAATACTGTTTTTACTATATTATTTTAAAAACAATTTTTTTTTGTTATACAAAATAACTCAAGAATTAAAAATTTGATTTTTATGAGTTAATCAAAGAAATTAAATTTAAGAAAAATACAAAGGATAGATCTTTTTAACCAATTAATAAAAAACTATATAAATCAGCAATAATTAAGTCTTTAAATGCTTATTAATAAGTTAAATCATAATTTAAGACATATTTTTATTTTATTATTTGAATTTTTTTAGGGTGCAATAATAGTTTTTATGATTTTTTTAATAAATGATTGAGAATTAATAAATATAGAGCCACCATCTAATAGAGTCATAAATCAAATAAGCCAAAATCCTCTAAAAAACTATAATTTTTGCTTCGCAAATTACGACAATTGATAAAAAAGAGAATATTAATGAAAATTTGAGCATAATATTATTGCTATTTTTTTTTAAAAAACAATAGCAAATTCAACATTTTTTTATAAGGATTTATACTCCTTCTTATTTCAATATAGCTAAAAACGCAAAAAAATGGAAATAAAAGGGGGTCTATTGGTATAAAATTTATAGTTAAATGGGGACAGAAATTAAAGAAAAATAAAGAATTCAAGTTTTTTTTGATAATAATTTAAAAAAACCATATTTTTCAAGGTTTTTGTGAAAATTCCCTATTTATTCAAATAATTGTTTAATTTATTGAAATTTTTGTGATCTGGTCAATTCTGTCGCATGTATAAGAGCTATGAAAAATCTTTTCTTAAGTATTTACAATGGGATTATGGATGCAGAGTGGAATCCTCTTAGAGCAATTCCTAGTGTAGCCATGAGACACCTTATAATGCAGCTCTTGTCCTGGATGTGGTGTATCATTTTTTCAATATATTTTGGTTCATTTATTGTATTTGGTATCACTGTGGCGGCCCATTTTTTATTGATTTTCGGCACTTTTATGACAGCAGCAACGTTTGCAGCTGCTCCTAGAGTAGTGAATAGAGAGTTATTTAAAAAATAGTTACTTTTTTACCGAAACGTCAATTATTTTGGCATCAAGCAGACTTATGAGTCTTGCTCTATCTACTATAACTGAACTATTTCTAGAACCAGCTGCAGGAATGACCTTTTCATAGTCATTTAAGCTTATATCTGCATATATTTTTAACTTTTCTGGCAGGCCAAATGGGCAAACTCCACCAACAGGGTGGGAGGTGATTTTCATGGTATCTTCAGGATTCAGCATTTTCGCCTTTTTGTTAAAGGTGGTTTTATATTTCTTATTATCCAGCTTCATGTCACCAGCTATCATCACTAAAATCGGATCTTCTACAACCAAAGCCATGGTTTTTACTATTTGCCCAACATAGACACCATGAACTTCTGCAGCTTCTTCTGCTGACGCTGTTTCTTTTTCATGCTCTATAACAATTAGGTCAGGGGCTATTTCTGATAAGTGTTTAGTTACGGAGTTTATTGACATTTATACATCTATTTGTTGCATAATATATATTATAGGAAATACATATATCAAATTTATTTTATTTCCAGTATTTGACCATCATACGCTGGCATGTAATTCTCGTTCTCTAAATAATTTAATGTATCTTTATAATCCAAATGAGCCGTCATATGACTTAAATAAGCATTTTTGGGTTTAACAACATCTAACCACTCTTTTACTTCTGATAAAGAAGCATGTGAAATATGTGGATCAATTCTTAAGCATCCGACAATCCAATGATCAATATTTTCAATACTTTTAAAGTATTCATCCTGGTCATAGAAATATTTAACATCTAAGTTATAGGCAATTTTATTGTCAAAAATGAAGCCAATTGAGTCAATATCTCCATGATTTTGGCTTATAAGCTTTATATTTATTCCAAAAATTTCAAATTCTTTAGATACAAAAAGATTTTTTGAGAGTATTGCTGGATAATAACTTTTCTCAGTATTTTCAAAGAGATAATTAAAACTATTAGTTATTTTGTCCATAGTTTGCTCATTTCCATAACAAGGAATAATCTTGCCATGAATAAGATTTATAGATCTTAGTTCGTTGATACCGTGTGTATGGTCTGCATGCTCATGGGTGTAAAAAACAGCATCAATATTTTCTATTTTATTGCTTAAAATCTGCTGTTTAAGGTCCGGACTAGTGTCTATGAGTAAATTTTTACCGTTTTTTTGAACTAAAATAGATGGTCTTGATCTTATATTTTTTGGCTCCTTTGGGTCACATTTACCCCAAATATTATGAAATAAAGGGACTCCAAAACTAGAACCGCAACCCAATATAGTTATTTTTAAGGCTGACATGATATGAATCTTTCATAATTTTTTGATGAAATATGAGCAATATCAGTAAAATTTTCACCTGTAAGCTCACAATAATACTCAATTATATACTTTAATAAGGAAGGTTTGTTGATTTCCCCTCTTCTAGGAACTGGTGTCAAATAAGGGGAATCAGTTTCAAAAAAAATCTTATTTTTTGGTAGTTTTTTTATTGTTTCTCTAAGTTTATCAGCATTTTTGAAAGTAACTATGCCTGTAATTGAAAAATAACACCCAAGTTCCATAAATTTCTCGGCATAATTATCATCTCCGGTAAAGCAATGGATTAAAACTGTCTTAAGCTCTGATTTGTAATCAGATAAGATATTATATGTTTCCTCAAAAGCATCCCTAACATGGATTAAAATTGGAAGATGATTTTTTATAGCTGATTCAATGTGTAATTTAAAAGATTTAATTTGATTTATTGGTTTTACATCATAACTGAAATCAAGACCAGTTTCACCAATAACCTTTATCTTGGTTTTATAAGATTCAATATGTTTATCTAATAATACTTTGAAGCTATCCTCATCTACCTCGTTACATAGATATGGATGATGACCGATAGAAAGGTCAATAAAATCATAACTTTTTACCAAATTATAGTCAGTTTCAATTTCATATAAATTAGAGTTCACAGCTAAAAATCTCGAGACTCCCCCTTCTCTTCCTTCAGTTATTATTTGATCTACAGAATTAATGAGATCTTTATGGGAAAAATTAACATGTGCGTCTGTTAACACGACTTTTAACCATCTATTCTCATAAATACGGGTTCGGGCTTTGATATTTTAAGTGATTTTTTTTCTAAAATTTCTTCAAATTTATCAAAGCTAAGATAAGTTCCATCTAGTCCAAATGTGGAGTAAACTTTTTCCGCACCATTGGGTATAAATGGAGCTAAATATTGAGTGATTTTAAGAATACACAAAGATATTTGATCTAATACCTCCTTCATTCTTGCTTGATCTGTTTTTCTTAACTCCCAAGGAGCTGATTTATCGACATAGGTGTTTAAATCATTTAGATGGCCAAAAATAATTTTTAAATAACCATCAAAACTATACTTATCCATCATTTCAAATAGATTGTTTTGTGATGAAATGATGTTTTGATAAATATCAAAATTTAAAACTTTATCTGTAAAATCAATTGTTTGATTTGAATTTTTAAATATAAAACTTAATACTCTTTGCATTAAATTTCCAAAATTATTAGATAAATCTCCATTTATTCTGTTGATCATTGCGTCTTTTGAAAAATCACCATCATTGCCAAAAGGAACCTCTCTCATTAAGAAATATCTAACTTGATCAAGTCCATAAACATTAATTAATTCAATAGGATCGATTACATTCCCTAGACTTTTGCTAATTTTCTCACCTTCGTTAGTCCACCAACCATGTGCAACGATCTGTTTAGGGGGTTTTAAACCTG